>CAZNQG010000011.1:0-47600 GCA_964575235.1 uncultured Bacteroides sp.
ATAGCCATAATCGGTCCTTGAATCTTTCTTATGGTTCTTTACGATATAGTTGAACGGGTCGATATTCGCATGCCGCGTCCGGGAGTATATAACATAATGCATCAGGTCCGAAACCCGGCTCCATTCCACCGCCTCCGGATCAATGATCAGGCAGCCGTGTACGCCCAGGGATGCCAGGATCTTCAGTTCCCTGTAGCTGTCCTGCCTTGCGGAGGACATATAGACCTTGAGGTTCATCTTGCGCAACAGGGGCAGGCGGCCGGTGATCCCGGTAAAATCACCCATGCCCTGGACAAATACTGCGATGGGGATGTTTTCCCAGGCCGCCGAAAGGGGCATGTCCGCCAGGGTGCCCCGGTGCTCGTAAAGGATGCAGAACAGGGTATTCCGTTCGTTCACATGGTTGCTGGCCGGATGAACCATTTCCGGCCGGTCAAGCCGCACCGCGAGGAGCTGTTTCTCCATCCGGCTGACCAGCTCTGCGTGATAGTCCATTACCAGCATCTTCCTGCTCATGGGTATACCTCCTTAAGGCGGATCCTGGGTTCGTGCTGGAAGCGGGTCAGGATATGGGCAAGGCAGCCCCCGGCACAGAGCCGTTCTTCCCGGTATTTGCAGTCATCGCATTCCTCGAAAATACCCCCGACTTCCGTACGGATGCGATGGTGCAGGTGCTCGTAATAGGCCCCGATATCGTTCATGGAATCAAAATCGTAGATGGATTTACGCTGGTAGTTCGACAGGGGGAAACAGGACCAGATCATCATGTCGGGTCCGATATCCAGGGCCGGTCCGCAGCTGAACTTTACCAGTCCCCCGTTCAGCTTGTAAAGCCTTCCCAGCTGATCCTCGTCGAACAGGCACATGGGCATCCCGCAATCGAAACCCAGTTTGATCCTGAATTTCTCAAGCACCGGGATATAGGACATCAGGCACCGGGCCATTGCCTTCAAGTCCTCCAGGGCCACGTACTCGTTCTGCTCCCCGACAATGGGATGGCAGAGTCCCAGGCGGATATGCCTGATCATCCCGTAGCGGTTGACATACTGGATGATAAAATCCATGTCGAACTCCGGTTTATACACATTGAAACCGGGGACGGTCAGATGGCCGAAAACCTTGAGAAAACGGTCTATCTTTTCTTTTTCTTTCTCGCTGGAAAGATCCGGGTGGTTAAGATTGCAGACAAATGAGATCCGGTCGGGATGGACCGGGGCCAGATGCTTTGCCATGCGTTCGAATTGTGCATCAGATATAATTCCGCAGGTAAAGATATTCACGTGAAAGCCACGTTCCAGAAGGTAAAGGCTGAACTCCGTGATCTCCGGGTGAAGGGTGGGTTCCCCCCCGAGCAGCGCGATGGCGTGCTTGCCTGATGCCTCGTGCAAGTCCGCGATGTAAATCAGGTCTTCCCAGTCCATCATTTCGTTCTCCGCGCCGTCCATATGTTGCTGTGCGAAGCAATACGGGCAGGACCTTACGCATTTCTCTGTGAGCAGCAGGTTTGCCATTGAATCTTGAAAGGGGATGTGTGTCAAAATATAAAAAATCTGCGAATATAAGCGGATCTGTATAGGGTTTGTGCGGATAAAACCGTTAATTTATATACAGGTCAAATAAGCCGTATCTGTTTGAACGGCGCCGGACATGAAAATGGAACCACACACCCGGAAAATCCTGCTGATCCTTTCCCTGTTTGCCGTTGCCATGGGACTTCTGGAAAGTGCGGTGGTTATCTACCTGAGGGACATACTTTATCCCGGGGGGTTTGAATTTCCCCTTTCTCCGGTGCGGCCGGACCTGGTCTGGACGGAGATCCTCCGGGAGCTGGCCACCCTGGTCATGCTGCTGACGGTCGGTGTGCTCGCGGGAAGGTCGCTGGCGGAGCGCTTCGCCTGGTTCCTGTATGCTTTTGCCGTCTGGGATATATTTTATTACGTCTTTTTACAGCTCCTGATCGGATGGCCGGGCTCCCTGCTTACCTGGGACGTGCTGTTTCTCCTGCCGCTTACGTGGACCGGTCCCGTAATCACCCCCCTGATCGTCTCCGCCACCATGATCCTGTTCTCCCTGATGATCGTGACCGGAACCTCCGGCCATCCTGCGCCTTCTATTCGCATTACGCGGCTCAGCTGGATCCTGCTTGTCATCGGATCACTGGTCCTGGTCGCGGCCTTTACATGGGATTACTCCGGTTTCGTTCTTGAGAGGCTCAGTTTCCGGGATATCTGGACCCTCCCCGGCAGCCGGATCTATGACCTGGTCCACCAGTACGTTCCCCGCAGGTTCAACTGGTGGCTTTTTAGCCTGGGGGAAGCGGTTATCCTTTCGGGCATCTATGTATTCCGGCGGAGGACCCGGACGCAGCGGTACGAATCCTCATGACGGTCCCTCCCTACTTGCTGATCCCTGCCAGCTTCAGCATGAATGCATATTCCATGGCGGTTTCGCGGTACCGGCGGAAGCGTCCCGACTGCCCTCCATGCCCTGCTTCCATGTTGGTATGAAGAAGCAGCAGGTTGTCGTCCGTCTTCATGTCCCTCAGCTTGGCCACCCACTTGGCAGGTTCCCAGTACTGTACCTGGGAATCATGTAGTCCGGTCGTAACCAGCATGTTGGGGTAATCCTTGGCTTCCACGTTGTCGTAGGGGGAATAGCTGAGCATGTATTCGTAATAATCCTTCTGCTTGGGATCGCCCCATTCGTCGAATTCCGAGGTCGTTAATGGGATGTCGTCGTCCAGCATGGTGGTGACCACATCGACGAAGGGAACGTCGGCCACGATCCCCTTGTAAAGTTCCGGCTGGAGGTTTACGACCGCACCCATCAGAAGTCCCCCGGCGCTTCCGCCCTGGGCAAAGAGCAGGTCCGGGGATGTGTATTTCTCCGAGATGAGGAATTCGGCGCAGTCGTTGAAATCCGTGAAGGTGTTCATTTTCTTGAAAAGCTTGCCGTCCTCGTACCACTGCCTGCCGTTGATCTGTCCGCCGCGGATATGGGCGATCGCATAGACGAATCCCCGGTCAAGAAGGCTCAGCAGGGGTGACCTGAAGTAGGGTTCGATGGTATGCCCGTAGGATCCGTATCCGTATAACAGGCATGGATTCTTCCCGTCCTTCACCAATCCCTTGCGGTATACTACGGACATGGGGATCATGGTGCTGTCGTCTGCTATCGCATACAGGCGGTGGGTTTCGTAATTGGCAGATTCGAATCCCCCGAGCACTTCCTCCTGCTTCATCAGCTTTTTCTCCCGGGTCTCCATATTATAGTCGAAGGTGGAATTGGGCGTCGTGAGGGAAGAGTATGCGTATCGCAGGATTTTAGTATCCAATTCCGGGTTCACCGAAATGCGAGCTACATAGACCTCCTCCCCGAAATCAAGGTAATGCTCTTCTCCCGTATCCCATGAAATGACCCGCAGGTTCATCAGTCCCTCTTTCCGCTCGGCCACCACAAGGAATTCATTGAAAAGCTCTATGTCTGACAGGTAAACGTCTTCCCGGTGCGGGATAACCTCTTCCCAGTTCTCCTTCGGGGTTGCGCTGACCGGGGTCTTCATCAGGCGGAAATTTTTGGCGTCCAGGTTGGTCACGATGTAAAAATAATTACCGAAATGCCCGATGGAATATTCGAGTCCCCTCTCCCTCTCCTGGAATACCCGGAATTCCCCGTCCGGTTGGTCCGCGTCCAGGATCCTGTACTCATCGGAAAGGGTGCTGGAAGACCCGATGATCAGGTACCGGTCCGACTTCGACTTATAAACGTAGGCATTATAGGTCTCATCCTCCTCGAAGTAAACCAGGGGATCCTGGCTGACCGGCGTTCCCAGCACGTGTTTGTATATCTTGTCGCTGCGAAGGGTTTCCTCGTCCTTACGGGTATAGAAAATGGTCTTATTATCATTGGCCCAGGCCGCATATCCCACGGTGGTCGGGATGGTTTCGGCATACAGTTCCCCCGTTACCAGGTTCTTGACGTAGAGGGTGTATTTCCGGCGGCTGACCGTGTCCACCCCGTAAACCATCAGGGTGTTGTCCGGGCTTACGGAAAATCCTCCGATAGCAAAGTAATCATGCCCCTTCGCCAGTTCGTTCTCGTCGAGCAGGATCTCCTCGGCTGCATCCAGGCTGCCTTTCTTTCTGCAACGGAACGCATACTCCTTGCCTTCCTCATATCGGGTGTAGTAATAGTAACCGTTGTCCAAATACGGGACGCTGGAATCGTCTTTCTTGATCCTGCCCACGATTTCATCATACAGTTTTTGCTTGAGTTTCTCGGTATCCTTCAGCATGGCGTCATTATAGGCATTCTCCGCTTCGAGGTATTCGATCACCTTCGGGTTCTCCCGTTCCCGGAGCCAGTAATACGGATCGATCCGGGTATGTCCGTGAATGATGAGTTCCTTCTCGATCTTTTCTGCGGTGGGCGGTTTCATGTCGGTTGTTTTGGGGGCTTGCTGGCACGAGGCTCCCAGGATTAGCAGGAGCGTGGGCACCAGTCCTTTCCGGGTGATAAAAATAGTGGTTTTCATATGTTTGGAATCAGTTAATAATGGTTTTCTTCCGGCATTACGATCCACAGGATGATGTAAGCAAGAATCCCGGGGAATCCTGCGCTGAAAAGGGTCAGGATCAGAAAAAGGATCCGCACCAGGGCGGTGTCCCAGCCCAGCCATTCAGCAAGTCCGGCACAGACACCGGCAATGATCCGGTTGCTGGACCGGGTAAGTCGGTTCTTGTTCACAGCATTTGCTTATCGGGTATAAACAAATATATAAATAGTTTTGCTATCAAGGTGCCTTAGGGAATCGAAACGGAAGCATCAGGGAAAGGGTGATGTTCCTTCCCCGGTTGTAATATCCCTGGTCCCTTAACACGGATAAATGATCCGTGTAAGCTGTATTGAGAATGTTGTTCACCATCAGGTCAAAGGTAATGGACCTGTTTCCCAGGGAAGCCGATATGCCCGCACCGGCATGAAGCAGGTGATAGGCATCCGATGGCTGTTCATTGGCCGAGGGATGATGCTGTGCCAGGGCAAGTTCCGATCCGATCTTAAGGTACAGTCCTGCTTTTTTAAGCAGGCGGACCGGCTGCCAGCGGATTTCGGAACGCAGACGGTTCTGCGGGATAAAGGGAAGGTTTCCCGTGGAGACCAGTTCACCCCGTGTCTGGTTATAGGCCGCCTTTATGCTGAGCCATGGGACCGGAAGCACCTCGAGTACGCATTCGAATCCGTAAATCCGGGCGTCACCCTGGAGATAACGGTACACCGGCATGCCTTCATCGGTGGTATCCAGGGTATGTCCCAGGTAAATGTAATCATGGATGAAGTTGTAAAAGGCGGCCAGGTCGAGGAGTATGATCTCCCTGTGGATATGAAAACTGGCATCAAGCTCATAATTGCGCTGTGAACGAAGGTCCCGGTTCCCCTGCTCGTACCGGAGTCCATGTTCTCCGTCCTGTGTGAGTTCCGCGATACTCGGGGCACGGTAGGCCGAGGCGATGTTTCCCCGGAACAGCAAGCCCTCCGCTAATTCCCAGGTAATCCCGATCGAAGCGCTCACATTTCCGTAATACCGGTCGAGTTCCGGCATGCGGTCTTCCGTTTGGGCCGAATCATTCTCTGCGTGATTATCGCTGTGTGAGTGAGATGATTTCTCCTGCTCCGGAACGTTCAGGAAGCGGTTGTCCATTCGCAGGCCCACCTGAAAATGTACCTGGTCCGGAAAATCATGCTGGTACATCCCGAATAGGGCCAGGTCATTCATAAAGTAATCGGGCAGCACCCGGTTGGGAGCTTCCCGGTTCCGATTGGACTGGGACATTCCCTGAAAGGCCAGGCAAAACTCTGATTTATCGCTGGAAACCATGTTGCTTCTGGCTTCATAGGAAAAGGTGTTCAATCTCATGTGTACTGCAGGAGATTCCGGCTCATCCGTAATCAGCATGCGCCGGTTGTGCTGGTATGACAAATTTACCTGAAGTTTGAAGGGGTCAAGGAAGAACCGGTTCCGGAACATCAGTAAATGATTGTCCAGGTCCTGGTACCAGAATTCATTTTCCCGGCTGTTTACTCCGACCAGGTTTCCGGCTTCCTCACCGGCCATTCCAGGTTTCCACTTCTGGTATTCATAATGCAGCCTGTGCATGGATCTGGCGGTCCTTATCCCGGCATGGGTCTTCATGCTGCCGCTGTTGAAACGGGAATTGACGACCCTTTCTCCCTTTCCATCGGTATAATCCATATGGCTGCGGCAGGCTCCCCCCAGACCCCATACCAGCGGTCCCATGTTTCCCTTTACTCCCAGTCCGCCTTCGATTCCGGCCGTATTGCCGAAATATTTCATTCGGGCATCCCCGGCGACGGAGCCGGGGTCCGCAGGTTTCTCTTCCACCAGGTTGATCACCCCCCCGATCGCATCGGATCCGTACAGCAGGGATGCGGGGCCCTTGATGACTTCCACCTGCTCGAGTCCCCCTTCATCCACCAAATAGGGATGGTTGGCTGAAAACTGGTAATTCTCCATCCGGAATCCGTTGACAAGCACCAGGATATTTGAAGTTGACAGGCCCCGGATAACGGGGGATGAAACCGCACCTCCCCTGCTGAGCAGATCCACCCCCGGGAGGGATGCAATCCCATCGATCAGGTTCACATATCCCTCCCTTTCCATCCGGCTGGCCGGGATCATCTCGATCTTAATGGCATTGCGGTGTTGTGTGGAATGCCGGCCTCCTGAAATGACCACCTCATCGCCGGTGATCAGGCCGGGCGAGAGGATGACCGTAACGAACCCGGAGCCTGTGGCGATGCGCTGCACATGGGTTTCATGCCCCATGAAGGATACCTGGAGTATGTAGGTCCCGGGCGGAAGTCCCTCCAGCAGGAAGCCTCCGTTTGTATCGGATACGGTTCCGCGTTCCAGCTGGGGCAGGTATACATTGGCTCCGACCATGGGGATTCCTGCCTCGTCGAGCACCCTGCCCTGGAGGTTTCCCCCCGGCTGCGCCCGGGCCGGAATGGTAATGAAGATCCACAAGAGTATATAACAGACAAATTCCCTCATAGAGACGGGTGTTTGGAAATAAGAAATGGTTTCAGCAGTCTGGATCAGGCCTCTGAAGGAGGAGCCCTGAGGCTTATGTAACATCCGTTAAAAAAGCCGGCAAACCGGACGGGGAATCCGGGATGCCACTCTGGGGCAGGGGGAGCAGGTCCTTCCGGATCGGGATCATCCGAAGGTATATAAACGACAAACTCAAAACGGCACAGCGGGCAATCCTCACAGCCGTGACTTTCCAAAAGTATTTCGCTTGCGGCATCAGCCTGCCTCGGGACCTGGTGATGATCTACGAAACGATGTACTCCCTGCAGAACCGGCGAAAAGATCAGATGAACGGCAAGGAACAGGCACAGGTATTTGCAGGATTCCCTCACGTGGATTCGTTTCCGCATGTAAAAATATAAAAACAATTCCGTCAAGGTCCTCCTTATGAGAACCTTTTTCCTTCAGGGTATTTCAGGAATTTATATCGGACCTTCCTGCTCAGAACACGTATCTAAAATTCAGCCCGAACCGGTCGAAGTAGAAATCGGTATTATCGATAATCTGGAATGCAGGACGCCAGTCCATTCCCAGGGCCAACGGAACCGAACCGAACCGGTATTCGAGTCCCCCTTCAAACGGGACGCCCAGTCCGAACGGGTCACCGATCCAGGTATATGCGCCGATGCCGACGTAATAATAAAGGTTTTCATCCCCCAGCCTTCCGTAGAGGAAATCATACAGGGCCTCGGCCCCCACACCGTTTCCAAAAGATACGTCCGCATGGATCCTTCCCTTGTTGAATGCCCAGGCCAGGTCCACGGCTGCCCAGTTACCCACGACATTACCGAACCGGACCCCGATTTCCTGGGCATGACTGAACTGAAAGCCGAACAGGGCCAGCACTGCAATTACAATAAGTTTCTTCATGGTCTTCATTTCTGTTGTGTTAAAGTAAGCTCGATGCAAAAATAGGTTTTTTTCTCAATTGTCATCCAAGGTTTCTCTATCCACTAAAAGCACCAGGCCTTTCAGGTATTCCCCTTCCGGGTGGTAGATGCTGACCGGGTGGTCGGCCGGCTGCGAGAGCTGGTGTAGGATGCGGATCCGCCTTCCCGTATTGGCAGAGGCGGTAAAAACGGATTTCCGGAAGTTTTCCCTGCTAACGGCCTGTGAGCAGGAGAAGGTGAACAGAATCCCACCCGGACGTATCGTGGACAGGGCACCTGCGTTCAGTTTCTTGTAACCCAGGAGGGCATTCTGCAGCACGTTGTGATGCTTGGCAAATGCCGGCGGATCGAGGATCACCAGATCGTACTCCTCACCGCGGGATGCCAGGTATTCAAAGGCATCGGCCGCAATTCCCTTGTGCCTGGTGTCTTCCCCGAAGTTCAGCCGCATGTTCTGTTCCGCCATTTCGATGGCATGAACCGAACTGTCGACGGTATGCACCAGATCCGCCCCTGCCCCTCTGGCATATACCGAGAAACCTCCGGTGTAACCGAATAGGTTCAGTACCTTCCTGCCTTTCGCATAGACCGATAAAAGCTTACGGTTTTCCCGCTGGTCGATGAAAAAACCCGTTTTCTGTCCCCGTTCCCAGTCCACCCGGAACCGGTATCCGTATTCATTCACCTCGCAGGTTCCCGGTCCGCCAAGCAGGTATTCATTTTCAAGGGTTGAAGCATACCGGGCTGGAAGGGTGGAATCGCTTTTGTCGTAAACGGTGGTGAGCCGTTCGCCGAGAACCTCCTTCAATCCGCCCAGCAGGACATCCCTGCTTCGATGCATCCCGATGGAATGGAACTGGAGGATCGCCGCCCCGTTGTAATAATCGACGATCAGTCCCGGAAGCCCGTCCCCCTCCGCATTGACCAGCCTGAAAGCATTCGTCCGCGTATCATCCAGCAATCCGAGCGCGGACCTTGCCCGGGCTGCGTCCCGGAGCCGGTCGAGGAAAAAGGCGTCCCCGATCTCCCGTTCGTGGAAGGACAGGATCCGGACCGCAATCGAGGCATCCTGGTAATGGCCGCTTCCCAGGAATTCGTCCCGGTTCGAAAATATCTGCACGATATCCCCTTCGAAAGGATCGCCGTAGATTTTCTTGATGGCCCCGGAAAAGATCCAGGGATGGTATCTTTTCACGCTCTGATCCTTGCCTGATTTGAGGACAATTTTGACGGGTTGGTTCATCGGGCGACGTGTTTCTGCAATTCGGCATAAATGCGGTAACAGACCCAGGCATCCGTAGCCGAGTATACTTTCTGGGCCTTAGTCAGCACATCTGCATCCCAGTTGGAAAGCTGCTGTGATTTGGAGATCCGGAAGCCAAGCACGATGCCGGTCATTCTAGCCACAGCCTTGTTCTCGATGCCGAAAGCCTCAACGTATTTCTGCAGATCCAGAAAACCTCCCGGTTTGAACTTCCGTAGTGCCTGCAGTTCAATCAGGTCATCGCGAACGGCAGCGCCGACCTTTCGTACATGTTCATCTTCCAACAGTCGGACCAGGCTGTCTGGGAGCCCCAGGATTCCGACGCGGAAAAGGAAGGCATGGAATTCCGTGGAAAATTGCAACAGGGAAATCCGGTTTCTCCGGCCTTTTTTAAAGGCAGGCCTGGTCTCCGTATCAAAACCCAGCAGATGCTCCTTCCGGATCACCGGAAGGTATTTCCTCACACCGGCGGCATTGTCGATCAGGTGGATCTCCCCCTCGAAAACTCCCTTTGGCAGCTTCTTAAGCTCTTCGGTGTCAATGGTGGAGCGGTACATGAAATTTTTGCGCCCACAAAGTAAGGAAAACTCAGGGACATATGGAAACCGGTGCTGCATCGCAAAGGTGGGTAATAAACGACTGGGAGGGATAGATACAAGCCGCCTGACGACGCGCAAGCGTTGTAGCGGCGGTATCTATCCCTCCCAGGAGAGCCTTTCATCGAGAAGCCGCTGCACCACATTTTGATCGATCAGCCAGCGAAGCACCCGGATGCTTTTTTCCTCGGATCCCCCGAGTTCACGGACCAGGTCATCCATCAGCATGGGCTGCTTCTCAAGCTTTTGCCGGATCTTGTCCTCGATGTAATCGAATTCGAATTTCGGAAGGTCCAGTTCTTTTTCCTGCATGCAGACATCGCAGTGACCGCATTTCCGCTGGCCCTTTTCCCCGAAATACGCAAGCAGGTAAAGGCTGCGGCAACGTTGTGTCCCGGAAGCATAGTCCAGCATGGCGTCCAGCCTGGCTGCATACTGCTTCCTGCGGTCCAGGTAGTGCTCCCTGCTGATGTGGAGGGATTTGATGTCCAGTCTCTCTTCGGTAAAAATGATAACGGGTGTTTTCTTCTGTGGAATATAGCGGATGATTCCCATGGAGTTCAAGCGTTGCAGATAGCGCACGATTATTTCCGACTTTACTCCTGCCTGCCTTGCCAGTGATTCTTCATATACGGTGACAAAGTCCGTGAAGACGCCCGTATAGGACCGGAGTACCAGCTTGATGAAAGCATCGAAATCCTCGTTCGAGATCTGGAACTGGTAAAGCTCTTCCCGGTTTACAAGGAACTTGATCTTGGATGGATTGAAAATTTCATCGGTCAGTTCAAGATAGCCTTCCAGTTGCAGGAACTTCAGGCTGCTGTATATGGCCAGGATGGAAAGCTTGTAACGACCGGCAAAATCGGCCACGTTGAAGTCAAACACCTGGTTTTTCCCCGAACCGACGGGAAGCTGGTAGTAATTCCCGAGCGCACGGTAGATTTGCTTGATCCGGTCGATCTCCGGGTAGTTCATTTCCACCCTTTTCGCTGCAGAGGTCTTGTCTGCAGGGGAATACAGAAGGATCGCATGGGCCCGCTTGTGGTCTCTTCCCGCCCGTCCCGCTTCCTGGAAGTAAGCCTCGATGGAATCCGGCATGTCCACATGGATCACAAAGCGCACATCCGCCTTGTCAATTCCCATCCCGAAGGCATTGGTGGCAATGATCACCCGGGTCCGGCCGCTCATCCATTCCGTCTGTTTCCGGCTCCGGGAATCCGGGCTGAGTCCCGCATGATAATAATCACATGAGATTTTGTTCTTCCGCAATATCTCGGAAAGCTCCCGGGTTTTTTTCCGGCTCCGGGCATAAATGATGCCCGACCCCGGCAGACGTTGCAGCAGGTCACGCAGGTAGCGCTCCTTGTCCTCCACCTGCCGGACCGTATAGGCCAGGTTCTTTCTCTCAAAGCTTGCACGCAGTACGTTCTTTTCTCGGAATTTCAGCTTTTGCTGTATGTCGTCCACAACCTCCCTGGTCGCGGTGGCCGTCAGTGCAAGGAAGGGCGCGCCGGGAATCTGATCCCTCAGGCTGGCTATCCTAAGATAGGAAGGCCGGAAGTCATATCCCCACTGGGAAATGCAGTGGGCTTCATCAACGGCTACAAGGCTTATATTCATCTGCGGCAAACGTACGCGGAAAATTTCTGTGGAGAGCCTTTCGGGGGAAACATAGAGGAATTTAAAACCCCCGTATACCGCATTGTTCAGTCCAACGTCGATCTCTTCTCGTGAAAGGCCGGAATGCAGTGCGATGGCACGTATGCCCATCTGGTTCAGTTTTTCAACCTGGTCCTTCATCAGGGCGATCAGGGGGGTTATGACCAGGCACATCCCCTCCCCTGCCAGGGTGGGTACCTGGAAGGTGACGGACTTCCCCCCTCCGGTCGGAAGGAGACCCAGGGTATCGTGCCCGGCAGCAACGGATTTAATGATGTCTTCCTGCACGGGCCTGAAATCGGAATAGCCCCAGTACCGGGTGAGGATCTGCTGGTAGATATTCATGCACTGTTCATTATCAGGGACGCGCCATGTGGATGGAATAAATGCATCCGGCAGTTAATGTCAAGAAGTGCCGGATAACTGTTCTCATCTATGTCCAATATCGCTATTTTTTTTGTATTTTCGCACAATTTAAAATGCATCAAAAACACCGTGTATGTCTTTC
This sequence comes from uncultured Bacteroides sp., assembly GCA_964575235.1. Lineage (GTDB taxonomy): Bacteria > Bacteroidota > Bacteroidia > Bacteroidales > SM23-62 > SM23-62. The sequence goes on from CAZNQG010000011.1 coordinate 12,029, forward strand.
CAGGAAGAAAAGATCAAATCAGAAGGCCTGACCTTCGACGACGTTCTGCTCGTCCCCTCCCATTCCACGGTCATGCCCAGGGAAGTAAGCCTGCATACAGCCTTTTCCCGGAACATCCAGTTAAAGATACCCATCGTCTCGGCTGCGATGGATACCGTAACGGAGGACACGCTTGCCATCGCCATCGCAAGGGAGGGTGGAATCGGAGTGATCCACAAGAACATGTCGATCGAGGAGCAGTCCCGGCACGTTAAAAAAGTCAAGCGAGCCGAGAACGTCATGATCGTGGATCCCATCACCATGCACCAGGAGGGAACGATCGCGGATGCACTGAATCTGATGCAGGAATACAAGATCGGAGGGATCCCGGTTGTAGATAAGAAACAGAAGTTGATCGGAATCGTCACCAACCGGGATCTTCGTTTTGAAACCCGCATGAACCGCCCCGTCAAGGAGGTCATGACCAGCAACGGAATCATCACCACGAAACAAAAGACAGACCTGGTGAAAGCTGCCGAGATCCTGCAAAAACACAAGATCGAAAAGCTTCCCGTGGTGGACGGAGACAATACCCTGATCGGACTGATCACCTATAAGGACATCACCAAATCCAAAGATCGCCCGAACTCCTGCAAGGACGAGAAGGGGCGACTGCGCGTGGCCGCCGCCGTCGGGGTAGCAATGGACACGGAGGAACGGATCCAGGCTCTGGTGGATGCGGGCGTGGATGCCGTCATCATAGACACGGCGCACGGGCACTCCCAGGGCGTGATGGAAACCCTTAGACGCGCCCGGAAGCTGACGGACCGGATCGATATCATCCTGGGCAACATCGGCACTACAGAAGCGGCAAAAGATATGGCGAAAGCGGGCGCGGATGCCGTTAAGGTCGGTATCGGGCCGGGTTCCATTTGCACCACCCGCATCATCGCCGGTGTGGGTATCCCGCAGCTGACAGCCATATACGATGTAGCCCAAGCCCTCCGGGGTTCGGGTATCCCGATCATTGCCGACGGGGGAATCCGGTACTCGGGAGACATCGTAAAGGCACTGGCCGCCGGGGCGAACTCCATCATGGCGGGTTCCCTGTTTGCCGGCGTGGAGGAATCACCGGGCGAAACCATCATTTACAACGGAAGAAAATACAAGTCCTATCGGGGCATGGGATCGATCGAGGCCATGCAGAAGGGATCGAAGGACCGGTACTTCCAGGACGTGGAGGACGACATCAACAAACTGGTCCCGGAGGGAATCGCCGCCAGGGTACCTTACAAAGGGACTCTTTCCGAGGTGGTTTACCAGTTGATTGGGGGACTGAGAGCCGGGATGGGCTATTGCGGTGCCCAGACCATCGACAAGCTCCAGGATGCAAAATTCGTCAAGATCACCCATTCGGGCATCGTGGAAAGCCACCCGCACGATGTGACCATAACCCGTGAGGCACCTAACTACAGCCGGTAATATTATCCGATAATTCACGTTTGTATAACCAGTAATCAAAAACAGTATAACCCATGAAGAAATTGCACTATTTGTTCCTGGCATTGTCAATGATTTCAACGATTCTGGCTGCCCAGGATAAGGAAGATGACATACTGATGACGATCGACGACCGTAACATCACCGTGGAAGAATTCGAAAGGATCTACCATAAGAACAACAGCAATACGGCACTCGAACAGCAGTCCGTAGAGGAATACCTTGAGCTTTTCATTAACTTCAAGCTGAAGGTAATTGAAGCCGAGGAACTGGGACTGGATACGACCGCTGCATTCAAACGTGAATTCAACGGGTACAGGAAACAACTCGCCAAACCTTACCTGAACGACCAGGAGGAAGTTGATAAGCTCGTAAGGGAAGCCTTCGAAAGGGCACAGAAAGACGTTCATGTCGGCCACATCATGATCCGCATGAGCGAATACGCTTCGCCCGAGGATACAGCAAAGATCTACGAGAAAGCCATGGAAATCCGGCAAAGGATACTGGACGGGGAGGATTTCGGGGCCATGGCAAAAGCTTATTCGGACGACCCCTCCGCGAAAAACAATGCCGGAGACCTGGGCTGGTTCAGCGTTTTCCGTATGGTCTATCCCTTTGAGACAGGATGCTACACCACGCCCAAAGGGGCTATTTCCATGCCGGTCCGCACACGTTTTGGCTACCATCTTATCAAGCTGATCGATGAAAGACCCGCCCGCGGTGAAATACAGGTTGCGCATATCATGGTCATGGTCCCGGAATCCATGACGGATGAGGAAAAAACCGAGGCAAAAGTCAAGATCGACCGGCTTTACGACAGCCTGGAAGCCGGAAAGGACTTTGCAGAAATGGCCAGGAAATACTCCGAGGACAGGGGATCGGCCGGCCGGGGAGGTGAACTGCCGTGGTTTGGGACCGGTCGCATGGTTCCCGAATTTGAAGATGCCGGTTTTGCCTTACAGGAAATCGGTGACATCTGCAAACCCATAAAGACCGCATTCGGATGGCATATCATCAAGCTCCTCGACCGGAAGACTTTCGAAGATTTTGAGGCCGTCAAAGCAGACCTGCAGAACTCCGTTATGAAATCCGACCGCATTGCCTACAGCAGGGCGGCTATGATCGAACGGATCAAGGACAAGAACAATTTCAGCGAGAACCTTGCGAACCTGAAGGTTTTCTATGATATCGTGGATACCACCTTTTTTACCCGCGCATGGGACCCGGAAAGGGCATCCCAACTGAACGGCACCCTCTTTACGATCGGTGAACGGAAAATATCCCAGGCTGACTTTGCCGACTACCTGGCGGCAAACCAGGGAGGACGCAAGATGAACATCGAGGTCCTGGTCAACAACCAATACAAGAAATTCGTTGAAGCCGAAGTGCTTCAGTACGAGGAAGACCGGCTGCCGGACAAATATCCGGAATTCAGGCACCTGGTGCAGGAATACCACGACGGGATTCTCCTGTTCGACCTTACCGACAAAATGGTGTGGACGAAAGCAGTGGAGGACAGCGTGGGACTCACAGCCTTTTACAACGAGCATAAGAACGACTACCAGTGGGAAAAACGGATGGATGCAACCCTATACACCTGCCGGGACGAAGCAGTTGCCGGCTATGCAATGGGGCTTCTGAACGATCCCAAAAACAAGAAAATGACACCGGAAGAGATTCAATCCGCGGCCTTCCGGGAATTCAACGACAGCAGCTGCCTGTCATTCGAACACAGGAAGTTTGAAGCAGGTGACCGTCCCCAGGTTGACAAGATGGACTGGTCCGACAGGGTTTCGGACGTACAGACCGAGAAAGGGAAAACCGTATTCCTGTACAATAATAAAATCCTGAGACCATCGATCAAGGAACTGGATGAGTGCAGGGGACTGGTAACCGCCGATTACCAGAACCATTTGGAGAAGGAATGGATAAAGAGCCTCAGGGCCAAGTACCCGGTACATGTGAACGAGGAACTGCTGTCCCGGATAAAATAGATCATGGGAAGGATACTCGTTTTATTCATATTGTCCGCGGGATTGGTTTCCTGCACAGGCCTCGAAAACCGGAACCGGGAAAAACCCCTTGCTCGGGTGTATGAGAAAACCCTGTATCTTTCCGACATTCACGATATATTCCCGGAAAATGTGTCTGCGGCCGACAGTGCGATGATCCTCCAGAACTATGTGGACAAATGGGTCAAAAAGCAGGTAATCCTCCAGAAGGCAGAGCTGAACCTCACAGGAGAACAGAAGGATGTTAGCGAACAGCTGGATGAATACCGATCTTCCCTGCTGATCTATAAGTATGAACAGCACCTTGTTGCCCAGAAACTCGACACGGTTATCATATGGGAGGAAGTTCAGGAATACTTCGATGAAAATCCATCCAATTTCAGCCTCGATGAAAACATCGTGAAATGCCTGTTTATCAAGATCCCGGTGGAAGCACCCAATTTATACCGGGTAAGGCAGTTATACCGGTCGGAAAGAGAGGAGGACATCCAGCAGCTCGAAAGCTACTGTTACCAGTACGCGGTAAAATACGACTATTTTAACGAAGGCTGGGTGCCTTTTGAGAGCATCGCCTCCCAGTTGCCCAACGAAATCCGCAACCCCGAACGCTACCTCAGCTATAACCGTTATATCGAACAGCAGGATTCGCTTTACCGCTACCTCGTCAACATCAAGGAATACCAGCTTGCCGGAACGGTGGCCCCCCTGCCTTATGTGGAGGAAAAAATCCGTACCATCATCCTGAACAAGAGGAAGGTGCAATTCATACGCGACCTGGAAAATAACATTTACATGGACGCGCTGAACAAGGGTGATTTTACCATCTACTAAATGCCTGCCATGAACGGACTGAAGCGCATAGCATTTCTGGCAATTCCGATCCTTTTTAGACCCGGAATGATGACCGGGCAGATGATCCTCGACCGGATTGTGGCCGTAGTCGGGGAGTACCGGATCCTGCAGTCGGACATTGAAAACCAGTATCTCCAGAACCGCGCCCAGGGAATTGACATGCCCGGTGATCCGAAATGCAGTATCCTGGAAGATTACCTTGCCCAGAAACTGCTGGTCAACCAGGCCAAGATCGACAGCGTCCTGGTCTCCGATAGCGAAGTCGAAATGGAACTGGACGGAAGGCTGCAATATTTCATCCAAATGATCGGCAGCCAGGAAGCACTCGAAGAGTATTTCGGAAAAAGCATCCTGCAGATCAAAGAGGATATGCGCGAGTCCGTCCATGAAAGCATTCTTACCAGGAGAATGCAGGGAACCATAACGGCCGATGTAAGGGTGACACCCTCCGAAGTCCGGGATTTCTATAACAGCCTTCCGAGGGACAGCATCCCCTACATCGATTCCAAGATCGAGATCAGCCAGATCGTCATGTACCCGGAGGTCAAGGAAGAAGCCATCTTCGAAACGAAACAGAAACTGCTCGAACTCCGGAAACGCATCCTGGAAGGTGAGAAATTCGCAACGCTGGCGGTCCTCTATTCCGAGGACGGGAGCGCCCCCAGAGGCGGGGAAATCGGATTCATGGGCAAGGGTGAACTGGACCCTGCCTACGCCAAGGCAGCTTTTAGCCTGAAAGTGGGGGGCGTCTCAACCATCGTGGAGTCTGCCTTCGGCTATCATGTCATACAACTGATCGAACGAAGAGAGGACCGTGTCAACACCCGTCACATCCTGATGAAACCCAAGGTAGATCCCGAAAACGTGGCGGCCGCCATTAGAAAGCTCGACAGCATTGCCATGCTGATCCGGATCGATACGATAAGTTTTGATCTGGCAGCCCGGATATATTCACAGGATAAGAACTCCGCCGTTAACGGAGGAATCATGGTGAACCCGATCGACAATACCACACAATTTGAGATGGACGATCTAAGCCCGGAGGAGTATGTCGCCTTGAGGGACCTGGAAGTGGGTGAAATCACACAAGCCTTTGAGGCAGAGGATGAGAACGGCAAAAAGGTCTATAAGATCATATGGCTGCAGAAACGAACCCGACCGCACCGGGCAAACCTGGAGGAGGATTATATGATCCTGAAACAGATAGCCCTGCAGAAGAAGAAACAGGATGTCTATCTCCTCTGGCTGGATGAGCGTATGGTCGATACCTATATCCATATTGACAACTCCTTCGCAGGTTGTGAATTTCGGAAAAAAGGATGGGTAAAGAACTGATCCTTCTGGGAACGATCCTTGTCCTTGCGACACCACTCCGTGCACAGAATGAACGCAAGATCGAGATCCTGTACTCGGACTACATGGAATACAACAGGAACATCCAGGGGGGGGTGGTGAAATACGTCGGTGACGTGGCCTTCAGGCAGGAGGACATGCTCCTTTACTGCGACAGCGCCTGGCTCTTTTCAGAAGCCAACATCGTTCATGCCTATGATTCCGTCCACATCATCCAGGGGGATACCCTTCACCTTTACGGCGACCTCCTGCGTTATTACGGTAATGAGAAAATGGCGGAAATAAGGGATAACGTCACCCTCGTAGACAAGGAAACCACGCTGACCACCGACCACCTTGATTTTGACCTGAACCGAAGCATAGGCTATTACGAGCACCACGGACACATTGTGAACGGTGAGAATACCCTCGACAGCAGGAAGGGTCATTATTACAGCAACAGCAAAACCCTTTACTTCAGGGACAGCGTAGTCATCGTTAACCCGGATTATACCATTTATGCGGATACACTCCGTTATAACACGGTTTCAGAGGTAGCCTATTTCCTGGGCCCAACCCATATCATAAGTCCCGATAACTATATCTACTGTGAAAACGGATGGTATGACACCCGGAACAACCGGTCCCAGTTCAACGAAAATGCCTACCTGGAATCCTCGGGACAATACCTCAGTGGCGACAGTCTTTATTACGAGCGTGAATTCGGGATGGGACGGGCCTTCGATAACGTGGAACTCTACGATTCGGCCAACCAGATCATACTGCGCGGCAAATATGCCATCTATTTCGAGGAGCCCGAGTACGCCATGCTTACCGACAGCGCCCTGCTTATCCAGATTTCCGAAGAAGACAGCCTTTTTGTCCATGCAGACACCCTTACATCCGTTTCCGACACCAGCGGCGAATTCAAGATCCTGAAAGCCTATTACCGGGTAAAGATCTTTAGTGCCGACGTGCAGGGAAAATGCGATTCTCTCAGCTATGTGCAAAGAGATTCCGTATTCCGCCTGACCGGTGAACCCGTTGTCTGGTCTAAAAGCTACCAGTTGACGGCAACCCGCATCGATCTGCACACGGCTTACGACGAACCCGACTACATCGACCTGATCCATGCAGCCTTCATCATTTCCCGGGATGATTCGATCCGTTTTACCCAGATCAAGGGAAGGGACATGAGGGGTTTCTTTTCCGGAGATGAACTTACTCGGATCGATGTGAACGGCAACGGGCAGACCATTTATTTTGCCAGGGACGAAGCACAGTTGATCGGGGTCAATAAGGCAGAAAGCAGCAACATCGTCATATATTTCAAGGAAGGGGAACTGGACCGGATCAAAATGATCTCCTCACCGACGGCTGTTCTTTACCCGCCGGATGCGCTGTTGAAGGAAGAACTCTATCTGAGCGGTTTCATCTGGCTCGAACAGCACCGGCCGGAACGAATGGAGGAGATATTTCTGTGGAGGGATGAATAAAAAAAAGGGGCGGGCCCCCTTTTTTTTTTATTTCAGTATTCGTCTTCGTTAAAAAAGAAATCATCCTTGCTAGGATAGTCCGGCCATATGTCCTCGATGCTTTCATAGATCTCGCCCTCGTCCTCGATTTCCTGAAGGTTCTCTATCACTTCGAGCGGAGCTCCTGAACGAATACCGAAATCTATCAATTCTTCTTTGGTGGCTGGCCAAGGTGCGTCTTCAAGTTTTGAAGCTAACTCTAAGGTCCAGTACATAGTGCAAGCAATATTAATACAACATCAACCTTTTCAGGCTACCCTTAAATTCGTGCAAATATAAAAAAATTTAAAAATTACAATCCCGGTTGCCATTTAATTTCTTCAACCCTGAAATCCACGGCTATTTTCCTTGCCAATGTGAATAAATAATCGGACAGCCGGTTGAGGTATTTAACCAGTAATCCGTATTGTTCAGAGCTGTTTATAAACCGGGCTGCATAACGTTCGGCCTTCCTGCAGATTGTTCTTGCCAGGTGACATATACTGACGACTACATGACCGCCGGGGAGGATAAAACAGTCCAGGGGTTCCAGTTCCTCACCCATGGAATCGATCCGTTTCTCCAGGAAACGGACGTCTTTTTCCCTTAAAAGGGGAAGTTTCACGGAGCCATCCTCCCCTTCACTGGAAAGCAGGCTTGAGCCGGTCATGATGCGATCCTGGATTTTCAGAAGATCTTCCCTTATTCCCTTGTCGTTCAGATGATCCCGCAACAATCCGATCCATGAATTCAATTCATCCAGCGTTCCGTATGCTTCCAGCCTGGGATGGTCCTTTTGAACAAGATTTCCTCCCAGCAGAGTGGTCATCCCCCGGTCACCCGCCTTGGTATAAATTTTCATCAATGCTGTTCTTATGCATTTTTGGATTCAGCCTGAACCCGGTTCATCCGGTCGTATTCGATCTCCCCGTCCATCAGCCGTACCACCCTCCTCGCCCGTTTGGCAATGTCTTCCTCATGGGTGACCACGATGATCGTGTTCCCTGCCGCATGGATCTCGTCGACCAGGTCCATGATGTCCAGTGAGGTTTTGGAATCCAGGTTTCCCGTAGGTTCGTCGGCCAGAATGATCGAAGGCCGGTTGACCAGCGCCCTTGCCACCGCTACGCGCTGCCGCTGACCCCCTGATAATTCATTGGGTTTGTGGGTCATACGGTCGGTGAGCTGGACGCTTTCGATCACTTCCTTCGCACGCTCCAGGCGTTCGCTCTTCGAATAACCGGCATAGATCAGGGGAAGCATTACGTTTTCGAGAGCGGTGTAGCGAGGCAGAAGATTGAAGGTCTGGAAGACAAAACCGATCTCGTTGTTCCGTATATCCGCGAGCTTGTTGTCCTCGAGTTTGCTGACATCGTTCTGGTTGAGTACGTACTGGCCGGCTGTCGCGGTATCCAGGCAGCCGATGATATTCATCAGGGTGGATTTACCCGAACCGGAAGGACCCATGATGGCGACGTATTCATTCTTACTGATCTCGAGGGTTACGGATCTGAGTGCCCGGACGATGATGGTCCCGACTTTGTAATTCTTTACGATGTTCGTGAGTTTTATAATGTTTTCCATGGGTCCTTTTAAAAATTATGTACGAATTTAACCATATAAACGTAACGGGGGCTTAAATCGTCTAAAAATTGACTGCAAAGTAGCCCTTCTGTATGTCGTAGCCTACAAAAAGGATACCGGTATTGTAAAGTTCCAGGCTGAGTGAAATTTCATTTCGCCCGGCCAGTGTTCTCCATGTCCGGTACATATCCGCAGACCAATGTATGTCATCCAGCACCACAACGGCTTTATCCGGTCCCCGGACCAGGATCGTATCCATATATTCCAGGAGCCTTTCTTCGCGATGATCCCCGTCAATATATATAAACGTTTCCGGCAGCGAATGGTTTAACGCCCCGGGCAGCCATTCCCCGAATTTTTTAACCACAACCTCCACGTTCCCGGCCTCCATTCGCCGCAGATTCTCCCTTGCCAGTGCAGCAACGGACGGAGAACCCTCGCAGGTCAGGACCTTTGACCGGGGACAGGCCAGTGCCAGGTAGAGCGTGCTGATGCCTGTACCGGTCCCCAGCTCCAGAATTACCGGGACACCGAGGTACCGGACTATCCTGGCCAGCAACTGGCCTTTTTTTTCATCGACCGCCGTATGCCTTACCAGTCGCCGGATGCTTCTGTTTCCCCCGGCAAAGCGCCTGGATCCTGCACCGGGATCTTCGACATGAAGAACTTTACGCTCAGCAAGGAGGGATTGCCGGAGTTCCTCGATGCGCTCCAGGTCCGGGATCCTGTCCCCGAACACCACATCCCTGATGAACACATATGCAAAGGGTGGATGCACCCCCCTTCCGCGGCGGTGTCCCGCCCGCAACCTGAAACGGACAGCCAGTATAAAGGCTTCGATCAAAACAAGCTGGATTTTAAGGAGCAAAGATAAGGATTGCATGCTGGATTAGAATTCCGATATTTATGTTTCAATTCCGGATGGATGGCGGACCTGCTTGATACCGATATAAAGTTCCTGACGGGAGTGGGACCCAAACGGGCCGAACTGCTGAAGCAGGAACTGAACATTACCACCTTCGGCGACCTGCTGTACCATTTTCCGTACCGGTACATCGATCGTTCACGCTTTTACCGGATCAGCGAAATCAACTCGCAGCTTCCCTATATCCAGATACGGGGCAGGATCACGAATGTGGAGGTTGCGGGACCCAAATATAAGAAAAGACTGATCGCATCCTTTACAGACGATTCGGGCAGGATCGAACTGGTCTGGTTCCAGGGCATCTCCTGGATCCGGGAAACCCTGAAGCGGGACCGGGAGTATGTGGTTTTCGGGAAGCCCACCCTGCACGGCAGGCAGATCAATCTCGTCCACCCCGAACTGGAAGAAGCCGAAAAATATGAAAAGCAGCTCAGCGGAGGATTGCAGGCCATGTACAGTACCACGGAAAAACTGAAGAAAAACTACATCACTTCGCGAACCCTGCAGAAGCTCGTCACCACCCTATACCAGTCCCACAAAACCAAAATACCCGAAATCCTCCCCGATAAGCTTGTGGACAGGCTTGGTTTCCCCTCTCTGGAAAACGCGCTTTACACCCTGCATTTCCCTTCCGAGACCGGGGAACTTGAAAAGGCCCGCGCCCGGCTGAAATTTGATGAACTGTTCTTTATCCAGCTGAATATTCTCAAGCAAAAGGTCCACAGGCAAGCCCATTTCCAGGGCTTCGTCTTCCCGAAGATCGGGGAATACCTCAACGACTTTTACAGGGAAAGGCTTCCATTTGAATTGACCGAAGCCCAGAAACGCGTCATCCGGGAGATCCGGAGGGACTTCGGATCGGGCCGGCAGATGAACCGCTTGCTGCAGGGGGATGTCGGGAGCGGAAAGACCCTGGTGGCCCTGATGAGCATGCTGATCGCACTGGACAATGGTTTTCAGACCGCCCTGATGGCGCCTACCGAGGTCCTGGCAAACCAGCATTACAGCACCCTGGTGAGCCTGCTGGGCGACATGCCCGCTAAATATGCCCTGCTCACCGGCTCGACCCGCAAGACCGAACGAGAGGGTATCCACGAGGAGCTACTGAACGGGAAGCTCCAGATCCTGGTCGGAACCCATGCCCTGATCGAGGAGACCGTTCAGTTTCGTAACCTGGGACTCGTCATCATCGATGAACAGCACCGCTTCGGTGTGGCCCAGCGGGCCAAGCTGTGGCAGAAGAACGTACAGCCCCCGCACGTACTGGTTATGACCGCGACCCCCATCCCGAGGACCCTGGCCATGACCCTGTATGGGGACCTCGATGTTTCCGTCATCGATGAACTGCCGCCCGGCAGGAAACCCATCAAGACACTGCATTTCACAGATTCCAAGCGTCTAAGGGTCCACGGGGTCATGCGGAAACAGATCGCCGAGGGCAGGCAGATCTACATCGTCTACCCGCTCATTAAGGAATCCGAGAAAATGGACTACAAGGACCTGGAGGACGGATACTTCAGCATCAAACAGGCTTTTCCGTCGCCCGAATATGCGGTAAGCATCGTCCACGGGAGACTGAAGGCGGAGGACCGGGACTTCGAAATGCAGCGTTTCATCCAGAACAAGACCCAGATCATGGTGGCAACCACCGTCATCGAGGTCGGTGTGGATATTCCCAACGTAACCGTCATGATCATTGAGAGCGCCGAACGATTCGGTCTCTCCCAGCTCCACCAGCTCAGAGGCCGGGTGGGACGAGGTGCCGACCAGTCCTACTGCATCCTGATGACTTCGTCCAAGATCGGTGACGATGCCAGGCTGCGGATTGAAACGATGGTCCGGACCAACGATGGTTTCGAGATCGCCGAAGCCGACCTGAAGCTTCGTGGACCCGGCGACCTGGAGGGCACCCAGCAGAGCGGCATTCCGTTCGAACTGAAAATAGCAAACCTGGGCAAGGACACCCAGATTCTCCAGTATGCCAGGAACATTGCCACGGAGATACTGGAGGAGGATCCCATGCTCGATGAACCCGAAAACGAAGTGCTTGTCAGACAGCTGAAAAGGCTGTCACGGGGTTCCTTCGACTGGAGCATGATCAGTTGAAGACAGGCTGTCGGGAGGAAGGTCTTCCGGCGCATGAGCCGGAACATGGTTCCGTTTTATTTTCCTCATCCGCACATCCCTTTTTCCGCCCCGGTATACGCGGACCGCCCTGACCCTCCAGCCGGGTTTGCTGAAGACCAGTTTCCGGGAGCCGGGGTGAATGGAGATCCGGTACGTGCCATCCGCCTTGCTCAATACGCTGTGGGCCGTCCCTTCCCAACGGACGATCACCTCCCCAAGGGGAATACCGCTGCCCCTGTCCAGAATGCGGCCTTCCAGTACGGAACCCGAGTCCTGAAGCGGCCCTTCCCTGAGGATCCTGTCCTGTCCGTACCCGCCTGAAACCGCAGCCAGGAGTAAGATAATATTCAAATACATAACGATGAAATTCATGGTGCAAAATCCGTCAGGTGAAAAATCAAAAAGCATGCCAGGCCTGAACTTATTTATACAGGTTTTAAATTGCATGCCGGAAAAAAAAACTGATAAAAAGCAATTATATGGTCTTTGAACATCCATATTTTTGTATCCGTAAAAAAAGAATTTCGATGGCTGAGAACAGGATTTCACACGATGGCATAGTTGATTCACTCGAGGGTAATGAAGTTGTTGTCAAGATCACCGGTTATGCTGCCTGCCACGAGTGCCATGCCAGAGCTGCCTGCAAAGTCACCGAAGGGAACGATAAGTACCTGCGATTGAAATCCTCATCCGACGATTTCAGGACCGGTGACAGGGTACGGGTTTTCCTGGACCGGTCCCTCGGCTTCAGGGCTCTGTTCCTGGGATACATACTGCCCTTTTTACTGGTAATGACGGCGCTGGTCATCGCATCGGCCCTGAAGTGTTCGGAACTGCTCGCCGGCGGACTATCCCTTTCCATACTGGCACCCTATTACATGGGATTGAAATTGTTCAGGAAAAAACTCGACCGTCAGTTTTCATGCTTCATTCAGAAAACCTGAACAGAACCCCCATGAACCAGATCGTTCTCTATACCATACTTTCTCTCAGTGCTACCGGGGTGGCTGCGGCCATAATCCTGTTCCTCATAGCACAGAGGTTCAGGGTCGTCGAGGATCCCAGGATCGATGAGGTGGAAGATGTACTTCCCTCGGCTAACTGCGGAGGCTGCGGATATGCGGGATGCCGGAATTTTGCCGAGGCTTGCGTGAAAGCCGAAAGCCTGAACGGCCTTTTTTGTCCCCCCGGAGGCAACGAGACCATGCAGAAGGTGGCATCCATCTTGGGAATGGAAGCCACGGAGCAGGATTCCCAGATAGCCGTGGTCCGATGCTCCGGTTCATTTGCCTGCAGACCCCGGATCAACCATTACGACGGCGCCGCTTCCTGCGCCATTGCAAGCAGTCTGTACTCTGGCGATACCGGATGCCAGTACGGATGCCTGGGCCACGGCGACTGCGTCCGGGTATGCGAATTCGATGCCATCCATATGAACCCTGAAACAGGCCTGCCGGTCGTGATTGATGAAAAATGCACGGCCTGCGGAGCATGCGTGGAGGCCTGTCCCAAGCAGATCATTGAACTCCGGAAGCGCAACAAGAAAGACCGGAAGATCTTTGTAAGCTGCATCAACGAGGACAAGGGCGGGATCGCAAAAAAGAACTGCTCGGTAGCCTGCATCGGTTGCGGAAAGTGCGAAAAGGTTTGTCCGTACGATGCCATTACCATTGAGAACTACCTGGCCTACATCGATCCGGTAAAATGCAGATTATGCAGGAAGTGCGTCCCGGAATGCCCGACGGACTCCATTCTTGAAATCGGTTTCCCGCCAAGGAAACCGAAACCGGAAGAAGACGCAAAACCGGAAACCGCGGATTCGGCTACGGATGAATCCATTAGCAGGGAGGAGAAGAGTTGAAAACCTTCAGAACAGGCGGCATACATCCACCCGAGAACAAGCTCACGGCCGGAAGTTCCATCCGTGAACTGCCGCTCCCATCGGAGGCCAGCATTCCCATTTACCAGCACATCGGGGCGCCGCCGAAGGTCATTGTTGAACGGGGCCAGGAGGTGCTGACGGGTCAGCCCATCGCCAGCAGCGAAGGTTTTATTTCGGCCAACATCCATTCTTCCGTTTCGGGCAAGGTCCTCAAAATCGACAGGGTTACAGATATTTCGGGATACAGGAGGACCGCCGTGGTCATAAAGGTGGAAGGGGACCGGTGGGATGAAAGCATTGACCGATCCCCCGGGCTGAAAAAACGCATTGAGACCGGTCCCCAGGAAATCGTCAGGATCGTGCATAAAATGGGTATCGTAGGACTGGGCGGTGCCACTTTCCCAACCCATGTAAAGTTATCGCTGCCCCGGGGTAAAACTGCGGAATACCTGCTGGTGAACGGCTCGGAGTGCGAACCCTACCTGACTTCCGACAACGCCCTGATGCTGGAAAAGGCGGATGAAATACTCATCGGCATCAGCATCATGAAAAAAGCCCTGCATGTAAAGAAGGCCATCATCGGCATTGAGAACAACAAACCCGATGCAATCGCAAACATGAGGGAACATGCCCGCAACCACCAGGGCGTCGAAGTTCAGGAACTGAAGGTCAAATACCCGCAGGGCGGCGAAAAGCAGCTCATCAAGGCGCTGGTCAACCGGGAGGTGCCGAGCGGGGGACTCCCGATTGATGTGGGAGCCGTGGTATTCAACGTGGGTACCATGTTTGCAGTTTACGAAGCCGTCCAGAAAAACAAACCGCTTATCGAAAGGGTGGTGACCGTTACCGGCAAGCACCTTGCCCATCCGGGCAATTACATAGTACGCATAGGTACGCCCGTTTCTGCACTGGTCGAGGCGGCCGGGGGACTTCCGGAGAATACCGGAAAGGTAATTGGCGGGGGCCCCATGATGGGAAAGGCACTGAACAGCCTGGACGTACCCATTATCAAGGGAACCAGCGGAGTGACCATACTGGCTGAACCGGAATCCAGGCGGAAGCCGGTGCAGAACTGCATTCGATGTACCAAATGCATAACGGTCTGTCCCATGGGACTCGAACCTTACCTCCTGATGGCCATGGGCGAACGGGAAATGTTCGAGCGCATGGAGGATGAAAAGGCAATGGACTGCATCGAGTGCGGGTCCTGCAGTTACATCTGTCCCTCGAACCGTCCCCTGCTCGATTACATCAGGCTCGGAAAGTCGGAGATCAACAAACTCCGCAGGACCAGAAAAAAATAGAATATGGGATTGATAACCGTATCTCCATCGCCGCATGAGCATTCCGAGGAATCGGTCCCCAAACTGATGTACGGGGTTCTGATCGCCCTGATTCCTGCTTTCCTGGTATCCGTATTCATCTTCGGGCTGGGTGCACTGATCATTACACTGACGGCAGTGGTTTCCTGTGTGGGCTTTGAATTCCTGATCCAAAAATACCTGCTGAAAATGAAGACCTCGGTGCGGGACGGGTCCGCCCTGATTACAGGGGTACTCCTGGCCTTCTGCCTTCCTTCCAACCTTCCTCTCTGGCTGGTGGTCCTGGGCAGCCTGGTGGCCATCGGTGTGGGAAAGATGTCGTTCGGGGGACTGGGCAACAACCCGTTTAATCCGGCCCTGGTAGGCAGGGTGTTCCTGTTTGTGTCCTTCCCGGTGCAGCTTACGAGCTGGCCCGAACCGATCGTGAACCGTTTTGCTTACACGGATGCCACTACAGGGGCAACCCCGCTGGGCATTATGAAGGAAGGCCTCAAGAACGGGGAAAACATCGCCGATGTCCTGGGGCAGATCCCATCGTACGCCGACCTTTTCCTTGGAAAAATGAGCGGGTCTGCCGGGGAAATTGCCGCCGTCGCCCTGCTGTTAGGGTTCATCTATATGCTGGCCCGCAGGATCATAACCTGGCACATCCCGGTCAGCATCCTGCTCACGGTCACAGTATTTACGGGCATCCTCTGGCTGGCTAATCCGGCACAGAATGCGGACCCGCTTTTTCATTTGCTGAGCGGGGGACTGATGCTGGGTGCGATTTTCATGGCCACCGACTACGTGACCTCGCCCATGAACCCCCGCGGAATGTGGGTTTACGGCATCATGATCGGGATCATCACGGTCATCATACGGGTATTCGGGTCCTACCCCGAGGGAGTGCAATTTGCCATCCTGATCATGAACGCATTCACGCCCCTGATCAACAAATATGTAAAACCCCGCAGGTTCGGGGAAAGACCGGAATATGGTTAAAAAGGAATCGACATTCGGCAGCATGGTGCTTACCCTTTTGATGGTAACACTCCTTGCCTCCACGGCACTGGCCCTGGTATACGAGGTGACCAAGGGCCCCATCGAGGAAGCCGGGCGACTCAAGAAAATGAATGCCATCGGAGAAGTGGTCCCTGCATTTGACAACGATCCAGGGGCAGAGGTAAAAAAACTGGGGGAGGGAAAAGACACCCTCTATTTCTATTTTGCCAGGATGGGCGACCAGCTAACGGGTGTCGCCGTGGAAAGTTACACTTATACGGGATTCAGCGGACTAATCCGGATCATGGTGGGTTTTCTTCCCGACGGGAGCATATACGATATCGCCGTTCTTAAACATGCGGAAACGCCGGGACTGGGCGATAAAATGGTAAAGTCGAAATCCCTCGACAAGGCCACCGGCCTGTCCTGGAGCAGCCAGTTCGCAGGGCGGAACCCGGTTTCATACCGATTGAAGGTCAAAAAGGACGGCGGGGATGTGGATGCCATCACAGCCGCCACAATAAGCTCCCGTGCATTCTGCGATGCAGTGCAGCGGGCCTACGACGGCCTTGGTATCGTCCTGGCCGAAACCGAAACAGAACAAAAAACATCATATGAACCAGTGGAATAACTTCAGCAAGGGATTCTTCAGGGAGAACGCGGTTTTCGCTCTCCTGCTGGGATTGTGTCCCACGCTGGGCGTTACGACTTCGGCGTTCAATGGGCTGGGGATGGGACTCGCCACAACCTTTGTCCTGACAATGTCAAACATCGTAGTCTCGCTCATCAAGAACCTCATCCCGGACAAGGTGAGGATACCGTCCTTTATCGTGATCATCGCTTCCTTCGTGACCATCGTCGAGCTTGTGATGCAGGCATTTCTGCCCGATCTGTTCGAAGCTCTCGGGATCTTTATCCCGCTTATCGTCGTAAACTGCATCGTGCTGGGAAGGGCGGAAGCCTTTGCTTCCAAAAACAACCTGCTTACATCGGCTATTGATGGACTGGGCATGGGACTTGGATTTTCCATGGCGCTGACCATCCTCGGTGCTGTGCGCGAAATCCTCGGGAGCGGTTCCATATTCGGGATGAAACTTATACCCGGCGACGGAATGATCGTTTTTATACTTGCCCCGGGGGCTTTTCTTGCCCTGGGCTACCTGATCGTGATCGTCAATAAAATAAACCGGAAAGGAGCCTGATCATGGAGTACATCATCATCATCATATCGGCCGTCTTTGTCAACAACATCGTCCTGATCAAGTTTTTGGGACTCTGCCCCTTCATCGGCGTATCCAACCGGGTCGAAACCTCTGTCGGGATGACCGGGGCCGTTGCCTTCGTGATGGTCGTTGCCACCATCGTTACCTACCTGTTGTACCAGTATGTCCTGCTCCCGCTGGGAATAACCTTCATGAGGACCATCACCTTTATTCTCGTCATCGCATCCCTGGTACAGATGGTCGAGATCATGCTTAAAAAGGTCAGTCCCCCGCTCTACCAGGCCCTCGGCATTTTCCTTCCCCTGATTACCACCAACTGTGCGGTGCTGGGTGTGGCGGTGCTGGCGGTCCAGAACGATTACAACCTGCTGGAAAGCGTGGTATTTGCCATTGCCAATGCCATAGGTTTCGGCATTGCCATAGTGGTATTCTCGGGGATCCGGGAACAGCTCGATCTGCTGAACATCCCAAAAGCCATGAAAGGCGTTCCCATTGCCCTGGTGGTCGCCGGGTTGCTTGCGCTTGCTTTCCTCGGCTTTTCAGGAATCGTGTAGCTAAGGTTCATTTCTTTTTTTTCTTCCCGGCTTCCTTTGCCTGTTTGTACCGGTACCTGCCCGCCAGTGCCGCGCCTATAAGTCCCGCATTATTCAGCAATTTGGCCGGGACGATTGGCGTGGAAATACCCAGGTATTCCCGGAACCGGTCCACCTTCTTGCTGGCTCCCCCTCCCAGGATGATGAGGTCGGGATAGATCAGTTTTTCAACGGCTGCCAGGTATTCGTTGAAACGCCTGCCCCATTCCTCCCAGGTTAACTCGTCTGCCTTGCGGGTGGCATCGCTGACGTATTTCTCTACATCCATGCCCTTGTATTCAATGTGCCCAAGCTCGGTATTCGGTACCAGGCGCCCGTTGTTGAAGATCACGGTACCGATCCCGGTGCCGATGGTGCAGAGCAGGACCACGCCCCTGACCCCGGCACCCGCTCCGAATTTCATCTCCGCAAGTCCCGCTGCATCCGCATCGTTTACCACAAACACCGGCAGTCCCGTTGCCCGGGAAAAGATCTTGTTGGCGTTCGTTCCGATCCAGGTCTTGTCGATATTGGCCGCGGTTTTGACCACACCGTTCTGGACCACCGCCGGGAATCCGCATCCGATCAGTCCTTTCCACTTGAAGTGCCGCACGATCTCATTGATAACCAGCGCAACGTTGCCGGGAGTTGAGGAGGAGGGAGTGGGTATCCGGTGTCGCTGGTCGAGCATCAGACCGTCCCTGGTATTGACCGGTGCGGCCTTCACGCCTGAGCCCCCGATGTCAATGCCAAGTACTGCGCGCTTTTTCATGGAATCTCAAAATGGGTGATTTAAAGATACGCATTATCCACATATTTCATATATTTTGTAATTTCATGACGTTATTCAAAAGTCAAGCCTTTCCTGCAATGGAGAAATACCTTACCAGCCTGCTTGAATCAAACCATCGCGTCATCGTACCGGACCTGGGGGCCTTCATCATCCGCCAGAAAGAGCCAAAAGAATTGGTCTTCAATGATCTGCTTGCCTTCGACGACGGCATCCTGGCTGCACATGTGATGCAGCAAGAGGATATCTCCAAGCCGGAAGCCAGGTCCCGCGTCAAACAGTTCGTGGAAAAGGTCAAAAAACAACTGGAAGCCGGCGATCCGTTTCAACTCAAAAAACTGGGCACCCTGACCATGGAAAGCGGAGGCAGGATCGAATTCACCGTGAAGGAAAAGGCCGGAAAAGAGCCCCTGACGGAGACTGAAGCAACCGTTGTTGAGGACACCGAGAACGATCGGACAGAGGATGCTGCAGCCGGCGACCAGCCGACCGCCCGGGAAACAGCCGATTCCTCTCAGGAAGCATCTTCGGAAACCACCGGGGAAGAAACTCAGGAACCCCCGGCAGAAGAACCTGCAGAGGGTCCGGGGGAAGGAGTCGAAGAAATCCCGGAGGCTGCAGAAGTGCAGGAAACCCAAGGCTTCGTGCGGGAACCCGAAGAGGGAAGCACCGATGATGCGGCAGGTGGAAGTGGTTTTGTTCTTTCGCAGGGAGATGCCGATGTTGAGGTGGATGCAACAACGGAAGATCAGCCCCTTGTACCGGACCGGGAGGAACCTCCTTTTCAGATCGATGAATCTGACGAAAAGGAAATTACCGGCGATGCTGCAGAGCCCGAATCGACCGCAAAGGTTGAATCGACCACAGAGCCCGAATCGACCCCGGAGACTGAAACAACGGAAGAGAAGGCAACGGAAGATCGTACCGGACCTGCTCCGGAACCCTCTGAAAATCCCTTCAGCGCCTATACCGCTGCCTCCTACCATAAAAAACGAAAGTCATGGCCCTGGATCGTCGCCGCCCTGGGCCTGGGCCTGATCCTCCTTGCCGTGGCATGCTTGGTATTCCCGGAAAGGGTCAGCAGCGTTTTGCATATGGAGAAAAAAGAACTGCCCGCTGATGAGACACAGGCCAGCGTGCCGGAAACCGAACCCGCAGCAGCCGGGCTGCAGGAACCTGCTCCAGCCATTGAAAGCCGGGTTCCCCTGGAAACAGCGGATGCTGTACCGGAAAGGCAAACTCCGGAATCGGTAAGCCAGACAGAAGGAAGGTATTACGTGGTGGCAGGCTGCTTCGCAGACATAAGGAATGCAGAAAACTATGTAACCACGCTGAAAAACAGGGGATATGACGCATCCGTATTCGGGATGCGTAAAAACCTTCATGCCGTATGTTTCAATTCACACCCCACCAGGCAGGATGCCATCGAGGAACTGGAGCGGATACGCGATACATACGACCCGAAAGCCTGGGTGCTTTATTATTAAGCGGGGAAACATATGGTCGTAAAATCCATTAAGAAATATAACTGGAAGGGCAAAAAAGTGCTGATTGTGGAGGACGATCCGGCCGGGTCCTTTCTTCTTTCAGAGATCCTGGGGCATACCGGCATCGGGGTGAGGGTCGCGGATAACGGCACCGAGGCAGTCGAGATCTGCCGGAGCGACCCGGAGATCGATATCGTTCTGCTCGATATGCAGGTACCCGGCCTGTCCGGCTACGATGCTGCGAGGGAGATACGGAAGATACGAGCGGGCCTGCCCATCATCGCCCAGAGTGCATTTGTAATGACGGAAGAAAAGGATAAGGCCCTGAATGCCGGGTGCAATGCACACATTTCCAAACCTTTAAACACCTTCGAACTGCTGGGCACCATGCACCGGCTGATGTACGGGACGGACCGGCTGCCTATCGGGGACTGAAAAGGCTTCGGTATGCTGCATTGGCTACCACCTTATCCCGGCTGAAGGATTCCACCATATACTCGTTCCGGATATACAGGTCCGTCTGGTTGCAGAAGAAATCGCTGGCGGGGATCCCGCTGACCCCCGTGGGCATGATGATCCTGGAGTCATCCGGATCAAGCAGGTTGTAAACATGCCTCTGGGAAGCCCCGCCCGAAACCACGAACGGCCTCATGCTCGGGTAGCTGTAAGGACACACCGTATGGCCTGAACCACCGACCCTGTAGGGCCCCCTTTCCAGCCTGAACACCTTTCGGAGAATTCCGACGGAACCCAGTGGATGCCTCATGCGGAGCAGGTGCATGTCTCCCCACACCCAGGATTCCATATCCGGCCCGTAATTTTCCTCGAGCCACCCGATGGCCGAATTCCATGCAGGTACGATCAGGTCCCTGAAAGTTTCCGCGGTGTCTTCCGTTCTCACATCATCGCACCACGCAAGCTCCTGCCCTTCCATGATCCGGTCCATGACACCACGGGTCAGCGTTCCCGCAGCGGCAAGCTCGGGATAGGATTCTCCGAGTTCATCCATAAACACTGCTTCGGTCAGTTTCAGGTTGAATACCTCGAACAGGGAGGACTGGATTGCATCCGGGTCCATATCCCCGTCCCAGGCATGAATGCGATCAAAGGCTGCCAGGGCCGTTCCACCAAGATCGGCTTCCAGGAGGACCGGCCTGCAAACATCCATGACCTTGCGAACCCAGTGGGATTTCCGGTCCGACTGCATCCGCATCATGTATTCCATGGTAAAGGTGCCGGTTTCGTTTATCATTTCCAGGATGCGCTCGTAGCGGCTGGGAACCGCAAACCACCGGCTGATGTAGTAAGGGTAGCCCGGACCGGTCGATCGGTTGTTGGCGGAGGCAAGGAATCCTTCCGGCGGATTGATCCCGTGGGGGAGCTCATCGAAGGGGATAAACCCCTTCCAGTCGTAAAGGCTGGTGTCGCCGGGCAGGAACACGGCAGTATCCGTTGAGCGCAGGGGAACCCCGGACGCCACGAAGAGCGCGATGTTGCCTGAGGCATCCCCGCAGAGCGAGTTGGTGCTGATGGTGGTCCAGCTTCTCAGGGCTTCCCTGAAATCATATATATTGTCCGCACGGTCCAGCAGGTAGGCCGTTTTGATCTCGTTGCTGTATTCGTTCCCGGACCAGCGCATGGAAACCACGAAGTCACCGATGCCCTTGAAGCTGCTGATCACGGGCCCCCTGTGCGTGAAGCGATTGATGCGTGTGGTGGTCTTCCCTCCACGTATCTTTATGGTTTCTTCCCGGACCTCCATATCCCTCCATTCCCCGTCCAACAGGTAACGGTTGGTATCTTCGGGGTGAACGGTTTCAATATAAAAATCAATGTCGTCAACACTTACATAGGTCATTCCCCAGGCAATGCTGTCGTTATGACCGACATTCACGAACGGGGTCCCGGGAAGCGCGATCCCGCTCACATTCAGTCTACCCGGAATGACCTGGTGCATCTGGTACCATACGCCGGGGGCCACATCGAGCTGCAGGTGCATGTCGTTGCAAACAACGGGGGCTCCGTTAAAACTGCGGCTGCCGCTTACCGCCCAGTTGTTGCTTCCCATGAAAACCCGCAGTCCCAGATCATCAACGATCCCGGCACCGGATAGCAGATCCAGGTCGGGTGCCGGCCCGCCCGTGAAATCCGGGAAAATTGGTTTTTGCAGCTCGATATCAGGGATCAGCTCAGCGGCTTTTTCCCCGCCCACAAGCCGGGAGATCTTAAAGAGAACCGGTTCAATGTCCTTGGAAGACGATGAACTCCAGGACATATAGCCGATCATGTTTACAGTATGTACGGGAAGCCAGGGTTCCGGTTTATAACCCAGCACCGCATATTCAAAAGGCAGGTTCTTCCCCATATCCGAAAGGTACTGGTTCACCCCTTCCGTGAAAGCCTCAATGCAGGCCATGATCTCCGGTTCCGTCCTTTCCATGATCAGCCTGGATTTTTCCTCGATCCTCAGGGAACGGAACAACTGGTCGGTGCTGACCATATCCTCCCCTAAGATTTCCGAAAGCCTTCCCTGGGCCACATGCCGGAGCAGGTCCATTTGCCAGAGACGGTCCCGGGCCATCACATAGCCGGTAACCCGGTAAAGGTCCTCCTCGTTCTGTGCATAAATATGAGGGATGCCGAAGGTGTCGCGGAGTACTTCCACGTTACCCTGCAATCCTTCCAGGACAATCCCGGCATTATAGTCGGGTATCGCCCTGTGTGAAACGTAACGCACCAGGATGGCGGACCCAATTAGGATGCACAGGATCAGGGCAAGCAGGATTCCGGCGATGATCTTGATGGTTTTCACTGCATTATGGTTTACAGGATTATCTATGCGAGGCCATGGACCCGTTACCCGTTATTTCAGCGAAGCCGGAATCCCGCCAGGACGGGCTGGTGGTCGGACCATGTAAAATCAAGGTTGACACCCTTTACGTACAGGGGTTTCAGGTTCGGGGAAAGCAGGTAAAAATCGATCACTGTCGTGCGGGAAATCCCCTGTATATAGGGAATGTCCACCCTCCGGTTTGATGGTACGGAAGGGTCGTAGAGCCAGGTCCAATCCCCCTCCAGGTAATCCGGTTCGATATAGGAAAGCTGGACGGTATCGAATTTGTCGGCCTCGAAGGCGGGGATAAAACCGGCCGGGGTCTGGTTCCAGTCCCCCCCCACCACAATGCAATTCCCTTTCCCGTATTCCTTCTCCAGGAAGCCGTGCAGGTATTCCATCTGTCCCCTGCGCAGTGTGCCGTCATCGTAAGCCGAGTTATGGGTGTTGATGATAAGCAGTTCCCCTCCACCGGCCAGTGGGTAGCGGTCCACCACAAAACACCGGTCGAGCATGAACACCCCCATGGGCCAGGCATAATTGCCGGGGAAGCTGTATCGAACACTGGAAACAGGCAGGTGCCTGCCGAAGCTTGCGATTCCCGAGTTCAGTTTCCCAAGCGGTGCCCTCGGCGGAGCGGGATTGAAAAACACGTCAAAATTTTTACCGAAGGATGTATGGGCCGGGGCCAGGACCCTTTCAAGGGAATCCAGCTGGTTGATCCGGTAGCTGCGCTTCGACCGTATATCCACTTCCTGGAACAGGAGAAAATCGCATGAATCGAGGGTTTGCACATATCCCAGCACCCCCTGGAGGTTTGCTTCGGAAATCTCCCGTTCAGGCCTTACCCCCTTTCCTCCGTCGTAGAAAAAATCCATGTCTTTACCCAGGCCGCAATACCCGATGTTCCAGATCATGATGCGAAAGGTACTGTCCGCCACGGGAAGGGCTTCCGGGTTCTCGGACAGGACGATCTGCTCCTCCGGCCGGTAGTCGCTCAGGGTCCCGTAAATCAGCAGGAAAAGGAACAGGGCAACCGCAAGCAGAAGCAGGTACAATAGATACCGGAGATACTTCATGGTGATTCAGTTTTTAAGGGTTAAGGAGTATTGCCTGAGGCATCCGAGGGCGATCAGGTACTGGGCTGTGATGTAGGATCCCATGATTGCCACCCGTGCAAGCTCAAAGGATTGCTTGAATTTGTTGACCGCGATCATGGAATCGGACAGAACGAAAAGAACGGCTCCGAAAAGAATGAGCTGGAAACTCTGCGGGTTCACCTTCCCTTTGCGGTTAATGGCCGCGGTCAGCATGGTCAGGATTACCGCCGCGTATAGGGTCACGGGCATTTTCATCTCGCCCAGACCATCCCAGAGGAACCAGAGGAGCAAAACTCCATATGCAGCCACCGGTAAAACCAGGTAAAGCTTACGTGCCAGGATATTCTCCCCCCTGGTGGAAAAGAACGCCATCAGGTACAGCAGCTGGGCGACCAGGAAACTACCGAGCCCGACCAGGAAGAAATCCTCCCGGAATTGCGTGAGCTGCAGGGTCACATCTCCCAGCCAGGAAAAGGCCAGGGCCAGGAGTATCATCCGGTGAAAACGGTTGGATTCACCCCGTATGAAACGCAGGTAAAGCCAGACCAATATGGGTATGATCAGCGCCTTCACCAGGATGCCCGGGTATACGGCACCGATGGTTTCCAGGGCTATGAAGGCGATTCCGGTGCCGAAATAGAGCAGGCTGTGGATTCTGAAATTCATCATGCGGTATTGGGGATTGGATTCCCAATTTAAGAAAAATCCGGTTCCCAAAAGCTATCGGACTATACCAGTTTCTCTTGCCGTCTCTATGAATTCTTCCCTGCCGATGATTTCGGAGGCCTGCAGTTCCCGGAACACCTCCCGGGCTTGCTTGGAATTTCCGAGTTCATAATGGATGGAGATCAGGTACAGGTAGACCGTGCCGAAGACCGGCGAAATGCCGTCGTACCGGATGCTCATGATGTCCTCGAAAACCTGCCTGGCCGCTTCCGGCCTTCCCAGTTCATACAGTTCGATGCCTTCGTTGAGCCTGGCGTTCAGATCCTCGTCCAGAAGGATGTATTTAATCGAAAGGCAGTTCTCTTCACAGTTTTCCAGCAGGTCAATATACCGGATCTCATCGGGAACAGCGGTAAAGACCAGGCGTATCAGGATACGCTCCCCCACGGTTTTAAAGCGGTATACGTCCGGGCAGGCGGGTATTCCCTCCATCGCGGTGAGCCGGTATTCCTCATCCCCGAGGGAATTTCGAAGGACCGTATTGCTGTCCAGGCAGAAATACCCGCCGTAACGCTCATTCTTAAGGCTCAGGTTCAGCACCATCTGGTCCTCCCAGCGTTCCACGCTCAACACATCGAGGGTGGGATGGCTGGTCAGGGAATAATTGGGCTGCTCGTAGATCTGGGCGCCCGCGCTCAGGGAGCCAAGATACAGGGCCAGGAATGCAAGCGCCGGATATTTCATGGTGAATGGATTAAAAAAACCGCAGCGTGCGCGATGCGGCACCTGCGGTTTTCATACAACAATTATTCCAGATTTTATTCTGCCTGCCTCGCAAGGGTAATGTTAACTCCCACGCCTACAACCCAGACGGACTTCTGCAGTTTTTCCGTCACCGGATAAAAGGTCACTCCCTGGGAAGCAAAATCGTGGTCGAACTTATTCTCCCCATCGGTGTACATTACGTACTGTCCCCCGACATTCAGCTGCAGCATAGGCATTATGTTCCAGGCAAAGCCTGCGTTGAAGCCCTGTGTGCCCAGGCTGTAGCTCAGGTCGGTCTGGTAATCCGTGGTGGCACCGGTCTGCGTCATGAGCCAGCCCCCGCTGATGAGGAACTTCTCGCCCAGGCTGAATTCCGCACCGAGCCCGAGTTCCCATGAATTCCCGTCCAGCAGTTCCTCGCGGCCATCCCAGTCGGCGCTCTCGTCGAAGAAGGTGCCGTAGTACCCGGCGACAAGGAGGGACTGGATGGGCCTCAGGGTTGCACCTACGGACAGGTATGCGGGCATATCCAGGTTCGTTTCCTCCCCGTCGGTGAACATGTATACCGGTACTCCGCTCTCGACGCCTATCAGTCCGCGCTTGTCCGCAGCCACGGCCGTGGTGAACTTGAGGGGAGTCTTAAGCTCGTATTTCACCGCGATGTTCAGCATATCGATGGGCTGGACGTTCACGGACACGATCGGGGTAAAACCGCTGGCGGTCTTCTCTGCATCCACCTCCTGGTCGGCCAGCAGTGTGGAATAGGATGTAGACGTTGCCGCAGCATCCGTATAGGAAACATTCATAGCGTCAAGGGTCGCGATGGCAACACCGTTGGTCATTCCCGTCGGGTCCACACCCAGTAACATAAAAGTGCCAATGGCGGTTGCATTGGTCAGCGGAGCGGCGGGATTACCCTCGGCCGCTACGAGAGCGGATGCCCCGGCACAAGCGGTTGCAGCCGATGTGGCCTGTGCGGCGGCATTGGTGAAATATGCCGGCGCCCCCACCCAGGTCCCTGCAGCGTTGAGCTCTATGGTCTGCAAGTGCCCGGTGTACTTCTCGTTTGCAAAGACATAGCGGCCGCCGAGCGCCACGGAGATCATGTCGTTGATGGCATAGGAAACGTTCGCCTGGACGCCGTAAAAGACGGAACTCCCGTCGAAATAGGCGTCCAGCCTGTAGCCCTGAATGTCCTGCCCCTGGGACCGCAAGGCAGCAGGCAGGTCGGAGATCGGGTATTCGAAGGAGGGCAGGCCGGTGTTGTAGGTCGCGCTTCCCCCTCCCCCGACGGGATTGAACCCGGCGGAGAATGCAAATTTACCGATCTTGAAGACACCATAGACACCCGGGAACAGGGGGGCCGATACCTCCCCCGTGTATTCCCCGCTGTTGGAAGGGTCCCTGTCGTTGAGCAGGGGACTGTAATCGGTGGTTATGGTTCGGGTCTGGCCGATGGTCTGGTTGTTGATCGAGAAATGGAACCCAGTACCAAGCTTGGTCAATCCAGCCGGGTTGTAATACACGGCATCGATACCCACGGTTGCGGCACGGTTGCCCATGCGGGTATACATAGCACTTTGATTGGTATTGGTGACAATACCTCCCGCGAACAGGCTGCCTGCCGTAAGCAGGGCCGCCAGCGCGGCAGTCAGGGATCTTTTCATAGAAGTTTAGGTTTGGTTCAACGGTATTAAAGATAGGAGTATTTACATAAAAAACAAAAGCAGCCCCGGCTCCCCCGCAATCCCTTGCTCCAGGCCGGAGTTTTAAACGTATACGGGGGAAGGCAAACGAAAAAGCCACCAGCGATGTACGTTGGTGGCCCTTATGGAATGGTTTTAGGTATTATTTTTTGTTATTCTTTTTATTCTTGTTATTGAATAATTTCTTGAACTTTCCGTTGGCCGGCACGACCTCGTAATTCTTGTTGACAATCAGGTCGGCCATCGGTTTCAGGGAACTGACGTTCAGGTGTTCCCGCTCGAGCACCTGCGCCCTCCATTCGTTCATGGGCTCCTTGCTCCGAATGATTTGTGTCATCTTGGTCTCGTGGTAGGTCAGGTCGATGAATACCCGGAGGTCCACATGGTCGGTCTTAATGGCGTACAGCCCGTCGACTACCAGCATGTCCACTTTCCTGAAATCCGTGATGAGCTTGTCTATCTGCTCCGGTATGATGTCTATGCAGGGCATCATGGCCTCCCGGTCCTCCTTGAATTCCCGGATGTTCTGGTGAATCAGGTTCCAGTCGTACTCATCGATCCCGATGCTCTTCAGGCCCTGGGTACGCCTCCACTCCGTCCTGAGCAGGGGGGGAACCTTGTAGTAATTGTCGGTATGGAGCACCTTGACCCGGATTTTCTCGGGTTTCAGTAGTTTTGCGAGGGAATGGGAAAGTTCGGACTTCCCCGAACCCGATTCCCCGGATATGGCGACGATGTACTTGTACCCCTTTTCCTTGTTGGCACAATCCTTCATCATAACCTCCTTGATCCTGGCGGCTGCCTTCTTATGGGTTTCCTGTATCAGCAGAATGTCACCCAGCATAACGCTCTTTCTTATGTTTAGATCTCTAAAGCCCGACTTCTAACTTCTCTCCGGGACGAACCCTGTATTCCTTTCCTGCAACAATGATGCCAACTTCTTGACCATCAGGCGAATCAACTTCGATCGAAATCCGGTCCGGAAAAACCTCAAAAATGTAATATTTTTTCCGAAATGCAAAATTGAATCCGAGTTTTTTCCATCCCGCCGGGAACCTGGGTGAAATCATTAAGCTTTTGTCCCTGAAATGGATACCGGCGATGGACTGGATGACGAACAGAACGGTAGATCCCATCACCCCCGCATGGATCCCCTCTGCGGTGGTACCTCCCTGTATGTCCACGTAATCGCTCGACAGGGCCTCCATGAAAAGTTCCCAGGCCAGATCTCCCCGTCCCAGTTCGCCGGCAAGGTAGGCATGCACGATCCTGCTCAGCGTCGAACCGTGTGAGGTCCGTCCGATGTAATAATCAAAGTTATCCTCCAGGATATTTTCCCCGGCCTGTAAGCCCATCCCCTCCAGGATCTCCCGTATTTCTTTATCCTCAAGATTGAACCAGGCCATCAGGGTGTCTGCCTGCTTGGCCACCTTGTAATCGTCCGGGGATTTACCCTCCGCCTTCAGGATCCGGTCCATCCGGTGAATGTTATCGTACTTCTCCCGGTAGGCGTCCCAGTCCAGTTCCTTCAGCTCAAAGTACCCCTCGAACTGTTCCAGGATGCCTTCCTTGTTCAACCGTATCCTGAGATTCGTCCGGATGTCTTCCCAGGCTGACAGTTCATCGTCTCCCAGACCGATCTTATCTCTCAGTCCCCGGACCCGTTCATCCGGTATGTTTTTCAGGAATTCCGTGGCCTTTCCAAGCATCCAGGCCACCATCAGGTTGGTATAGGCATTGTCGGTTAGTCCCCCCTCCCCGGCCCCCGGCAGGAGCTCGTGGAATTCATCGGGCCCCATTACTTTGCGGATGGAATATTTGCCCGTGGATGTATTCTTTTCACATTTACTGGCCCAGAACCTGCAGATCTCGAACAGCATTTCCCCACCCTCCCGGGTCATGAATTCCTCATCCAGGCTTATCCAGTAATAATACCATATATTATATGCAATGGCCAGTGACACATGCCGCTGGAGGGAACTGTGGTCCGGTCCCCATTCCCCGGATACGGGATTCAGGTGGACAATTTGTGTTTCCTCCCTTCCGTCGCTCCCGCTCTGCCAGGGGTACATGGCCCCGCGGTACCCGTGCTCCCTGGCGTATTTCCGGGCTTCCCCGATACGGCGGTAGCGATACATGAGGAAGGATTTAACGATCTCCGGGAAGTGCAGGCTGAAAAAATTCAGGATGTACAGTTCATCCCAGAATATATGTCCCCGGTAAGCCTCGCCGTGCAATCCCCTGGCCGGTACCCCGGCGTCCAGCTTCACGTTGTGCGGGGAGGCCGTTACCAGCAGGTGGTAGATATGCATACGGATCAGTTTCTGGGCGAAACGGTCGCCCTGGACCCGGATGTCGGCTTCCTTCCACAGTTCCTCCCATTTGCCCGCGCTGCGGAAGTGCATCTTTTCGAAGCCCTCCATCCGGGCGAGCTGTTCGCGGGCGGTTTGCAGGCTCAGTCCCGGACCGGTCTCCCTCGAGGTCTGGATGATCACCTCTTTTTCCAGGACCAGGGTCTGTCCCTGCCTGACTTCGATCTCCGCTTCGGATTCCACTGCGCCCTTGCCCGTGATGTGCAGGAAATCGCATTTCCGGGACTGCCTGTTCAGAAAGATCCGCATCCTGGCGGCCATGGCGATTTCAATGTTGGACTGGCTGGTCTTGACCAGCAGGTACTGGGAATTCCGGTCCCCACCCTGGTCCAGGGGCTCCAGGTGACGCTGATCGAGCTGGCGGTACCGCTCGACCCCGTCGTTGATCAGGTCCCCGTCCAGCCCGGAGCGAAGGCCGATCCTGGCGGAATAATTCTGTGGTTCTATGGTATACCGCAACGCGGCCGCGTGCATATCGTCCATGCTGGCAAATCGTTCCGAACGGATCCTCGTGCGGTTGCCCCCGGCATCCTGCACCAGCATCTCCCGGCCCAGCAGACCGTCCCTGAACGACATGTGCCGTTCTATGGAAAGAATCTCCACCTTGTTGGGGTCCATCCATTCCCCCTCATCGATGCGAAAGGTGACCGGGAGCCAGTTGGGACAGTTGACGAAATCCTCGTTCTCGATGTCGCGGTCCCCCACCTTCGAGGTCCTCCGGTTGAACATCCCGGCCATGTAGGTGCCGGGATAATTGTTCTCCCCGGCCCTGCATTCTTCCATGGCGCCACGGGTCCCAAAATAACCGTTCCCGACCGTCAGGAGCGCCTCCCTGGATTTTTCCTTCACCGGGTCATAGTCATGGTATACGATCGACCATCGATCCCGGTCCAGTCCCACATCAAACCACCGGTCGATCCCGGCGATCCCACCGAGTTCCTCCATGTCCTCCACAACGATGTCGGCCCCGTTTGCGAGCAGCTCCCCGGCGTTCTTCTCCCGTGCGATGCCGAGGACCAGCCCGAAATTGCCCTTCCGGCCGGCCTGCACACCGCTGACTGCATCCTCCACGACGACGGACCGGTCAACATCCACCCCGAGGTTATCGCAGGCCGTGGTAAAAATATCGGGCTCGGGTTTCCCCTGAAGTCCGAGTTCCGCCGAGACCACCCCGTCAACCCGGGTCTCGAAAAGGTCCGGGATTCCCGCAGCCTCCAGCACCTGTTTGCAGTTTTTACTGGAGGATGCCACACCGATCCGTATGCCTTCCCTGCGAAGCTCATGGATCAGCTCCACCGTCGAATCGTACAGCTTCACCCCGTCCCTTTCCAGGATCTGGTTGAAAACAAGGTTTTTCCGGTTACCGAGTCCACAGGCAGTCTCGGCCCCAGAAGGATCGGATGGGTCCCCGAAAGGGATCTCAATACCCCTTGATTCCAGGAATGATGCCACCCCCTTGTAGCGGGGTTTCCCGTCCACATAGGGCAGATAATCCCCGTCATGGGTGAATTCCCGGAAGGGTTCTCCGTGCTTTTCCTCCCTCGACCGGAGGAACTCATCGAACATTTCCTTCCAGGCGGTTGAATGTACAAGGGCTGTCTGGGTGATCACGCCGTCGAGGTCGAAAATAACTGCGGAAAACGAGTGTTTAGACATGGGGTAGTTTTATTTTGATTATCGGGCGAAAGAGCTTATATTGACGATACCCCAAAAATAGAAAATAATAAATACCTCGACGAGGATGAGCAAACTGGTTATCGTTTCATATGAACTTCCTGTAATCCTGGAACCCTCGGGCGACCACTCCTACCTGCTTACCCCGAAGTCCCACGCCCGCACCAGCGGCCTGGAGGAATTCTACAAAACCCAGAGAACCATTTGGTTCGGCCGGCCCGGTCAGAATAAGGGGGACCTGTCCCGTCCCGAACGGGAAAAGATAACAAAGGCCTACCGTGAAAAAAACTGTTACCCGGTGTACCTGGGGAAAAAGGACCACGAACGCTTCCTGGATGGTTTCAGCAACCGTACCGTCTGGCCGCTTTTCCATTACTTTACCCAGAATGCCATTTACCGCGAAGAGCTCTGGAGGGCATACGTCAAAGTCAACCGGGCCTATGCAGAAGAGGTCATCCCCCACCTGAAGCCCGGTGACCGGGTCTGGATCCACGACTACCACCTGTTGCTGCTACCCAGGCTGATCCGGGAACGCTATCCATCGGTTTCCATCGGCTTTTTCATGCACATCCCCTTTCCTTCCTACGAGATCTTCCGCCTCCTTCCCTGGAGGAGGGAAATTCTCGAGGGACTTCTGGGTGCGGACCTGGTAGGCTTCCATACCTACGACTACGAAAGGCATTTCATGAGCTGTGTGAGGCGCTTGCTCGGCTACGATTCGGTTTTCAACCGCATCCACCTGGAAGAAAGGATCGTGAAGGTGGATTTCTTCCCGCTCGGTATTGATTACGCTAAGTTTGCCGAAGGCAGGAAAAAAATATGCAAGGAGGGAAAGGCCGAGGGATTGACCCGGGAACTCATTCAGCAAGGACTGAGCGGGGGCGACAAGAAGATTATCCTTTCCATCGACCGGCTCGACTATACCAAGGGAATCACGGTCCGTCTCAGGGCCTACGAATATTTCCTGGAATCCTACCCCAGCTTCCACGAGAAGGTGAGCCTGCTTTTCTTCGTGATGCCGTCCAGGGAATCGGTGGAACAGTACAAATCCCTGAAAAGGGAACTGGACGAACTGGTCGGTCGCATCAATTCAACCTTCGGGTCGCTGACCTGGTTGCCGGTCTGGTATTTTTACAGGCAGCTTGATTTCCAGGAAAGAATGGAGCTTTACTGCCAGTCGGACATCGCCCTCATCACCCCGATCCGGGACGGCATGAACCTGATCGCAAAGGAGTACCTTGCCACGCGTGAAGGACGGACGGGTGTGCTGATCATTTCCGAAATGGCAGGAGCCTCCAAGGAACTTGCCGAGGCCCTGACCGTGAACCCCAATAACCAGCTCGAGATCAGCGAATCCATACACTGTGCCCTGGAATTTCCCGAGGAGGCTCAGATCCGGGCGAATGAGGTCCTGTGCGAACGCCTGAAGAGCTACAACGTCGAACGCTGGGCCAACGATTTTTTCCACAGCCTGAAACAGGTTAAGGAGATCCAGGAGATCAGGCTGGCACGCAAATTCACCGACAGGGTGATGCAGAAGATCAGCAGTGGTTACCAGTCCGCCGCCAGGCGCATCCTTTTCCTGGATTACGACGGGACCCTGATGGGATTCGACAAGGACCCGCAGAAGGTGAACCCGGACCCGGAACTGAACAAAATCCTGAAAAAGCTTTCCGGACGACCGGAAAACAGGCTGGTTATCATCTCGGGAAGGGACAAGGAAACCCTGGAGAAATGGTTTCCACCGGAGGAATGGAAGCTGGACATCGTGGCCGAGCACGGGGTCTGGTTCCGCTTACCGGATTCCGACTGGAGCATGATCGAACAGATCGGCAAGGAGTGGATGGAGAGCATCCGGCCCATCCTGGAATTCTACGTCGACCGCACACCCCGGTCCTTTATTGAGACCAAGAATTATTCGCTGGTCTGGCATTACCGCGATGCGGACCCCGACCTGGGAAGCCAGCGGTCCTGGGAGCTGAAGGACGAGCTAAAGGCCCTGGTCACCAACCTCAACCTGGAGATCATGGACGGGGACAAGGTCATCGAGATCAAGAACTCAGGCATCAACAAGGGAAGGGCAGCGTCTGTAAAACTGGGTGATGGTTCATACGATTTCATCCTGGCCCTGGGCGATGACTGGACGGACGAATATACCTTCGATGCCCTGCCGGAAAATGCGTTTACGATCAAGGTTGGTACCAAAACCACCAAGGCGGATTATTACGTGGAAGAGGTGCCCGATGTACGAGGTATCCTGAAGGAGTTGGCGGGCCTTGATGGAAAGGGGAAACCGGCAGGGACGGGGGACTGAGACATGGCGGGTTTCGGGAAAGATCTGCAGTACTATAAATTCTGCGCATATGGGTTCCTGAAGAACCTGCGTTTCTTCGAGCCCTTCATGATCCTTTTCCTGCTCGAAAAGGATATTTCCTATTTACAGATCGGCATCCTTTACACCATCCGGGAAATCACCCGCAACATTCTGGAAATACCCGCAGGGGTTGTGGCCGACGTTCTGGGCAGGCGCCGGACCATGATCAGTTCCTTCAGCTTCTACATCCTTTCCTTCCTGATGTACTCGGTGTCAGGCAATATGCTCGTTCTCTCGGCAGCCACGGTGGTTTTCGGGCTGGGTGAGGCATTCCGGACCGGCACCCACAAGGCCATGATCTTCGATTACCTGAAGAACAAGGGGTGGACCGCATACAAGGTGCATTACTACGGAAACACCCGATCCTGGGCCCAGGTCGGTTCTGCTCTTTCGGCCCTGATGGCAGCCGTCCTCGTGTTTTACTCCGGCCGGTATCTGCATATTTTCCTGTATTCTACGGTGCCCTACCTGCTGGGCTTGCTGTTGATGGTCAGCTATCCCTCCTGGCTTGACGGCAAGGCCGTATCGCTTAAGTCGCTCGACATCCGCCAGACCACCCGGGACACCCTGCTGGGATTCTGGCAGTCGATCCGGCACCCCGGCATACTCAGGGGCGTTCTCAACGTATCGTCGCACGGTGGTTATTACCGGGCGATCAAGGACTACCTGCAGCCGGTCCTGCAGTCCCTCGCCCTTACCCTGCCCTTCTTCCTGGAAATGGACCCCGAACGGAAATCGGCCCTGCTTATCGGGATGGTGTATTTCCTGATCTACCTGCTTTCGTCCACATCCGCAAGGCATTCCGGATCCTTCACCGGCCGTTTCAGCCGGCTTTCCACTGCGCTGAACATCACTCTGCTGGCCGGATTCACGGCCGGGGTTCTCTCCGGGCTTTTCTATACCATGGACCTTGTGCTGCTGTCCGTTTTACTGTTCGTGATGGTCTACCTGATGGAAAACCTGAGGCTGCCTGCCGGGATCTCCTGGTTCAGTGAGAAGCTCGACTCGGATATCCTGGCCACGGCCCTTTCCGTTGAATCGCAGGGGAAATCGCTGTTCGGGGCGGGCCTTGCCCTGGCGATGGGTTACCTGGCGGACCGCTTCGGACTGGGCACGGCCCTGATTGCAGTATCCCTGGCCATGCTGGCCCTGTTCCCGCTTCTTAGGGTTAGGAAAAACTGATCAGTGTGAGACCCGGGTATTCCAGCATGGTCAAATAATAATGAATAAATATTTATTTAATATGAGCAATCAGGTATTTAACCGTAAAAATCACCTTTCGTTTAGGTAAAGCATCGGTGATATTGAATGCATTGGAGATGGCAAGGTCCTTCGGCATAAGACCCCTTGGCTGGTTAAAGATTGATACCAACAAGGAGCTTATTACCGAATTGGGCAAAGTTAAAAATATATACTTTGACTAACTAACTATATATGCAGCAGGGTAGGAGAGTCCAGGAACATGGTTTGATCAGTATGTTGAGATTGAATTTGCAGGGTCATATTACCCTGAAGATCATAATTAAACCATCATGACACTTGGGGCTTTAAAGCGTGTAATCAGACAGTATGAAATAAAAGATTGAGAATCTGAGAGACCACCTATTCGAAACCGTTGAATTGCTTACAAAAAAAAAAGATCAATGCCAAGAATGCAAAGTCTATAACCAATGCTGCCCAGGCGATAATAAATTCAGCGAAGGTTGAGGTGGATTTTATCAAGGCCATGGGAGGGATAGGAGAGGGATCCGGATTTATACCTCTCGAAGCAAGAAAGCCGGATATGAAGGAACTGACATTATAATCAAGTCAGCGGGCACAAAAAAAGGCACACCACTGGCAATGTGCCTTTTTTATGGATTCCTGAATATCTTATTCCTTAATGAATGTAGCAGAATAGACATCCTTGCCGATATTGAGATGTACATAATATATTCCGGGCTTTAATTTTGAAATATCGATTTGTTGTTCCTTTTCCCCATAGAAAGGCTCTGTGA
>CAZNQG010000012.1:0-44126 GCA_964575235.1 uncultured Bacteroides sp.
AACGCAACGGGCTGATCCACAGGCATAACCTTTATTCCTCGGTGATCACCTCCGCTTTAACAGTGGGGTTCGGGGGGAGCGTGGGACTGGAAGGTCCCACCGTTGCCACCGGGGCAGCCATCGGTTCGAACTTCGGGCGCTGGTTCCGTGTGAGCTACAAGCAGGTCATCCTTCTTCTGGGCTGCGCATCCGCCGGGGCCATGTCGGCCATCTTCAAGGCGCCGATCGCGGCCATCGTCTTTTCCCTGGAGGTCATCATGCTCGACCTGACCCTGGCCTCCCTGGTGCCCCTGCTCGTGGCATCGGCTATCGCCGCCCTTACTTCCTATCTGTTCATGGGACAGAACGTACTTTATTCTGTGAACATCCAGGATTCATTCCTGATGAAGCACGTGCCTTATTACCTGCTGCTAGGTGTGCTGACCGGTTTCATGTCGGTTTACTTCACGAGGATGTACATGTTTGTAACCGGACTTTTTGAGAAGATGCAGAATGCCTGGGTGAGGCTGGCCGTCGGGGGACTGGCGCTGGGGATCCTGGTCTTCCTGATCCCCTCCCTCTACGGGGAAGGATACGAACCCATTAACAACGTGCTGAACGGAAACTACGGGTACCTGTTCGACCAGCCCCTTTACGAACGTTTCAGCGATTCCCTGCCGGTTATGCTGGTCATCCTGTTCTTCATCCTCGCCCTGAAGGTGGTTGCTACCAGCATCACCTTCGGTGCCGGTGGGATCGGGGGCATCTTCGCACCGGCTCTGTTCATCGGTTCCAACCTGGGATTGTTTTCCGTCAAGATCCTGAACCTTCTGGGAGCCGGCCTCT
Organism: uncultured Bacteroides sp.; assembly: GCA_964575235.1. Lineage (GTDB taxonomy): Bacteria > Bacteroidota > Bacteroidia > Bacteroidales > SM23-62 > SM23-62. The sequence continues at coordinate 826 of CAZNQG010000012.1, forward strand.
CCGAAAACAATTTTGCCCTGGTGGGCATGGCGGGATTGATCGCCGGGGTCATCCATGCCCCCCTGACCGCCATCTTCCTGATCGCGGAAATCACGGGAGGCTATGAACTTTTCATGCCCCTGATGATCGTGGCGACCATTTCCTTCGCAACCGCACGATACTTTACCCCCAACTCGGTATATACCATACAGCTGGCAAAAAGGGGCGAGCTGATGACCCATGACCGGGACAAGAACGTACTCCTGCTGATGAAGGTCCACAACCTGATTGAGAAGGATTTCCATCCCATACATCCGGAGGCGAAACTGGACGACCTGGTCCGGGTGATCAAGAAAGCCCACCGGAACATTTTCCCTGTCGTCGACGAGGATGATAATTTTTACGGAATCGTAAAAATGGATGATATCCGCGACATCATGTTCGATAAGGATAGCTGGGACAGGGTATACGTGCGGGACCTGATGTTCATGCCCCAGTACACCATAAGCAAGGACGAATCCATGGAAGAGGTCGCGCATAAGTTCCACGTCAGCAACCGCTATAACATCGCGGTGCTGGACGGCGAAAAGTACATCGGTTTCGTCTCCAGGGCAAAGGTGTTCTCAACCTACCGGGAAATGCTGAAGAGGATCTCCAGGGAATAAAAAAAGGCCGCTCCCTTTTCACAGGAACAGCCTGAAAATGCTTGATCATGCACAATATCCCTATCCGCTGTATTCGGCTTTGCCAAATGCAAGGATGGGTACAAAAATAAAACTTAACAGTACCAGCCCAACTGTAAAGCCGCCTCCTTTTCCGAAATTCTTTGAGATCCCGTGAAGCATAATGATCGCCATTACAAGAAGGAAGATCATGTATAAAATGCCAAAGATCGGGATAATTGAGAGCGGAGCTGCGATAAAAAAGAAAATCCACCACCATGGTTTGCCAGCGACACGCAGCATAACGAGTAAATTGTAAATCGGTATCAGGATTGCCCAGCCCGGCTGTCCGGCTTTCCTGAATACGATCCACCAGGAGGCAAGCATAAATACCATAATGGCAAGGTTTACGATTATCGCACCCATGCCTAATCCCTTAAGTACACCAAATACTTGATCAAGTTCCATAATAATAGATTTTGGTTAGTGATTGTAATTATGACAGGAATAAAAATATGGCAATTTATCACAAAAACAAATTTCGGCCGAAAATATTCTGGGGAATGCCTGCTAAATAAGAATTATTTGAAATTGTTTCCCCACTCTCCCGCAAACCATTATTTTTGAATTGCGGTCACATCCTTGAAGATAACCTGGATAAGCGGAGACAGCCTTAAAAAAGGAGCCTCTATTTTGTGGTTACACAAAATGCAGCGACGTTTTGAGGCTGCCTTCGCTAAGTGTGTGTAAAACGACCACTAAATAATCAAAGCCATATGCAAAAAGACGAAACCATTTTCAGACTGATCCAAAAGGAGAAGGAGAGGCAGATGAACGGAATCGAGCTGATCGCATCCGAAAATTTCGTCTCCGACCAGGTTCTCCAGGCCATGGGGTCCTGCCTGACCAACAAGTACGCGGAGGGCCTGCCGGGTAAGCGCTACTACGGGGGATGCCAGGTTGTGGACGAAGTGGAACAGCTTGCCATCGACCGTGCTAAGGAACTTTTCAACGCCGGGTGGGTGAACGTACAGCCCCATTCAGGGGCCCAGGCCAATGCAGCCGTCATGCTGGCGGTCATGAAACCGGGGGATACTTTCCTGGGACTGGACCTGTCCCACGGCGGGCACCTCACCCACGGCTCCCTCGTGAACTTTTCCGGTATCCTGTACAGGCCGGTAGCTTACGGGGTTAACCGGGAGACTGGGAGGGTGGATTACGACCGGATGGCCGAGATCGCCCGCAGGGAAAAACCAAAACTGATCGTGGCCGGTGCCTCGGCCTATTCCAGGGACTGGGATTACAAGCGGATGCGGGAGATTGCCGACGAGAACGGCTGCCTCCTGATGGCGGATATTGCGCATCCTGCGGGACTTATAGCCAAGGGTTTGCTGGACCAGCCCTTCCCTCACTGCCACATCGTCACCACCACCACGCATAAAACCCTCCGCGGACCAAGGGGCGGCATGGTCATGATGGGAGAGGATTTTGAAAATCCGTGGGGACTGACCACCCCAAAGGGCAAGGTAAAAACGATGTCACAGGTGCTCGATTCCGCCGTATTTCCGGGCACACAGGGCGGGCCTCTGGAACATGTTATTGCATCGAAGGCCGTATCGTTCGGTGAAGCGCTGAGCGACGGTTTCAAGGATTACATGCTGCAGGTTCGCAAGAATGCCTCGGTGATGGCGGATGCGTTTATCTCCCTGGGCTACAAGGTAATATCCGATGGTACAGACAATCACTCCATGCTGATCGACCTGCGGCCCAAGTACCCGGATATCACGGGACGGGCTGTGGAGGACGCACTGGTGAAGGCCGACATCACCATCAACAAGAACATGGTCCCCTTCGACGACCGATCCCCCTTCCAGGCTTCCGGGATCCGTATTGGAACCCCCGCCATTACCACCCGGGGGGTCAAGGAAGACCTTATGGCACCCATCGTTGAGATGATCGACCGGGTCATCTCAAACCACGAGGATGAGGGAACCATCCGGGCCGTCCGGGAGAAAGTGAACCTTACCATGAAGGATTTCCCGCTTTTCGCCCACTAATCCCCCGCGCGTGGATATTCAGGGTGCATGGGATCAGCTTTCGGAGGTCATCCGGGCATACGACCTGGCCTGGTATAAGATCCTGGCCGTGATCGGCATCGGGCTGGTTGCCGGATTCATCAATACCCTGGCCGGCAGCGGTTCCCTGCTGACCCTTCCCCTGCTCATGTTCATGGGACTGCCGGCCAATGTGGCTAACGGCACCAACCGGATAGCCATCCTGCTTCAGAATGTCGTTGGCGTAAGCAGCTTCCGGCAGCAGAAGGTGCTGGACTTCAGGGAGGGGCTAAAGATCGGGATCCCGGCCGTTATCGGGAGCGTCCTCGGGGCAAGGATCGCAATCCACTTCAACGATGCCGTAATGGAAAGGGTGATCGGGGGACTCCTGATCGGAATGTTCGTGCTGATCATCTTCCGGCCGGACCGCTGGCTGAAAGGGAGGGAGGGACAGCCGCCCATGAACCCCTATATACAGGCCCTGATCTTCTTCCTGATCGGTATATACGGCGGCTTTATCCAGGCCGGGGTCGGGTTTTTCCTGCTTGGGGGACTGGTACTCGGAGCCGGGTATGAACTGGTAAGGGCCAATGCATTGAAGGTGTTTATCGTTCTCCTTTATACTCCTTTCGCCCTTGCCGTTTTTATACTGAACGAGGATGTGAATTATGTGTTCGGCCTGATCCTTGCCGTGGGCAACATGCTGGGGGCCTTCCTGGGTGCCAGGGTGGCCGTCCGGTGGGGTGCTCCGGCGGTGAGGATCTTCCTCCTGATGGCCCTCTTCTTCGCAAGCCTTAAACTCCTGGGCCTCTTCGACCTGTTGCTCTGATCCTCTTCCTTCTTCGCTTGCTGTAAGCTCCTGGGCTTATTCGACCGGATGATCTGATCTGATTCCCTGAATCATATTTACTGAAAGTTTGACGAAGATCTTGCCCGGATTGATTAACTTTGATAAAACCCCCTGCGGACCGTGTGCCAACCATGCCTCCGAATTGCCTGGTCCCCGGGCTGCAAGGATATAAATCCCCGGCGTATGCCGATCAAGATAGCGCTCATACTGTCCGTTTTTCTGCAATTCGCGGCAGCCATCATCGCCTTGAGCCTGATTAGAAGCACCCGGAATAACATCGCCTGGTGGCTCATATCCATATGCTTTCTGCTGATGGCCATACGACGCCTGCTTGAACTTCTCCAGGTGGTTGACGTGGAAAGCAGGTTGCTCGGCGGATTGCTGAGCAGCTGGACCGGGGTTGTCATTTCGATCATCCTGCTGTTCAGCCTGATTTTCATCAAGCGCATATTCAATGTACAGAAGCGGATCGATGAGCTCCGGAAGGAAAACGAATCCAGGGTCCTTTCGGCCATCATCAGAACGGAAGAAAACGAAAGACAGCGATTTGCCAAGGAACTGCACGACAGCCTGGGTCCCATACTGTCATCCGTAAAGCTGGCCCTGTCTGCAATGGCCAAAAACCCGGGAAGCCCTAAAAACAAAGAGGTCCTCGACAATACGGAGAACCTGATCGATGAATCCATATTCTCCCTGAAGGAGATCTCGAACAATCTGAGTCCCCACATACTGAACAACTTCGGCCTGCTTAGGGCAGTAAAATCCTTTATCAACCAGCTTCAGATTCAGGACAATCCCAAGATCATCCTGAGCAGCAACATTGAGAACAAACGCTTTGCCAACAATATTGAAGTGGTACTGTACCGTGTGATCTGCGAGCTGATCACGAATACGCTGAAACATGCATCTGCGGCCCAGATCAACATTGATCTGTTTACGGAATCCGGCAGCCTGCTCCTGGATTACTATGACGACGGAGTCGGTTTCGACCTGGAGAGCTTGCAGAGGGAAAACCGGGGAATGGGGTATTCAAACATCAAATCCAGGATCAAATCCATCAACGGCATTTACCAGATCAGCACGGAACCGGACGAGGGGCTCAGCATTCACATCGACGTTAAAATCACCTGAGATGAGAAAGTTCTCCATCATGATCGTGGACGACCACAAGCTTTTCAGGGAAGGCCTCAAGCTGCTGTTGAAGAATATTCCCATGATCAGGGAGGTGTACGAGGCACCTACCGGAGAGGACTTTCTGAGGGAAATAGAGGGCGATGCCCCGGACCTAATATTCATGGACATAGACCTGCCCGGAATGGACGGGATAGAGGCGACTTCCAGGGCCCTGGAGATGAATCCCCGGCTCAACATCGTTGCCCTGTCCATGTACGGGGAAGAGGATTACTACACCCGGATGGTGCAGGCCGGTGCCAAAGGTTTCATTCTGAAGAATTCAAGTATTCAGGAAATGGAGACCGCCATCACCACGGTTATGGAAGGGAAGAATTACGTATCTCAGGACCTTCTGCCCGGGCTCATCATGAACATCAACAAGCGAAAAAGCACCGGCGAAACTTCCGGGCTCTCGGAGCGGGAATCAGAGGTGTTGTACCATATCTGTAAAGGACTTTCCAACCAGGAGATCGCCAACATCCTGTACCTGAGCAAAAGGACCGTCGACAAGCACCGGGAGAACCTTTTAAACAAGACCAATTCGAAAAATACCGCGGGCCTGGTCATGTATGCCATACGGCACGGCATCGTGGATGTCTGATACGTCTTTTCCCCTACCTTTTTACGCCTTTAACCTGTGGATTAACATTGGCCACTTCTCTAGCTTTGTTTCTTTCGATCCTTAAAATCCGAACCATGAAACAAAGCATGTTTTTCATTACGATCCTCTGTGCATCCCTGCTCAGCGGATGCAATCCCTCCGGCAGGAAGAAAGCCGGGGATGGGCTCCAGGGACAGATCAGCATCTCCGGGGCCTTTGCACTGTATCCCATGACGGTCCGCTGGGCGGAGGAATTCCAGAAGGTGAATCCCGGGGTCCGGATCGACATTTCCGCCGGAGGCGCCGGCAAGGGAATGGCCGATGCCCTGTCCGGTATGGTCGACCTGGGTATGTTCTCAAGGGAGGTCATGCCCCAGGAAATCGAGAAGGGGGCATGGTACATAGCCCTGACCAAGGATGCCGTGCTGCCGACCGTCAACGCGGCCAATCCCATGCTGAAGGAACTCCTTGTGCGCGGCATTACCCGGGACGAACTCAGGAAGATTTTTGTCACGGGCGAGATCACGGACTGGGGTGCCTTGGCCGGGGTCGCATCCGGACATCCCATTACCGTATTTACCCGGAGCGATGCATGCGGTGCTGCCGCCATGTGGGGGGAATACCTGGGGACCACACAGGAGGAGCTACTCGGGCTCGGGGTATTCGGCGACCCGGGAGTGGCGGATGCCGTTAAGAACGATGTCCTTGGCCTGGGTTATAATAATGTGATCTATGTTTATGACATACAAACCCGGACGAAATACGAAAAAATGGAGGTTCTCCCCATCGACCTGGACAACAACGGCCGGATTGACAAGGCGGAAAGCTTCTACCAGCAACTGGACAGCATTATGTCCGCCATTCAGCACGGCATCTACCCCGCACCCCCTGCGCGGGAACTGTACTTTGTCTCGAACGGGAAACCGGGGAATCCGGCCGCGATCGCCTTTATCGAGTGGATCCTGGGGGAGGGGCAGCGGTACGTGCAGGAGGCCGGGTATGTGCAGCTCTCGCCCGAAAGAATACGGTTTGAACTTGAAAAATTACACCGTTAATCCAGACAGGAATCAGGTTCGGTGAGAAAGATCCGGTTCAGCAGGGCCCTGAGCAACCGGCTCAACAGCGGCTGGATGTCGTTCTGGCTTGGGTTCATCATACTGATGCCGGTGATGATCGGCGGGGGACTGATATGGAAATCGTCCCTGCTGCTGGATGACCATCCGTTCTGGCAGATGATCACCTCCAGCCAGTGGAAACCCATCTCAGGAAGTTTCGGATTCGCTCCGTTTATCCTGAGCTCCCTCTGGGTAACACTGCTGGCCCTTCTGCTGGCGGGTCCCGTCTGCCTGCTTTCGGCCATACACCTGACACAGTATGCCAACCGGGCCGTGCTGAAGATCATGCAACCCGGCATCGATATCCTGGCAGGCATACCTTCCATCATATACGGGGTATGGGGGATCGTTGCCATCGTACCCTTTGTATCCGGCAGGCTGGCCCCACATTTTGGAATTCAGACATCGGGTTACAGCATCCTTGCCGGCGGCATGGTGCTGGCCGTAATGATCATCCCGTTCATCCTGAACATCCTGCTGGAGATCTTCAATACCATCCCGCGTGAACTGACGGAAGCCTCGCTATCCCTCGGAGCCAACCGCTGGACTACCATTAAGATCGTGCTTATGCGGAAGGCTTTCCCGGGCATTATCTCAGCCATGGGGCTCGGCGTATCCAGGGCCTTCGGGGAGACCATTGCGGTCCTCATGGTGGTGGGCAACGTAACTGCCATTCCCAGGGGTGTCTTCCAGCCCGGATATCCGCTGCCCGCCCTGATTGCCAATAACTACGGGGAAATGCTTTCCATCCCGCTCTACGACTCGGCCCTGATGCTGGCGGCCCTGCTGCTGTTCGTGATCGTCCTGCTGTTTAACCTTGCCTCGAGGCTGTTGATCATGCGCTATGAAAAGCTTTACCGCTAGACGGCACCGTCTCCGGAAGAAATTCTTACTGGCCGAAGAAATATTCTTCAGGTCCCTCATGTTCCTGTCTTCCTGCCTGATCATAGCCGTGCTGCTGCTGATCATCCAGAGCGTATTGAGAAAAGGCATCCCCTCCCTGTCCCTCGATATGCTCCTGCAAACGCCTAAGGGAGGTTTTTATTTCGGAAAGGAGGGAGGCATCCTGAACGCGATCGTGGGATCGGTCTACCTTGCACTTGGAGCCACCTTCCTGGCTTTCATCACAGGCCTGCCGATTGCCCTGTTCATGAACACCTGGCTGGACCACAGGAAGCGGCTGGTGAATACCATTCGCTTCATCCTGGACCTGCTCTGGGGGATACCCTCCATCGTTTACGGGGCCTTCGGGTTTTCCGTGATGATCTTTTTCGGTTTCAAGGCCTCGCTCCTGGCAGGCATCATCGTGGTAGGGCTCTTCATATTGCCCATCATGATACGGGCCGTGGATGAAGGACTCAAAACGGTTCCGGAAGGACTGCTGGAAGCTTCCTATTCACTGGGGTCCACCCGGGCCGAACTGGCGTACAAGGTCCTGGTCCGGCAATGCATTCCCTGCATCATAACGGCCCTGCTGCTCTCTTTCGGGAGGGCCATCGGAGATGCCGCCTCCGTGCTGTTCACAACCGGGTTTACAGACCGCATCCCTACCTCGATCACACAGCCTTCCGCCACCCTGCCCCTGTCCATTTTCTTCCAGCTTACCTCGCCGATCCCCGAGGTTAAGAACAGGGCCTACGCCGCAGCGGTTGTCCTGACTATAATCATACTTATTATAAGCCTGCTTTCCAGGATATTCACCAATAAATACAAACGGAACACCATACAATTCTGATAAAATGAACAACCGGATCAAAATCAGGGTCGAAGGCCTGAACCTTAGAATCGGGGACACACAAATCCTGAAAAACATCAACGTCGAGATCCCCAGGAACAAGATCACGGTCATCCTGGGGCCATCCGGCTGCGGGAAGACCACGCTGATGAAAAGCATGAACCGTCTGACGGACATGTACCCCGAAATGAAGGTCAGCGGCAGGATATTCATCGACGAAGATGAAATCCTGCATTCGCACAAGGATGTCACCAGCATCCGGAAACGGATGGGCCTGCTGTCGCAGAGACCCTATCCCCTGCCCATGAGCATTTACAAGAACATTGCATTCGGATTGAAGATCAGCGGCCGGAGAAGCAAGCGCTTCCTGGACAAGCGGATCAAGCATTACCTGAACCAGGCAAGCCTCTGGAACGAAGTCAAGGACAGGCTCAGGGAACCGGCATCCAGCCTGTCGATCGGACAGCAGCAGCGCCTGTGCCTTGCCAGGGGACTCGCGGTGGACCCGGACATCATCCTGGCCGATGAACCGACCTCCGCACTGGATCCCATTTCCAGCCAGGAAATCGAAAAGAAATTCCTGGAATTGAAGAGTGCCTACACCATTGTGCTGGTCACCCATGTGCTGCGGCAGGCGGCGCGGATTGCCGACCACGTGATTTTTATGTACCTGGGCGAGGTCATCGAACAGGCCCCCTCGCAGGAATTTTTCAGCAATCCGAAAACCGAGATCACCAGGGCATACCTGAAAGGGAGCATCAATTAAAACAACAAACATGAGATTCCAGTTATTACCCGCCGTTTTATTCCTTCTAAACCCCTTGTGGGTATTTTCCCAATCTTATATAGGCGCGGAACTGCGCTCCAGGATCATCTTTGACAACGGGTACACGAGGCCGCTTGCAACCGAGGCAAATCCAATGGTCTATGTAACCCAGCGGACCCGGATCAATGCCTTATACGACCAGGACAAACTCCAATCGTACGTTTCCTTCCAGGATACAAGGTTCTGGGGAGGGGACAACCTGTACAAGGAAAGCGGGACCTCAGGGAACAACCAGAGCCTCAGCCTCCATCAGGGCTGGGTGAAACTGAAGCCGGCCCCATCGGTCTCGATTACCGCCGGCAGGCAGCAGTTCGTTTACGACGACCTGCGCATCCTGTCCGCGAGGAACTGGAACGATGCCCAGGTAACCTACGACGCACTGCTGTTCCGGTTCGATGATACCCTGAACCGGATTGACCTGGCCCTGAGCTGGAATACGGAATCTACTTCAACCGCCCTGTTCCCGAAAAAGAAATTCAGGGTTTTTGATTTTCTGCGCTACGAGCGGAGCCTTGATCCGGTAACCGTTTCGGTTATTGCACTTTTAACGGGAAATACCACAAGCGATACCACGGAAGATTTAAGCCTGAGGAGCACTTTCGGGCTAAACCTCACGGCGAAGATCCGGGACCTGGATGCCAGGGCTACACTCTACCATCAGCATCATCTGAACCGAAACGGCAGCAAGGTGAACGCCTACTGTCTCTCGGTACTGGTCAGCCAGCCATTCCTGGATGGAAGAGCCAGGCTGGGTACCGGATTCGATTTTCTTTCCGGGCAGGATGAGACCAACCCCGATGCGGCTTACCAGAACTGCAACCATCGTTTTGATGTATTCTACGGCACACGGCATGCCTTTTACGGGTACATGGATTATTTCAGCAACCTTCCGGAGCAGGGTTTGCAGGACCTGTTCCTGAAAACCGAATACAGGCCTCGCAAAGGGATCTCGATCCAGGGGGATTACCATTATTTTCTGCTGGCGGCTGGAAGGTACGATGTCGTGGATCCCGCCAGGGTGCTTCCGAAACGGCTCGGGCATGAGATTGACCTGACGATCGGCTGGGACATCTGGAAGTCGGTCAACCTCAAGGCCGGCTATTCATTTATGCTCCGGACCACCACCCTGGAACAGGTGAAAGGCGTGTACGGGGAGGCGATCCGGTTTCCGCAATTCGCATACCTGATGCTTACCGTCAAACCCGAAATATACAAGGCGGTCCGTTGACAGGGCCCGGGAGAACCCCGGTCCGGATTCCATGCACCGGCCTTGTTATGGCCGGGTGGATCCGCAGCAAATAAACGGGATGAGCCGGAATAAATCCGGCGAAGCATTCGCAGTCTGTTTTACAATACTATTTAGATATCATCTCGTTTAAGATGAGTTCTTTTAATGACAGGGTCTGGTTGACTTCAAATTCGACCTTGCCGGTCCCGGGTGAAGGCTGGATACATATGTTGACCAGCGAGTTCAGGGCGGATTTTTCGTTCGTGAATTCCTGGACTTCCTTCGAGACGCTTCCGGGAATTTTATCCTGGTAACGGGCCTCCAGGACGATGATCCGGTCGTTCTTTTCCTTTTCCTTTTCGATCTTCTGGATCTCCGTCTGTGCATCCCTGGAGGCATGGAAACGGGTATGCCCGATGGTAATGGGAACCTGCATATCCATCAAGTCCTTGGTCAGCAGGTATCCGAGTCCCCCGCTGTGCTCCAAAATCCGATCGTAGGCAAACAGGACAACCTTGATGCCGTACCGGTTCGTGATCGAGATCTTGTTGATGGTATCGGGCAGAAAGCTGGACACCTGGGGGTTTTTCATCTGGACCTTCTTTTTCTCTTCCGTGAAGGCGCAGTGCAACAGATCGACCATTTCGTTGTTCATGATCGGATTTACACCGTAGTAAAACAGGTTTTGTTTGCGGTACTGCCTTTCCATATCGATGTCCGGATCGTTGAATACAATGACCTTTACTTCTGGGAATTCCCGGTTGACCTCCCGGACCAGACCGGGACCCGAATCTCCGAACGACCTTGCGTCAATAACCATCACCCCCGCAGATCCCTGTGAAAGGCTTTGCCGGACATTTTCCATGCTGGTGGCAACAACGGTTCTGTACCCTTTGGCCAGGATCCTCTGCTGGAATTCGTTCTTTTCATCCATCGATTCGGTAAAAACCAGGATGCTCCTTTGCTGGTTGGCCCTCAGGTCGCGTTCCAGGTTTTCCGGCTCCACGACGGCGATCCAGCTTTTCCGGTGGAGGTTCTTCTCAAGATTGTAGAAATGTTCCCTGAGCTGGTCATTGACCACGCTGACTTTTCCGCTGACGGCAGAAGGAATGACCTGCTTTGACCCGCCGCTCAGGGTAACCTCAGCCAGCGGGAGTCCCCTGTAAACATAACTCCCCAGTTCAGGCAGCCTGATGGATTTAACATAATTATTCGAAAGATTGGGAAGATAACCGCCCACGCGGATGACACCGTTTTGCATCTGGTAGAACCAGGATGAAAGATAAAAGTGGTATCCCGGTTCGCAGACCTCCGTCTCCATCAGGTCTTTATCCCTTGTGGTTGTGGACGCAACTTCACCCGTAAGGACTTTCCGGACCGGTTCCAGGAGTTCGGACGGCTCGAAAGGTTTGATGATGTAGTCGATCACCCCCAGTGTGGACGACATGCGCCTGGTGTCTTCGGAGGGGTAGCCCGTAATGATCACCACGGGCACATCCGGTTTTTTCTTCCGAATCCCGTAAAGCAATTTCATCCCGTCCGATTCGATCAGGTTAAGGTCCAGGACAATGGCATCGTAGGGATTCATCAAGGCCTCGCGGTAGCCCTTGACAGCATTTACATGGGTATCGACCTTATACCCGGCACCCGAAAAAATCCGGTCGCAGCTTTCGCAGATATAATTCTCATCGTCGATTACCAGAATGTGCGGTTCAGTTTTCATGGCAGTAAGATTTTAAGGTTAACAACTACGTTCGTTTGGTTTACCCGGAGTCAAGATGTATGCCATGAATATTCAGTTTATTGGTACCTGTTTTTAATACCCTAATATACAATGGTTTATACATTTAATTTCTGAATTAACCATTCGTTTTTGTTTGAGTTTTGTAATCATTTAATTATACAGTGTATATAAAAAACATACAATTTTCTTCATTGGTGTTTCAATATTTTGTATTTTTAGGTAAACCCTTGAAGGGAATGACCCTGCGGAATAAAATAACGTTCGGATCGATCGGCATCATCCTGCTGTCCTATTTTGCTGTGGCGCTGGTCGTAGGCATTTACATGAACAGGGTATACATCAGCCAGGTGCAGGTTCGGGTGGAGCATGACCTGTTTACAGCCCGTCATATGTATGAAGCCTACGTGGAGCGGGTATATGAAATTTTGCAAGCCGTATCCATCCGAAGGAGGACCAGCTCAACCCTGGAACAAGAGATTGAAGCCGACCTCGGTAATGTTTTCCGGAGCATTTACCTCAGCAGGGGACTGGACATAATGACCCTGGTTGATCCGGAAGGCAGGGTGCTTTTCAGGGCGCATAATCCGGACCTGAAAGGGGATGACATTTCCGCCAATCCGATGGTTAGGAAGGTTCTCGGGGACTGGAAGCCGGCGAGGGGGACCCTGGTGATACCGGCCGAAATGCTGAAAGCGGAAGGGGAGGAGATCTGCCGCAGGGCATCCATTGAGATCCTTCCGACCCCGAAGGCCAGGCCTGACTCCGCCAAAACCAACGAAGCAGGCATGTTTATTGCAGCGGCTGTGCCCGTTTATTCCCTGCACGAGGAAGAAAGGCTGGGGATCCTGCTGGGCGGATGCCTGCTGAACCGGAACGATGCGATCGTGGATGAAATCAAATCCGAGGTTTACGGTTCCCCGGTTTACGGGCATACGGATGCAGGAACCGTGACGATTTTCCTTAACGACCTGCGGATTTCCACCAACGTGACATTTGAAAACAACGAGCGGGCCATTGGGAGCCGCCTCAGCGAAGAAGTCTACGACCATGTCATAAGGGAGGGAAAGGTGTGGTCGGACCGGGCATTCGTGGTGAGGGACTGGTACATCACTTCATACGAACCCCTCCGGGACATCGAAGGAAATATTGTGGGATCCCTTTACGTCGGGGTTCTTGAAGCACCCTACAAGCAGCCCCAGAAGATACTGATCCTGTTTATTATGGGAATGCTTTGTTTCACCGCCTTATCTGCTTTCCTGCTGATCTATTTTTACATGAGGCGGATGATGAAGCCCGTAGACAGCATTACGGAGATGGGCAGGAAAATCATGCAGGGGGATCTGAGCGCCCGCTGTGAGATAAGGCCTTCCGGGGAAATCGGACTGCTTTGCCGGACCATTGACCAGATGGCGGACGCGTTTGAAAGATATGAGAAGAACCTGCAGAAGGAAACCCAGTTGCAAATCGGACAGAGCGAAAAGCTGGCCGCCATCGGAAGGCTGGCCGCCGGCGTGGCACATGAGATCAACAATCCTCTTACCTCCATACTGAATTTTGCCCATCTCATGAAGCAGAAGAAAAGTAACGATGAGCAGGATATGAGGGATCTGAACGTGATCATCGATGAGACCAACCGTGTCCGCAGAATCGTCCGGGAACTGCTTGATTTTGCCCGGCAGGCTCCCGCGGGCAGGGAAAGCATCCGGGTCAATGAACTCCTCCGGCAACTGGTGTCCCTGATCGTCAAGCAAAAGGAGTTCAGGGACATCCGGTTCCTGGAAGATTACGATGAAAGCCTGGAGGAATTCGTGGCGGACAAGAACCAGATCCAGCAGGTCTTCCTGAATCTTCTGATGAATTCGGCCGAATCGATCACCGGCGGGGGAGAAATCAGGATTTCCACGGCGCATGGGAAGAACCAATGCACGGTATCCATTTCGGATACGGGATGCGGAATCAGGCCGGAGGAAATGGGGAAGATCTTTGATCCTTTCTATACAACCAAGCCGGTGGGCAAAGGAACCGGGCTTGGATTGAGCGTAAGCTATGGCATTATAACACAGCACGGGGGAGAAATCCGGTGTGAAAGCAACGTGGGGGAAGGCACCACATTCACCGTGGTTCTGCCTTGTCACGGAACCGGGGAAGCATTGCCGGATTGATCATTACCCTTAAAACAAAATGGTCGTTTATGAACGATCCGAAGAAAAGGAAGATATTAATCATCGACGACGAACCGTCCATCGGAACGGGGTGCAAAAGGGTCCTGGAAAGGGAAAATCATGAGGTAAGCTACGAGCAGGACGGGAAGGAGGGTCTGAAAGAGGCGCTTACATCAGGTTATGATCTCATACTGCTTGACCTTCTGCTTCCCGGGATCGAAGGGATGGACATTCTTCGGTCCGTCAAGGACAAGGGGATTCCCTCGGAGGTGATCATCATTACCGGATACGCCACGGTTCAGACCGCCGTGGAAGCCATCAAGCTGGGAGCTACGGACTACATCAGCAAACCCTTCTCGCCGGATGAACTGATCATTCATGTAAACAGGGTTTTCCAGCATATGGACCTCAGACGGGAGAACATTGCCTTGCGGGAAGAGCTCGGACTGCAGGAGGGATTCAGCGGGATCATCGGGGAAAGCCCTGCCATGAAGAAGGTATTTTCCGTCGTGCGGCGGGTTGCCCGTACGGACAGTAACATCCTGATCACCGGTGAAAGCGGTACGGGGAAAGAGGTCATTGCACAGGCCATTCACCGGATGAGCCTGCGCAGGGAACACCCCTTCATCCCATGCGATTGCAGCGCACTGACTCCAACCCTGCTTGAAAGCGAGCTGTTCGGCCACATCAAGGGTTCGTATTCAGGAGCGGTTTCTACCAAGCAGGGACTGTTTGAAATTGCCAGCAAGGGGACGCTTTTTCTGGACGAGGTTTCCAACATCAGCCTGGAAATACAAAGCAAATTACTCAGGGTACTTGAAACCAGAACGATAAGAAGGGTGGGCGACACGGCTGAGCGCAGCATCGATATCCGGCTCATCGCCGCATCCAACCAGGATCTGTCCAGGATGGTCCAGGATGGAAGTTTCCGGGACGATCTATATTACCGGCTCGAAGTGATCCCGATCCACCTCCCGGCCCTGCGCGAACGCAGGGATGATATCGTAAAGCTGGCGGTTTCTTTTCTGGAGAATGTCCGGAAGACGGGCGATGTACAGGCCAGGCATTTTTCAGAAGAGGCCGTGGCCGTCCTGGAGAAGTACCCCTGGCCCGGAAACATACGGGAACTGAAAAACCTGGTGGAAAGGGTGGCCATCCTCTGTGATTCGGAGATCATCGGGGTGAAGCACCTGCCCAATAAAATCCGGAACGCCTCCGCTGGATCGGATGAGCTTGAGTTCCCGAGCTCATGGGAGGAATTCAAAAAATACAAACAAAAGAAAAAGGATAAGTTGCTTTCCCAGATCGAAAAGGATTTTCTGATCGCTGCCTTAACGGATGCAGGCGGCAACATCAGCAGGGCAGCAGCCAACATCGGCATGCAGCGGACGAATTTTCATTCCCTGCTTAAAAAATACGGGATAAATGCCAAAGATCATGCCTGATTTTTTTGGATTTTGCACATATGTGCATTATATTTGAAAAAAAATCCCGTGGCAAGACCCCAGTATAACCGGATCGTTCACGAACCCCCGCTTTTTTCAGCTTTTAAACCCACCGGGGTGAGGGGACAGGACCTGCAACAGATCCTGCTTACTCTTGACGAATTCGAAGCAATCCGTCTGGCCGATCAATTGGGCTTTTCACATGCAACTGCGGCCCATGAGATGGAAATATCCAGGTCTACCTTTACGCGTTTAATTGAAAAGGCCAGGAAAAAAGTTGCCGACTTTATCATCCAGGGGAAATTGCTGACCATTGAGGGTGGAAACATTCATTTCAGGAACAATATAATTCAGTGCCAGGATTGTGGTCATATGTTCAGAACTGGTTTTGAACATATCGTTACCGTATGTCCCGCTTGTGGATCGAAACGCTTGATCAATCTGGCGGGAGGGTTCGGCCACGGCAGATGCTGCAGTCCCGGCCAAATATTTAATAAAGGAGGTAGGTATGCCAAGAGGTGACAGAACAGGCCCGTTTGGTGAAGGTCCGATGACCGGCAGGCAAATGGGATACTGTGCCGGTTATGAGATTCCAGGTTACATGAACCCGTCCCCGGGCTGGGGAAGGGGTTTGGGCCGCCGTTTCCGTGGAGGTTCTTACGGAAGGGGTTACGATCTGGGATTCATGCACGGTCAGTTCAGCCAGTATCCGGGAGATGTCCCGGGCGTATCCGAGAAGACCCTGATTGAAAACCAGATCAGGACACTGAAGGATCAGTTGAAAGCACTGGAGGACAGGCTCTCCAAGATGAAAGATGAATAAGCCTGAAGGTACGGATCGTATCGTATCGCTTATACAACTGGTAATTTATTAAATCCAGATGATATGAATACACCTGGGAAAGGTAATAATATGGGCAGTGGTAAGGGATTAGGCCGGGGTGGCGGCAGGGGGCGTAATAAAGGCGGGGCATTCGGTCCGGGCGGCTTTTGTGTTTGTGCAAAATGCGGAGAGAAAGTCCCCCATCAGCAGGGCGTTAAATGCACTACCATAAAATGCCCGGAATGCGGACACACCATGATCCGGGAAGAATTGCTTGCAGGCAGGGAATAGTTACCGGCCGGCAGATAACAGCCTTTGAGCGATCTAACGTTAGCCGGATTACGGATTGATTCTGGTAATCAGAAGATCATTATGCGATCCGATATAATTTATTACATAATAGATGTATCCAAGCGATATGAATACTAAAAAAAAGTTTGCCATTCCGACGGTTGATAATGTTTTAACGCCGCATTTTGGCCACTGTGAAAAATTTGCCATTGTCGAAACCGAAAACGAAAAGATACAAAGCGTGTACTATCTTACCCCGCCGGCCCACCAACCGGGAACCTACCCGCGTTTCCTTTCGGAACAGGGGGTAGACACCATCATTTCCGGGGGAATGGGATTCAAGGCCCAGGATCTTTTTACCAGAAATAACATTGAAGTCTGCGTTGGCGTCATCAGCGGCACGCCTGAGTCCCTCGTGGAACATTACCTTAATAACCGGCTCCGGACAGGAGAGAATCTATGCGATCATTAGGATTTTCATTCACCGGAACGAACATCAGGGCCTGCCGGTAGCGGACAGAGCTGATCGTTGATTTTAATCCATGAAGATTGCCATCGCCAGCGGGAAGGGAGGAACCGGGAAAACGACCCTGTCCACCAATCTGGCAAGTTATATAGCCCGCAACAGGAGCGTTATCCTGGCGGACCTGGACGTGGAAGAGCCCAATGCCGGATTGTTTATTCAGGCAGGAACGGTTAACAGGGAAGCGAAATTCAAAATGATACCGCAATGGAATGAGCATGCCTGTGAAATATGCGATAACTGCAGCCAGGTTTGCAACTACCATGCCATCGTCCGGCTGGCCTCACAGATCCTGGTTTTTCCCGAATTATGTCACGGCTGTTATGCCTGCTCTGAGCTTTGTCCCTCGTCCGCCCTTCCCATGAAACCTCAAAAAATGGGTGAACTCAGGCACGCTGAAAAAGACCGGCTGACCTTGATCGAAAGCAGGCTTGAAATAGGGCAGGAACAGGCGACCCAGTTGATTTCCCAGACCAAGCAGTACATCGAAAGGCAATTCCCCGGTGATGCGATAAAAATCTATGATTCGCCGCCCGGAACAGCCTGTCCCGTGATCGAAGCAACCAGGGATGCAGATTATGTGATTCTGGTGACCGAACCAACCCCATTCGGTTTGCATGACCTGAAACTTGCGGTTGAAACCATGATGGCAATGAAGAAAAAACACGGGGTGGTCATCAACCGTGAAGGGATCGGCAACGACGATGTGCGTGAATACTGCCGGAAAGAAAACATACCGGTATTGGCCAGCATACCGAATGACCGCAGGATTGCCGAATTATACTCCAGGGGAGAGCTGGTTTACCCGGAAATCCCCGAAATGGAAAAGCAACTGGGAAGAATTTGCGAATACCTCCTGATAAAAGCTGCCGGCCGATGAAAGAGATCGTGGTCATATCGGGTAAGGGCGGAACGGGCAAAACCTCCATTGCGGCTTCCTATGCCTGTCTGGGAGGCAAGGATGTCACGGTGGCGGATTGCGATGTGGACGCGGCCGACATGCACCTTCTCCTGAAGCCCGATTGGATGGAATCCGAGGATTTTCACAGCGGTGAACTTGCTGTGATTGACCAGGATGCATGCACTCAGTGCGGAATATGCCTGGATGTTTGCCGCTTTGATGCGATCAGTGATGAAGATGGGTCTTACAGGATTGATCCCCTGGGCTGCGAAGGCTGCGGATATTGTGCCCGGGTTTGTCCCCATGAAGCGATACGCAATGAAAAACCCAGGACCGGTGAATGGTTCAGGTCGAATATCAAGACGGGGGCAAGGATGGTGCATGCAAGGCTTGGAATCGGGACAGAAAACTCAGGGAAACTCGTGGCAAAGGTCAGGAAGGAGGCCCGGATAACTTCAGAAGAGGATAAAACGGACATCATTCTCATCGACGGTCCCCCGGGCATCGGGTGCCCCGTGATATCATCCTTGTCCGGGGCGGATTTTGCCGTTCTGGTTACGGAACCAACGGTCTCCGGTTTGCACGACCTGATCAGGGTGTACAGGCTGGTCACAAAGTTTAAGATCCGGGCCGGCTGCATCGTCAATAAATCGGATCTGAACACCGCGATTACCCGCAAAATTGAAACGTTTCTGGAGGAAGAAGGAATTGCATACCTGGCAAGCCTGCCGTACGATGATTCTTTTACGAGATCAATGGCTTCCGGGAAGACCATCGTGGAATACAGCAGCAATCAATTGCCGGCTATGATTTCAGACAGCTGGAATAAAATCAAAAACCTTGTACTATGAAAATTGCTTTTACATCCAAAGGAACGGAATGGGATTCCAGAATTGATCCGCGTTTCGGAAGGACTGCATTTCTCCTTGTGTACGATGAGGAAAGGGATGAGTTCACATCTTTTGATAACAGGTCCATTGAAAATGAAGCTCATGGGGCCGGACCCAAAACATCCCAGGCATTGTTTGACCTGGGCGCGGAGATCCTGATTACCGGTAACGGGCCGGGGGACAATGCGGCAACCGTTTTGCAGCAAACCAATATCCGTATATTTACGGGTGCCGGTGAGCTAACCGTAAGGGAGGCCCTGGAGGCGTTCAGGAACAAGGAGTTAGAGGAGTTCTGAACGGAAGAAGCATGGATTAAACAAACCATCCACTATCCATAATCAAGATGCCCAGGACTGAGCCCTTCGATAAATATTCCGGAGAATACGATAACTGGTTCGTGTTGCATGAATCCGTTTTTCAATCTGAATTAATAGCCATCAGGAAGGTATTGCCCCTTACGGGAAAAGGAATTGAAATCGGTATAGGCAGCGGCATTTTTGCAGAAGCGTTGGGAATTTCAGAGGGAATAGAACCTTCCCGGGCAATGCGTGAAAGGGCAAGGCAAAGAAATATCCACGCCATCAACGCTGTTGCCGAAGATTTGCCGTATGCAGATAAAAGTGTGGATTTCGCAGTAATGATTACCACCATATGTTTCGTTGATGATCTGCATAAATCCTTATCGGAAGCGAGACGCGTTTTAAAAGACGCCGGCAACCTGATCATTGGATTTGTCGATAAAGACAGTCCCGTTGGGAAATTATATTTAAGACACAAGCATGAAAACGTTTTTTACAGGCATGCTGTATTTTATGGCACGGAAGAACTTTGCAGGATCCTGAACCATGCCGGATTTGAAATTGATAAGATCTTTCAGACGGTATTCGGGGAATTGGACAAAATTGATGAAGTTCAGGATGTTCTGGAAGGATATGGAAAGGGCAGCTTTATTGCCATAAGCGCTAAAAAATGATGTATGAATATCCATTTTGAATGTATACCGTGTACCATACAAAGTTATCTGAGGCTGGCCGGGACCGGTGTCATACCGGAATTTCAGCAGGAACCCATTCTGCGTCGCTTACTGGAGGATCTGGCCGGGTTTGATTATAATCAATCCCCTCCGGTACTGGGGCGCAGGATGCACAGGTTGATCCGTGAATGTTTGCAGGATCACGATCCGTATCGCCTTATTAAGGAGGAACACAACCGGATCATGCTGGAGATGTATACGAAACTGGAGGGTTTGATAAAAGAATCGAAGGATCCGTTTGACACAGCAATACGTTTGGCCATTGCAGGCAACGTAATCGATTCGGGTCCTCAACACCAGATTGATGTTGCGGATGCCATTAAGCGGGTGGCGGAGGCCGAACCGGCCATCAACGATACCCGGCATCTGATCCGGGATCTGGAACAGGCTGAATCGCTGCTTTACATTGGAGACAATGCCGGTGAGATTGTGGCGGACAAGCTGTTTCTGAGTTTAATAGACGTAAACAGAAAGTATTTTGCCGTTCGGGGAAGTCCCGTGATTAACGATGCGACCCTTGAAGATGCAGGGATGTCGGGTATGGATCGTATAGCGGAGGTGATCACCACCGGCGATGATGCCCCCGGGGTTGTATGGGAATCGGTTTCCGGGGAATTCAGGGATGTTTTTAAAAAAGCGGATATCGTCATTTCCAAAGGCCAGGGGAACCTGGAGGGATTGCTGGACATCTCCCACCGGAGTATTTATTTCCTGCTGGTAACCAAATGTGACCTGATCGCAGAGCGGCTGGGTACCGGGCGGGGAGAATTCATCGTGAAAAAGGGAGGAACCGGGGAAACCCTCCCGGGGAACAAAACCAGCAACTCATGATAGCATTTGGCCCGGTTCCATGATCGGGCTGAATACCTGATTGGTTGCAGAAGGGCAATGGTAACCGTAATGCTAACGAAATGTCAATGGAGTCGCTTGCCGGGGAGGTAATGAACTGCCGAAGGTGCAGCCTGGCAGGATCCCGGAATCATGTAATTTTCGGGGAAGGCAATCCCCGTGCCCCGGTTTTTATCATCGGTGAGGCGCCGGGCAGGGACGAGGATCTTCAGGGCAGGCCGTTCGTCGGAAGTTCCGGTCAATTGCTTGACCGCATCCTGGATGCATGCGGGTTCAACCGGAAGGACCATGTTTTCATCAGCAATATCATCAAATGCAGGCCTCCCGGTAACCGGGTCCCACTGCCGGAGGAGATCGAGACATGCAAGCCCTATCTGCTGAAGCAGATTGAGTTGATCGATCCGGCAATCCTGATATTACTGGGTGCTACTGCCCTCAGAAGTCTGGTTGGACCCGAGATGAGGATTACAAAGGTCAGGGGGAACTGGATAGACTGGGGAGGCCGGCTTGCAATGCCTGTATACCATCCTTCCGCATTGCTCAGGAACCCGGGATTGAAACGGGATACCTGGGAGGATTTCAAGAAAATCGTGATCCGGTACCGGGAAATCGTTGATCCGGACCATTATTCGGCCCATGTTTAGACATTCCCGTTATAAAAAGCGGATTTATTAAGCAGGGCTTCAGGCCATAAAGGCACTGTACATCCAGATCATCTTCTCCTGTTCGTCGATAAAACCGGTTAGCAGGTCGACGGTACCGTCGTCGCCCGCTTCGGAAGCCATGCTTACGATTTCCCGTTCCTCAGCAAGCAGATGTTGCAGAGTGCTGACTACCTCCTTTACGGTTCCTTCCGAAGAGGTAATGCCTTCCTTCTCCTTTATTTTTGACTGCTTCAGATATTTTGAGAATGCATGCAGGGGTGTTCCTCCCAGCATCAGGATGCGCTCGGCGATCTCATCGGCTTTATCGTTTAGACCGTCGTAGAGTTCTTCGAATTTTGAGTGCAGCAGAAAGAAATGCTTCCCGCTGATGTTCCAGTGAAATCCCCTTACGTTCATATAAAACACCTGCACATCACTCAGAAGTGCATTCAGTTTCTCGATGATTTTTACCGATTGGTCCTTTTCCAGTCCGATTTGGTTTTGCATTTTTTTACGATTTATATAAAGTTAATTGGCCTTCAATATCATAGTTGGTTCCATTATTCCTGCATGTAGTGGATGAACAGCGCCGCCGGCCGGTACAGGGCATGTGCAAACTTCGAGAAAATGAGCAAAAGCACCAGCTCCATGGAAATCACCGTATGGATGATGAACACCACCTGGTTCAGGACCGAATTCAGGTTGAACGTCACAGCGGCTTCCAACCAGAAGCCGGTGAATCCTGCAAACCAGATGAACAGAAGGAAGGACCAGTCCGCCGCGCTGCTGCGGGCATAAAAATGCGTCGGCTTTTTCAGGCGATAGTACACAGCCAGGCTTGCCCCGTACATCATCATCAGTCCCGCTACCGTTCCCAGGAGCCTCGAGGGGAGCCAGATATCCGTGGCCGGATCCTTCAGGATAAAATCCAGAATGGTGGCAAGGAGAAGTCCCAGGAATCCCATCATGATCATCCAGTGCACGAACCAGGGTTTCACGAACCAGGGTTTGGGGAACCAGTATGCATCGTCCTGCCGGTCGCATTCCCGGTACCGGTTCATGAGAAGGATCTCCCCGACTGTTTTCAGGGTGGCTTTCCAGGCCCTTACCATCCAGGAAGGCCTTTCCTCCGATCCGGGTTTTGCCCTTTTCACCAGGCCCCGAATGAGTTTATACAATCCGAATGCCGAGGCAATGCCGATGAATATAAAAATATACACACCGAGGTCATGCACCACGTCGAAAGGCAGCAAGCTGAAGATCCACCTGCTCACTTCGTGGTCCGGTTTCATGGTCATCAGGAAGAAAAACAGGATCATCGCAATGGCCAGTGTGATCCCGGTAAAGGCGAGGGGGCTGCGGAACATAAGCCGGGTCAGTCCCGTGGGTTCATAATGGGCAATGGCGTACCTTCTCAGGGCCGCTACGTAGTCCCCCGGCTCGGCTTCCCGGGGACAGGTCTGGGAGCATTCACCGCATCCATAGCAGAGCCAGAGTTCCTTGCTGGAAAGGATCTCGTCCTTCATCCCCAGCATCCCGTATCGGATCAGGTTCCTGGGGAAAAAAGCATTCTCTTCGGATAATTCACAGATGGCGGTGCAGTTGCCGCAGCTGTAACAGGCACTGAAATCTACGGTGCCGTATTTCTGAATATCACGGGCCAATCCCGGGTTTACGACGGCCATGGTTATTTCTTTAATTGATAGTAAAAATATTCATCATCTTCGTCCTGGTCGCCCGCTGAAACCAGCCCGTATTTCCGTAGGCTCATCAGGTAATAGGTTACCTGGTCCCGGTCGATTTCCAGTTTATCTGCGAGTTCCGGGATGGTAAGCGGGCCGTCTTCGAGGGCCTGGCGGATGGCTCTTTTCATCCGGTTGAACTGCTTCAGTTCTTCCTTAACCTCTGCTGGCACCTGCCGTTCTTTCTTGATCACATCGATCGTCCTGGATTTAGTTTCCTTTTTATCCATTTTTTTATTGTGCTGTCAGGATTAGTGATTCGATCATGCTTTCCACCTCATCGTTGGTGTACCCGATCAGATCAATGGCATCCTCAGGGCATACCGGGTTGCACATGCCGCATCCCTTGCAACTGGCCTGAATGACTTCGGCAACCTTCCGGCCGTTGCGAGTCTCCATTCTTATGGCGTCGAAGGGACAGATGTTCGAGCACAGGTCGCACCAGTTGCATTTTTCCGGGTCGATGTGGGCGATTGTCGGATCCAGCTCGATCTTCTCCTCCCTGAGCAGGGCATGAGCCTTGGCCACCGCGGAGAGCCCGGATTTGACCGATTCCGAAACGTTTTTCGGTCCCTGGCTTGCCCCGGCGATGAAAATCCCGTCTATCACCGTTTCAACAGGCCTTAATTTGGGATGTACCTCGTTGAAAAACCGGTCCCTTCCCAAGGGTGCCTTGAAAAGTTCGGCGGTCTTTTCGTAGCCCGAAGAGGGGACCATGCCGGTGACAAGCACGAGCAGGTCGGGACGGACTTCGAGTTCCCTCCCCATGGTCAGGAGGTCACGGATCTTAACGGATATCTGCCCGTCCTGGGTGTCGACCTCCGGCGGGTCATCGTCGTCGAATTTCAGGAAGAGGTCCCCGTTCCTGCAGGCCTCTTCGTAGATCAGTTCGTACTTTCCGTAGGCCCGGATCTGCCGGTAGAGGTGGATGCATTGCAGGTCCGGATACGATTTCTTCATCTGGACGGATGTATCGAGTGCCGTGGTGCAACATATGCGGGAACAGTACTTGTTTTCACCTTCGGCCTGGCAGCTCCCCACGCAGTAGATGAATGCGATCTGCCGGACCGCAGGGTCCTTCCATTCTGAGATGGGACCATCCGTGTCCAGTTTCCGCTTCAGTTCATCCAGGGTTATTACGGCAGGATGTGTGGCATAGCCAAATTCTCCCCGGTCCGGCGCATAGGGATCGAAGCCCGTTGACAGGATCACGGCTCCGATCTGGACCTGGTGCTGCTTGATGGACTGGGAAGGGTCGATGCAGTCGGCGAATTCTTTCAGGAATTTTTTCTCCGATTCAAGGGCCGAAATATCCGCGACGGGAATTTCCGGCTTGGCCCCGGGGTATCTGGTATGCACGGCCGGGATCTCCGATTTATAAAAATTGAAGGGATCCGGGATGCGGACCGGGCAGGCATCCATGAGTTCCCGGGTCCTCTCATCGCTTGCAGAATCCTTTATGTACCTTGGTTTTTCAATGAAGCTCAGGCTGAAGTTCCCCACACTCCCGTTCATGGATTCGAACTCCACCCCGGTGAACAGCTCGATGTTTTCGCTTTCACACACCTCCCGGTACAGCTCATCAACCAATTCCTTCCCGGTTTTATCGCTTCCGGTCAGCTTGCCCCACTGGGCGATCCGTCCGCCCACAAAATGATCCCTTTCCAGCAGGTAGACACGGGTCCCCAGTGCTGACAGTCCCAGGGCGGTCCGCATGCCCGTTACTCCGGCACCGACAACGGCCACTGCATTCTCGGCCTCTATCTCAATGGGATTCAGTGCACGGGCATACTGAACCTTTGAAATGCCGGCCAAGACCAGGCGGATGGCCTTTTCGGTAGCCGGCCCGGGCTGGTCCGAGTGCGACCATGAACTCTGTTCCCGTATGTTCACCTGGACATACTGGTAAGGGTTCAGTCCCGCACGCTTCGCCACGTTCCGGAAGGTAGGCACGTGTAATTTTGGGGAGCAGGAAGCCACGACCAGTCCCTCGAGAGCGTTCTCCCGGATGTCCTCGATCATTTCCTTCTGGGCTGAATCAGCACAGGCGAACATGGTTATCTTCAGCACATGCACACCCGGTATCCCTGCGACCTCCGCTTTGACTTTCTCCACGTCTACCACATCGGAGATGTTCGATCCGCACTGGCAGATGTATACGCCTATTTTTTTACTCATGGCAGGCTTTTTAAGTATTTGGCTGTTTCGGCAGAGGCATTGCTGGCACTCAGGATGGCGTCGGGGATATCCATCGGACCGGAAGCCGTACCCGCCACAAAAACCCCGTCCATTGATGTACGGGAAGGATGGATCAGTTCATCGGACAGTTCAACGTAATCGTACGCATTGGTGGCCGGTTTTACCGAATCGAAGGCGTCCAGGAAGCTCGTGTTGGGAAGCAGTCCCACCGAAAGCACGACCAGGTCGTGCTCCGCCTGGGACGGCTTGCCGCCGTTCTCGATGTCTTCATAATGCAGAATCAGGTTCCCGTTCTCCTTCTCGGTGATCCTGGCCACCCTGGATTTGACGAATTCCACCCCCATTCCCCGGGCCTGCTCGTAAAATTCCTGGAAACCTTTTCCGAAAGCCCGGATGTCCATGTAATAGATTGTAATGTCCGCCATCGGAAGGGCACCCATGGTCAGTTGGGCCTGCTTGATGGAATACATGCAGCAGACCTGTGAGCAGAGCGGGTTGCCCATGGTATGGTCGCGCGATCCCGTGCAGAGCAGGTACGCGATGTTGTCCGGCATCTTTCCGTCACCCGGCCTGAGCACAGAGTTGAAGGGCCGGGTGGGGACCAGCTGCCGTTCCATATGCATGGCGTGCACCACATTCTTGAATTTCCCGTACCCGTACTGTTTCTTGTTTTCGGCATCGAACAGGCGGTATCCGGTAGCAATGACCACGCTCTTGGCGGTAACGGGCACGTGGATCTCTTTCTGGGTGAAATCGATGGCATCAGCCGGGCAGACTTTCTCGCAGGCTCCGCACAGGGTGCAATTATCGATGTCGATCGTAGCGATCCTTGGCGAGGCTACGCTGAAGGGGATATAAACCGCCTTCCTGCCGACCAGGTCGTACTGGTACTGGTCCCTGACACTGACCGGGCATGCATCCTCGCACAACTGGCATCCGGTACAGTCATCCTCCACCACATACCTGGGTTTCTTGACCACCACTCCCCGGTATTGGCCGTCGACCCTGGCCAGATCCTTTACCTCGCAGTGGGTCATCACGGTTATGTTCGGGTGCCGGACCGTTTCCGACATTTTGGGTGTGGAAATGCAGGCCGCGCAATCCAGGGTCGGGAACACCTTGCTCAGGTGGATCATTTTTCCCCCGATGGAATAGTCCTTTTCCACCAGGAGGACCCTGAATCCCATGTCCGCAAGGTTCAGGGAAGCTTCCTCCCCGGCAATTCCCCCGCCGATGACAAGCGTATCGTATGAGAGGGTCTGAGCCTTTTGATTACCGTTTCTGTTCATGGGTTGAAATTATGTTGCTTCATCGGCATTCTGTTCCTTCATTGCCGAAAGTTCATTGGTAAATGTCTGGATGTGCTTGACGAAGGCTTCGGAGCAGACCGAACAGATGGCTGCCATTTTCAGCCGTTTGGGCGGTATTCCCCTTTCCTTCATCAATTGATGGGTTTGGGCAACCAGGTTCCCGGTATTGGTCGTGCATGTTTCACCGTAGGGGCAGTCCGTGCCGTCCGCTGCGATGAACACCCCGTCGAAGCCTTTTTCAAAGGCATGCAGAATCCACCTGGGCTTGATGCCGCTGGAACAAGGAACGGAAACGGCATAAGCCCTGGGTGAATAATGCATTTTCAGGAGTCCCGCGAGATCGATGGCAGGATCCGAGATTTTTTCCGTTGAAAAGATCAATATGCTGGGTTGATCCTGCGGGTTAATCATTTTAGCCCTTTTTGAGATAGATCCTGAAATACCCGTCTTCCTCGACCACGCCCAGGTAGTCGTGCCCTTTTTTCTGGGCCCATTTGGGGATGTCCCTTTTGGTGCCTTCGTCCGCCGACAGCACCTCCATGATCTGGCCGGCGGAAATATTGGCTATTTCTTTCTTTGCAGCCAGCAGGGGACCGGGACAGGCTGTTCCCCTGGCATCGACCGTTTTGTCCACGGCCATTGCTTTTAATTCATTTGCTTCCATTGCGTTTGATTTTATGGGTTAAATAAACAGGTGCACGTCCGCTTCCTGTGCGGATGTAATGTATTCACCGATTCCGCAGATATCATCCGCAAGCTCGTTGAAATCCTCCAGTTTCTCCCCTCCCCAGATCTTTCCGGCAAGTCCGCAGACGTGGACCTTCACATTGGTCATTTCCTTGGCTTCCTTGAAGAACTGGAACCAGGTATTCACCTTCAGCCGCTCGAGGGATGCGAAAAATTCTTCCTTCAGGTGGGACAGTTCGGCGAGGCTTCCCTTTTCATTGACGTTTTCCTTTTTGAATGCACGGGCTCCCATGAGCAGTACAAATACATCCACATCCATATCGTCTGCAGCGGCTCCGCTGAGGATGATGCCTGCTGCCGTTAACTTGTCCACGCTGCCCGAAAACAGCGCCATGGTCATTTTTGCCATAATAGATTAATTTTAAGGTTTACGAATTCACGGTGTAAAAATGAAGATTTTCAATTTCGGTGATCCAACTTCCCGCGTGATATTAGAATGGGTCCTCCTGTGATTTTGATGCTGAATAGAATGAG
The DNA here is from genome assembly GCA_964575235.1 of uncultured Bacteroides sp. Lineage (GTDB taxonomy): Bacteria > Bacteroidota > Bacteroidia > Bacteroidales > SM23-62 > SM23-62. Next base: position 28,826 of record CAZNQG010000012.1, read on the forward strand.
AGATTTATCACATTTTCATTATTTTTACCCTCGTTTCATAATTTAATCATGCGTGAAGAAGAAATCCGGTGCAAAGACTGTATGGTAAAATCCATTCCAGCAGGAAAGCTTACAGGGGAACAATTGAATCTGCTCAGCAGCAACTGTGCGCGGATATCATTTAAAAAGGGGGAGAACATCATAAAACAGGGTGCTTTCTCGACCAACATCGTATACATTAAATCGGGATTGGTAAAGGAACACATGCGGGGCCCCAACGGCCATGACCAGATCATCAAGATCACCAAGGCACCCGCCTACATCGGTGTGCCCTCTGCCCTCGGCGGAAAGATCCACCATTATTCATGCACTGCACTTGAACCGACCAGCGTTTGCTTTATCGACCTGCATGTTTTCCATGAGTTGATCCTGACCAATCCATATTTCTCAAGGGAGCTGATACTGGGTCTGAGCAAGGACCTGCTGGAACACTTTACCCACTCTGTCAACAGGACACAAAAGCAGCTTCACGGCAGCCTGGCCGAGGTATTGCTGTATCTGTCCGACAGAATTTATGGTTCCGATTCCTTTAAAATGTCGCTCACCCGGGCTGAACTGGCTGCGATGATCGGGACTACCAGGGAGACGGTAACCAGGATCCTGCATGAGTATACCGAGAACGGAACGATCGGGATACAGGGAAAACGGGTCAGCATCATGGATAAGTCAATGCTCCAGCGGATCTCGGATGCAGGATAAAGCATCTGGCTGACCTAAAACTCCAGCAGTTTTTCCGCTTCTTCCCGGTCGCACTCCATGATATAGGGAATGCCGCTGATATCGCTTGCTTCACGGGTCAGGGCGGCGATGTCGTCACGGTTTATATACTCCAGTGCAAACTTTCGGGACCCGCACATGATCTGCCTCAATCCCTGGCTCAGGCGCTTGATGTAGCTGTACAGGCCGATGGCCCCGGTGGGGATTTCGTCCCAGCGTTTTCCGTATTTCTGCTGCAGCTCTGGAGACACCTCGAATATCTCATCCTTCCTTCGCCCGAAGCGGGATACGTACACCGGGAGGTCTTCTTTTTCGATGCACAGGCCGATGTTTTTACCCACCATGGCGGCGGCCAGGGGAGCCCTGGCCATGCCGATCATCTTGACATAGGGCGCGCCGAGCGCCAGGCCTTTGAAGATCTGGTCCTCCATGGTGATGCCGCTTGCAATGGCCGCTGCAGGGATATGTTTGCCTTTTTTATCCAGCACAGCAAGGTAGCGGTAGAAAAGTGACCACAATTCGACGGGAGGCACACCCCATTCGTTCATCATGCGCCAGGGACTCATGCCCGTTCCTCCACCGGCGGCATCGACGGTAAGAAGGTCGATCTTTCCTTCCGATGCGCAGCGCACGGCCAGTGCGAGGTCCCCGGGCCGGTATGCCCCGGTTTTCAGGAATACGTATTTTGCACCTGCCGAACGAAGTTGCTCCACCCGTTCCAGGAAGCTCTCGATTTCCACCATTCCCAGGCGGGAATGCCTTTCGAATTCGTGGAAAACGTGCTTATTGAATGCTTCGATCATGTGGGGATCGGTGGGATCGGGAAGGACGACATAACCTCTTTCTTTGAGCATCTGTGCCTTCTTTAGGTCCTTGATCTTGACCTCTCCCCCGATGTCCTTGGCTCCCTGTCCCCATTTAAGCTCCACGATTTCCACGCCCAGTTTCTCGATGGCGTATTCCTGGACCCCCAGCTTCGTGTCTTCGACGTTCGCCTGCAGGGCTATGGCCCCGTATCCGTTCTGCTGCCATTCCTGAAAGAGCCTGACCCTTTTCTCAAGCTGGGGGGAATGATGCACCCTGCCGTTTTTCAGGGTGGTATCCGGGTCCATGCCGCATACGTTCTCCCCGATGGTAACGATGATGCCCGAAATGGCCGCCCCTATGGCGAGTCCCTCCCAGTTATTCCGGGCGATGTTGGTAGAGCCCAGTCCAGGTATTACGATGGGCATTTTAACCTTAATCCCGCCATCGTGTCCGAGGGTCTGGCCGGTTTTTACATTCTCGAACAATGCCTTGTCGGAATCCGCCTCGATCCCCTGGGCCCCCCTGCAGGTTCCCAGTATGGTAAAGTGGGACAGATCAACCGGGTATTCCTTTTCCGAGGCGGACGAGATGATGCCGAAGGGCTGCGGATAGATCACTTCCGGTCCCCTGTAAGCCGATTTTCCGATCTCGCACATGCCGATGCAGCCGTCCACGCAGGTTGCGCACATTCCGCTGATGGGGACGATGGAGTCTTCGGTCCGGTTCTTGGTCAGGGTTGCTGCTGAAGCGTTTAAGTTTCCGTATTTCATGGCTGAATATTTGGTTGGTTTGTAAATTTTTTAAAAGGTGTCTCTTCCACGCAGGTTTGCAGTTGGCTGCAGCCGCCGCAGAGCGTATTCTCCGGGTTCGGACCGTCGCACCTCAGGTTGCATGCAGGGCATATATACATGCATCCCCCGCATTTCCTGCAATCCTCTGAGTTTTCATGGAAGGGGGTTTCGATCTTGATTCTACGGCCCCTGTTCGTCAGCCCGATGGCCTTGGCCATCATCTGCTCGTTGCACATTCTTATGCACAGGCCGCAGTAAATGCAGTTTTCCCATTTGGGCTTGAAGCGAACCCTTTTCAGTCCCATTTTGGAGGCAAGGTCCTGCAGGATCTTTGAAGTCGGGCATTGTGAGATCAGAAGTTCCAGGATGATTTTCCGGGTCTTAATGATCCGTTCGGTGCCGGTATGCACCACAATGCCTTCTTCCACCGGGTAAGTGCAGGAACTTACGATTTTGGATTTCCCGTTCCTGCTGACCTCTACGATGCACAGCCGGCATCCTCCCCAGGGGGAAAGACCCTCATGATGGCAGAGAGTCGGTATATCCAGTCCCAGATAACGTGCTGTTTCCAGGAGCGTCCACCCTTCAGGTGCATCGAATTCGATTCCGTCAATCCTGATTCTGGGCATCTTATAAAGTTTATATTACGGTTATCGCATCCTGTTTACAAACATCCATGCAGATACCGCATCGTGAACACTTATTCTGGTCGATTACATGGGGTGATTTCTTCTCACCCCTGATAGCGCCTTCCGGGCATTTTTCCCTGCACAGGAGGCAGCCCGTGCAAAGGTCGGCATCGATCGTATAGGTAATGAGATCCCTGCAGACACCCGCAGGGCACTTTTGATCCTTTATGTGTGCAAGGTATTCCTCCCTGAAATATTTCAGCGTTGAAAGAACGGGATTCGCCGCCGTCTGGCCCAGTCCGCAAAGGGATGCTACCTGCATGGCCTGTCCCAGTTCCTGCAGCAGTTCCAGATCTTCCTCCTTGCCCCTGCCCCTGGTTATATTCTCCAGGATTTCATGCATCCGCTGGGTGCCTTCCCGGCAAACCGAACACTTGCCGCAGGATTCCTCCTGGAGGAAATTGGTGAAGTACTTTGCTACATCCACCATGCAGGTATGTTCATCCATGACGATCATTCCCCCCGATCCCATGATGGAACCGGATTCCGATAGACTTTCGTAATCGATCGGAAGATCGAACATCTCGGAAGGCAGGCAGCCCCCGGAAGGGCCTCCGGTCTGTATGGCCTTGATGCCTTCCTTTCCGCTGGGTCCGCCCCCGATATCATACACCACCTGCCTGATGGTTGTTCCCAGGGGTACTTCCACCAGTCCGGTATTCCGTATCTTGCCTACCAGAGAAAATATTTTGGTCCCCGTATTTCCGGGTTTACCGATGCGAGAAAACTGTTTCCCTCCCTGCTTGATGATACCCGGTATATTTGCCAGTGTCTCCACATTGTTGATGCAGGTCGGTTTATTCCTAAGGCCGCTGACGACCGGATAGGGAGGCCTTTGATCCGGATGTCCCATATGACCCTCGATGGAGCGGATCAGGGCCGTTTCTTCCCCGCATACGAATGCCCCGGCTCCCGGGATCAGCTCGATGTCGAAATCGAGCCCGGAGCCCAGGATGTCCCGTCCCAGGATACCCAGGTCATAAGCCTGACGAAGTGCAATGGATGCATGCTTGATGGCCAGCGGATACTCCGTCCGGACATAAATATATCCCATGCAAGCGCCGATGGCCAGTCCCGCAACGATCATACCTTCAATGATTGAATGGGGGTTCCCCTCCAGCAGGTTGCGGTCCATATAAGCTCCCGGGTCTCCTTCATCCGCATTGCATATGATGTATTTCTCACCGTCCTGCCGTGCTCCGGACGCCATTTCCCACTTCCTTCCGGTCGGAAACCCGGCACCACCCCGTCCCCGCAGTCCCGAATCCAGCACTTCCTTTATTATCCAGGATGGATCGGGATCGCTCATGACTTTCTCAAGTGCAGCGTATCCATCTGCCTTCAGGTAATCAAAAATCCTGATCGGGTCCAGCCGCTGGTTGTTCTGAAGGAGCAGACGGTGCTGGTTTTTAAAAAAGAGTATCTCATCCAGGGAGCCACAGGGCTCGTCCTCACCCGGATTTCTGTAGAGCAGTTCCCGGACTGCTTTTCCTTGAAGGGATGCGTCCACGATCACAGGCACATGCTCGACGCGAAGGTTCGGGTAGACGTAATTGTAAGGTTCCACGATGATGCAGGGCTCGATGGCACAGAATCCCAGGCATCCGGTAATCCTCAGGAGGATTTTTTCATGCAATTTCTTCTCCAGGATGTATCGTTTCGTCATCCGCATGATGTCGTTTGCACCGCTGGCCTGTCCACAGGTCCCGGCACTGATCACCAGGCAGGGGACATGGTTTTCCGAGCCGTTCAGCACGGATTTCCTGAAACTGATAAATTCTTCAAGCGATGTAATCTTCTTCATACACCAGTGTTAAATATCCAGCAGATGACCCTTGCAACCACATTTTGAACAAACCTGAACAGTTCCTCCACCTTCGACGATCATCAGGATCATCTTTGCACCGCATTCCGGGCATTCGGAGGTTCCGACCAGATCGGCATGGCAGTGCGGGCAATAAAAATTGGCTTCCAAATTGAGCGGGATCTCAAATTCGGATTCAAAATTATGGCTGCCGTAGAGAGAGGACAGGCGGATCCACCCGTGCTGCCTTTTGAACGATATGGTGATATGTATGCAGGGATGGTTGTCGATCGGGTGTTCGGGCTTCATCAGGCTGTGATTGCACCTCGGACAGCTGACCTTGATGGGAAAAATCTTTTTATCCTGTTCCACACTCATATGATTTGCGCCGCTGCGGATATCCCGGACCAGTTTTAAGGCTGAATCAGTTGTTATCTCCGAATGGTAATCCCCGTCGATCATTACGATCGGTCCGATGGCACAGCATCCAAGGCATGCTGCCGACTCATGGGTGAACATCCTATCTGCTGTGGTTTCTCCGGTCCTGATGTTCAATTCCTTGTTGATGACATCTGCGATTTTCTGTCCACCCCTTACGTGACATGCAGTACCCAGGCAGGTCGTTATGATGTGCTTCCCTTTTGGTTGAAAGCTGAAGGCCTTGTAGAAACTGGCCGTTCCGTATATGTCCCTGAGGGGCATATCCAGTTTCTGCGAAATCAGGCTCAGGGTTTCTTTCGGCAGGTAGTTATAATACCTCTGGATTTCCTGGAGGACCGCTATAAGCAGTCCGTGATGCTTCCTGATGCAATCATCCACAATGGATTCCTGTTCAACCTTTGTGCCTGACGATTCCATATGTTTAGGTGTTGAGCGGTACATAACAGGCCTATACATATTCCTCGCAATGCCAGATAATCCTGTCGGGGCTGGCGTTCATGCAGGTGAACCGATTCCCGCAGTTTTTGCACAGGCCGTAGTAGATGATTTCCTGTTTCCCTGTTTTCTTTTCCACGGATTTGCCGGTTTCTTTTACCGGGCGGAACTCGGGTGCCTCGAACTCCTCGCAGTGATGAACCGGTCCGACCCTGTTTCTGGCATAGATGCATGAAGCCTGGTGCCTGCATGTAACACAGAGGTCATGATGTTCATACTGCTGGATAGGATCTTGTTTCATATCGTACGGATTATTGGTTTGGTCCACGATGCCTATTGCGTTTGCAATCCGGATGCCAGAAGCGGGAAGGCTGGTGACCAGAATCCTCACCGGCACCTGAGTATGCGGAGCGGTGTTGTAGAAAAATACTGATTATCAGTGTTTTCGGACAAGAAAAAGGCTATGGTAGAGGGGGCAGGAAATGTTATGCCGGACCAAGGAAGGAATTATTTAATCCGGGGAATTTTGTACCAGTGGTTCATTTTTCCCCGTCTCCAGGGGGCTTCATTCTTCGGATTTTTTCTCTCAGGGTTTTCCGGTCGATTCCCAGGATCTCTGCCGCCTGGGTTTTGTTGTTGCCGGTATCGGCAAGGACGTTCACTATGTATTCGTTTTCAACTTCCTCCAGGGTTCTTCGCATCCCTTTCTCCCGTTGAGGAGAATAACGCATGTATGCGGGCAGATCCGGGATATCGATGCGATCTTCCTCCGACATAATGACGAGTCGCTGTATGATGTTTTGCAGTTCACGAACATTCCCGAACCAGTAGTAATCACTCAGGACCTGGACTGCCTGGTTCGTGAATTCCGGCACCGGTTTGGAGGCTTCCCTTGCAAACTTTTCGGCAAAATGCCGGATCAGCAGGAGGATGTCGTCTTCCCTTTCCCGGAGGGGCGGGAGATGAATGGTCAGCACATTCAGGCGGTAGTAAAGGTCTTCGCGGAATTTATCCCTTTTCACCAGTTCCTCCAGATCCACATTGGTTGCAGCGATGACCCGGACGTCCACCTTCTGGGATTTTTTCGCGCCGACCATATAAACCTCCTGGTCCTGCAGTACCCGTAGAAGCTTGACCTGCATGGACAGGCTTGTATTGCTGATCTCGTCCAGGAAAATGGTTCCACCGTCCGCCGTATGGAAGAACCCGCCACGGGTTTCCAGAGCTCCTGTGAAGGTACCCTTGAGGTGTCCGAACAGTTCGCTTTCGATCAGGTCTTCCGGTATGCTGCCGCAGTTGACCGGTACGAAGGGGCAGGCGGCTCTCGGTCCATCGTAATGGATGGCCCGGGCCACCAGTTCCTTGCCGGTGCCGCTTTCTCCGGTAATCAGGACCGTGGCGCTGGTGGATGAAACTTTCCGGATGGCCTCGAACACCCTGCGCATGGCAGCCGATTCGCCGATGATCCCATGAAAGCTTGCTTTGCCGGATGGAACGTCGATCCGGTTGGAACGCGCGAGTTTGATTTTCCGGAATGCCCTTTCTACGGCGGCATACAATTCCTCGTCCGTGAAGGATTTTACCAGGTATTCCTCGGCCCCGTTCTTAACCGCGTCCACGGCTCCCTGTATGGATGGGAAACCGGTGATGACCAGCACCTCGACATGCCTGTAATTTGCCCGTACATGCCGGATCAGTTCATGTCCCCCTATACCCGGCATTTTCAGATCGGTTATGACCAGGTCGAGCGCTGATGACTCCAGCATTTTAATAGCCTCCTCCGCGCTTTGCACGGTATAGACCTTGTATCCCTTGAGGCTGAGGTTTCTGCGGAGTACTTCGAGCATGTCCTCCGAATCATCCACCACCAGGATGTTCCCTTTTGCAGGTATGTTCCTGTTGTTATTCACTTGCTTTCTTTTTGGGGACCGCCGCGGCGGGCAGGGTTATCTTGAATTCGGAACCCTTTCCCGGTTCGCTGTTCACATCGATTCGCCCGTTCATGGATTTAACGATCCCATCCACTACGGCCAGTCCCAGTCCCAGTCCCCTGTCCGTACCCTTTGTCGTAAAGAAAGGATCGAATATCTGTTGGAGGACATCCGGGCTCATCCCCTGACCGGTATCGCGGATGGCGAGCAGGATCTTTTTTCCTGAACGGGAGGTCTTAATGCTCAGCTTGCCTCCGTCCGGCATGGCCTGCATGGCATTGACCACGATGTTGACCAGGACCTGGTTGACCTGTACCGGATCGGCCTTGATCTCCGGGATATCCGGGTCCAGCAGAAGATCCAGCTGTATTCCTTCCTTTATGCACCTGGATTTAAAGAAATAGAGGCTTTCCTCGATGATCTGGTTGAGGTTGATCTTCCTTTTCTCGGCGGAGACCTGCCTGGAGAAAACCATAAGCTTCTTTACGATTTCCCGTGTGTGCAGGGATGCCCTGACGATTTTGTCCAGGTCTTTAATCACCTGCTCGGGGATGCCCGGGTATTTGCCGGCAAGCTGAGCGAAACCAAGGATGCTGCCTAGCGGCTCGTTGATCTCATGTGCGACTCCGGCGGCAAGTTCGCCGACCGTGGCCAGCCGGTCGGCATGATGCAATTGGTTTACCAGCTTCAGCTTGTCGTCCTCCGATTCTTTCCGTTTCAGGATCAGGGCGAGTTCGTTGGCAACGGCATCCAGCAGTTTCCTTTCCTCCTTCAGAAAGGGGCCTTCATCGAGTTCGGGCCTTTCCTCGGTGTAGATGACCTCGATCCTTCCCCTTGGGGCCTGGTCGGTTACGATCTCAGAGGACAACCGGAAGGCATCGGATTTAAAGCCGGGAAGGGAGTAATCGATCCCGTCCAGGATTACCCTGGTCCGGGTTATCTCGGGATATTGCCATGCGGGCGGGATCAGGTCCATGATGCTGTATATGAGATCTTCAGGCGAAACGTATGGTTTATCGGCAATCCGGCTCATCCGGTAAAGGCAGGACAGTTCCTTGACCCTTTCCTGGAGGGCTGCCTGGGTATGCTGGTTCAGGAGGGTCATCCCGAAGGTCTGGATGAAGGTCTCGATGGAACCTATTTCGAAGTCCGAAAGAAACTCCGGGTTCCGGCTTTTCATTTCCATCAGGCCGATCCGGTCGTTATCCCGGATGAAGGGAGTAAGGAGCATGGACCGGTACTCCCCGGCTTCGTCGTACCCGGGCATATCCAGTTGGGGGAGGATTCCCTTTCCCGTACCCGCGGAGCGAACATCGCGGATCCAGATGCTCCCGTCCGGTGTAACATACGACCTGGATGCATCGGTGTTCCCGGAAAGGATCCTTTTCCAGTATTCATCCCAGCGGACGGCGGATGCATTCTGGCCAGCCGCATTGTTTGGTTTCGGGAAGAAATTGTACCGGAACGCATCCCGGTTGTACTGCACCAGCTCGCTGCGGTTCGGATCGTCGAATACCCTGAGGAGGATTACAATTTCCTCGGCCCGGAAAAACTCCGCCATGATTTTCATGACCTTCCGCAGGAAATAGGTCCGGGTCATCCCGCTGTTTGCGATCTGCAATATCTGCCGCGAAAGCAGGCGCAGTTGCTCGGAATCATGCCTGAGCTCCGGATGGCCGGATGCCGATGAAGGATTTTTTCTGGCCATGAATCATCGTGGTAAAGTGTATGCCGGAGCCTTGTGCCCGGGCATGCACTCGGATGTACCCTGTCAAATTTACATAAAATCGGGTAAAAATTACCCACCCGCATTCGTTCCGGGAGGATCATTCGTTTTCCGGGCCGGGCAGCCCGGAGTATTTGCATGCTGGTGCCGGGCAGACACGGGACTTACTGAAGTACGAAATGGTAGGTAATGGTTCCCTGCTGTGTGAAGGCGGCGTCCGCACTGGGATTGAACCTGGCTTTAAGGGCTGCTTTCCGGGCGGCCTCGAGGAGTTCCTTGTTCAGGGTATTGGTGCCGGGGGCCCCGGCTTCGGCATAGGTTACCAGTCCCTCCCGGTTCACCCGTATCTTGACGACCACCTTTCCTGCTTCCTGTACGTTGTATTCAGGCTTGGGCAGGGATTCGGGGTTCCTTCCGGCCAGGCTGAAATCGATACCACCGCGGCCGGAGCTGAGTCCATTCAGGTAATTGTCCGAATCCGGCGAACCGCTGATGCTTCCCTGGTTGCCCTCGCCCTGGGTAATGCCTTCGTTCCCGGATGACTCATCCGTGTTGGCCCTGCCATGGTAAAGGGCCCGTTCATCGACCTTCCGTGGTTCCTCTACCGGCGGGGGCGGCGTTTCCTTCACTTCGGGACGGGTTTCCTCGGCAGGGGATTCTTTGGCCTCTTCCTGCTTTACTTCCTTCCTGGGTTCGACCGCCGGTGCCTCCTCGAAATCCTGAGCGAGAATTTCGTCGGGGCTTTCCTCCGTCACGGCGGCCTCCCGGGGGGCGGCGGGCGTTTCTTCCGGCACCTCGCTGTACATGGGCTCCTCATCCCCGGAACCGGTCTCCTCGGTGCCGAAGTTGATGAGGATTCCCTCTTCCTCCGGCGGCGGGTCGGGTACCATGAATCCGAGGAAGACCACGATCAGCAGGATGATGCCGTGGAACAGGGTGGTTCCTACTATGCCTCTTTTGCTTCTGCCCATGGTGGATTATCTGGGAGAAGTGGCCAGGATGAGTTTGTACCGGTTGTCCTTGGCGATGTTCATGACCTTGACTACCTCCTTCATGGCGACGTTCTCGTCCACATGCAGGGATATTGTGGGTTCCGGCTCATCCTTCAGCCTCCTCTGGAGTTCAGGCTCGAGCTGTGAGATATCCACCCGCGTGGTTTCGATATAGAATTTTGCATCGCGGGTAATGGAGACGGTGGTCGTGGGACTTGCCGCCGTCTGGTGCTTGCTCTGCGGCAGCAGCAGCTTCAGGGCATTCGGTGCGATCAGGGTGGAAGTTATCATGAAAAAGATCAGCAGCAGGAAAACGATGTCGGTCATCCCGGACATGCTGAACTGAACACTGACCTTATTTCGCGAACTAAGCGCCATATTCTTATTTCGATACGGGTTCGTTAAGGAGATCCAGGAACTCGGTTGTGTTAACCTCGAGCTTGTTTACGACCTTCTCGACCCGGGCCACCAGGATGTTGTATGCGAAATAGGCAACGATGCCGACGATGAGTCCCGCAACCGTCGTGATCAATGCCGTGTAAATCCCCCTTGAGAGCAGGGATACATCGATGTTGCTTCCGGCACTCGACATGTCGACGAAGGCCCGTATCATTCCCATGACCGTTCCCAGAAAGCCGATCATCGGTGCCCCTCCGGCTACGGTGGCCAGTGTGGGCAGGCCTTTTTCCAGCTTGTAGATCTCCAGTTTCCCGGTGTTTTCGATCGCACCGTTGATGTCCGCAAGTGGCCTCCCGATCCGGTTGATGCCCTTCTCGATCATCCGGGCAGTCGGATTGCTGTAGCTCTGGCAGAGGGTCAGTGCATTGTCGACCTTCCCGTCGTGGATGTAATCCCGGATCCGGTTCATGAAGTTGGTGTCGATGCGCGCGGCCTTGTTGATGGCGAAATAACGTTCGAAGAATATGTATACTGCGATGACCGACAGCAGAAGGATGGGCAGCATTACCCAGCCACCCTTGAGCGCCAGCTCGAAGAAAGAAATCTTCATCGTGCCGCCCGTAAGTTCTGCGGAATCGGATACGGAAATCTGCAAAAATAAAAATATCAATGCCTTCATGTGATATTCGTTTGATCGTCGTGCAAGTTATTAAAAATAACGATTCCGGTCCCGTAATATTTCAGGCGCATACGGATAAGTTATGCACAGCTTTTTCAGAGGGCGAACAGAAAGTAGAAAATAAGGGCGCCTGCAAAATAACCGGCTATGGCCAGCAGGCTGATGCGCTTCAGGTACCAGATGAAATCGATGTTTTCCATTCCCATGGCAGCCACCCCGGCGGCTGAACCGATGATCAGGATGCTCCCGCCCGTACCGGCCGTGTAAGCCAGGTATTGCCAGAAATGCCCGTTTACGGTAAAGAAATATTCATACCCCGTTGCCCCCGCCGGCGCAATATCGTACATGCCCATTGCCCCGGCTACCAGAGGCACGTTATCCACGATGGCTGAAAGAAGCCCGATGACCGTGTCGATGAAATAGACCTTGTTGAGGTCCGAGAGCTCAATGCTGTCCAGTTTCCTTGCCAGCAGGTCCAGGTGTCCGGCGGACTGCAGTGCGGACACCGCGGTCAGGATGCCCAGAAAGAAAAGCACCGTCGGCGTGTCTACTTTTTTGAGTACGCGGGAAACCACGAGCTGTCCCCTCATGCCCTTGGCGCGCCTGCGGTGCAGGATCTCGGTGGTGATCCAGATGATGCTCAGGCTGAACAGCATTCCCAGGTAGGGCGGGAGGTGGGTCATGGTTTTGAAGATGGGAACGAAAAGAAGCCCCGATACGCCCATGATGAGCATCAGCCGGCGCTCGAAGTCGGTGATGGATTCGTTCGCCAGCTGTTGTTTCTCACTCAGTGCCGGCCGCTCCAGGGTGCCCTTCGGATAGAACAAGGACACGATGATGAGGGGAACGACCATGGTGACCAGGCTGGGAACAAGCACGTTCTCGATGATGCTGACGGTGGTCACCTGTCCACCGATCCACAGCATGATGGTGGTCACGTCGCCTATGGGGGACCAGGCCCCGCCCGCGTTTGCGGCCAGAACAACCATGGAAGCCATGAACCAGCGGTCCTGCTGCCGGTCGATCAGTTTTCGCAGCAGGGCGACCATTACGATCGTAGTGGTCAGGTTGTCCAGGGCTGCCGACATGAAGAAGGTCAGGAAGCTGAGGATCCACATCAGCTTTATCTTGTTGGTTGTACGGATCTTGTCGGTTATGATCTTGAATCCCTCATGGGTGTCCACCATCTCGACAATGGTCATGGCGCCCAGGAGGAAGAACAGGATTGTGGAAATCTCGGCCAGGTGATGGTAAACCTCGTGATGCCCGATAAAATCAAAATAAGTTCCGCCCGGGTTTTCGTGCAGGTATTCTGCGAAGTAAGGTGAATTGGGCAGGACGGATTCGGCTCCCAGCATGTAGAGGGCCCAGAGGACCGTACCGGTGAAAAGGGCAGTGGCCGCTTTGTCGATTTTCAGTGGGTGTTCGAGTGCTATTATAACATAACCCAGAACAAAAACGGCTGCCATCACTACAAACATAACGGATCTTGGATTTTGGCGGTTAATACTTCGGAACTGCAAATATAGAAATCAAAAGGATATCGTATCATGATTCCTTAAGATATTTACCCACAGGGATGTGGACCGTATATCCCGGGAACCGGGCCGGCGTCTCATCGGGTCCCCGTGGAAGGCTCTTCTTCTGCGGCCGGTTCTTCCTCCTGCATCTTCTCCATAGCCCTTTTCTTTTTTTTCCGGTTTTTTCCCGTCAGGGCATCCGTGTAACGCCTGCCGAGTTCACCAAAGCTGTTGAAGTCTTCGCGGTAGACGAACCCGACGCCCTGGGTATAGGGCGAGGTTTTATACAGTTGGTCGTGGTTATAGCGGTTATAGGCTTTAAGCCTCAGGCGGCCATTCTCGGTAAGCTTGACTTCCACATCGAAATCCCCTGCTATGGTGGAGGTTTTCTGCCCGGTGGGAGCCGCATCGTTGCCTGCGGTGACATCCACGTTGGTATGGATGCTTACCCGGTCGTCCAGGATCTGGGTGCTCAGCGCAACTTCCACCTGATCGCTGGAGATCTCGTCCCCGGGCCTGTAATTCACCCCGATGTCAAAGTCATTGCTGATCTGGGAAAGCCAGTTGCTTAACTGGTTTGACAGGAGCTCGCTGGCCGTTACCCCGGCCATGCTCGCACCAGCAACGCCTGCCGATCCGCCGGTTACCGTGGAGACGGAGGAGAAATTATTGATGACCAGAAGGGAAAGGAACTGCTTGGTAAGCTCTTCATCCGTGGTTATAGCGTTACGAACGACGTTTTTGGTTTCTTCTTCCGCGGTCGGTAAAACGATATCGAAGCTTATCAGGGGACTCGAAAGGTTTCCTTCCATGATCAGGTGGCATTCCACCGGCATCCGCTTTTTAAGATATTCGGGAGGATCCGGGATGAGTACCCCGGGAGCGGCTTTGGCGTTGTAAATGGCATTCAACTTAATGAGCGCAGCAGTGGGGTCCCCGTTCCAGGTGATGTTGCTTCCACGCTGGATCTTCAGTTTCTTGTTTATGATGTTTTGCAGGGTAAAAAGATATTCACCCCGCTCAATGGTATAGTCCCCGAACATCTGGAAACCGTTCTGCGGATCTATGCTCAGCTTTATGTTCCCGTTCCCGTTGGCCTGGAGGATGTCGCCGACCTTCGGGTCGAAAATGATCTCAACGGTTGCGTCTTCGGAAACTTCAAGCTGGAAATCCAGGACAAACCCGCCCAGGTCCACCCGGTACGATTCTTCCGGTTCATCACCCGTATCCGCGGGGTCGACGTTAACGAAGGTTATGAAGTGGTTCTCCTGTATGTCCCGGCCCTGGTTTATGGGGATGAACATATGGGTGCCGCGGTTGGTCCGTGCCGATATGACCAGTTTCATATTCCCAAGGGTTCCTGTGAACCCGAGCCTTCCGCTTGCCTTTGCATCCCCGTAATACAATTGGTTATGGACCTCCCGGGTATTCAGGAAGGTAAACCGATCGGCTTCCAGGGTGAGGTCAAATACCGGATTCCGAAGGTAGCTGGTTTTGATGCTTCCATTGAGAATGGCCCGGCTGCCATCGGGGTCAAATACCGCTATATTCCTGAAGATAAAATCGTTATTTCTTATATCCACCCTGTCCGAGAAGCTGTATTTTGTCTGGAGGTAATCCAGGAGGAAGGAGGTTTTCTGTATGCTTACCTCACCGTTCATCACGGGTTTATCCACCGTTCCCTCCAGGGAGACCCTTCCGCTCGATATTCCTTCCAGGTCACTGACTATGGCCGCTACGTATGGCTGGAATATGTTATTCCTTAGTTTGTTCAGGGAGATGTCAAAATCCATTCTGCGGCCATCCGGGAAGTACCCCCCTTTCAGGGTGAGTGTGCTGAGCTGTCCGCGCAGGGCTTCCAGTTCGACCTGAATCTTCTCTTCCGGATTCACCCAGTTTGCCCTCAGGTGCGTGTTCCCCAGGAGTTCCTGGTTGATGCTGAGGCTGTCGATCCCCAGGTCCGCCAGGAACACCAGCCTGTCGTATACGCCTGAAATGGTGGATGTCCCGTTCAGGACCCCGTTTAATTTCAATCCGCTGAAAGCCCGGTTCGCCTGCGAGAGGTCCAGGTTCCGGAAGGTGAAACGGAGCCTGTCCCCGGGGTTGGTGGAGATATTCCCATTCACGGTAAATTCCTGCATTCCATGGGCAATGTAAAAGTCCTCGAAGCGGACCCAGGTCGTATCGATGGAAACGAGTGAGCGGCCCAGGCTCCATACCGTATCGCCCATAACCACTTCTCCTTCGTTGAAAAGCAGGTCCATGCGTGGCAGGACCTTGCTTTTGCGGTATTCAAATGCCGCCTCCCCGCCGATGGCCCCTTTATAAAGC
>CAZNQG010000013.1:0-41775 GCA_964575235.1 uncultured Bacteroides sp.
CGGAACTTTTCCTCTCAAGCGTCGGATCGGACTGCGGCATTGCCAATGTGAACAGCGGCACCTCCGGGGCCGAAATCGGAGGGGCCTGCGGGGGAGAAAAGGATACGGGCGGGGGACGTGAATCCGGCTCCGACGCCTGGAAAGCCTATATGCGCCGCCAGACCAATACCATCAATTTCTCCACCGAACTGCCGCTGGCGCAGGGCATTAAATTCGACCTGGATTAGTACCTCTGCAAAATTTACCAGCTTCCGGCATTGCTAAACGTTGCTGCCTTTTGTGCAAATAACATAAAAGTGAGGCTCCTTTTCAGCAACGCCGGAAGCTGTAATGTAAATTTTGCGGGGATTTATAGAAGGTATGATTACCCTGCGCGATGGAGGACCTTGGGTTTTACGAGCGTCCGGACGGTCCCGGCAATGCTTTCTGGGTCGAAACCGCATTCCCGGTAAAGTTCAGCCTGGGTGCCGTGTTCGATGAAACGGTCGGGAATGCCCAGGCGCTTCACCTGGCACTGGTAACCGTGGTCTGACATGAACTCGAGCACGGCGCTTCCGAATCCCCCGGTAAGGATGCCGTCCTCCACGGTAACGACATGCCTGAAACGCTTGAATACCTTGTGAAGCAGATCCGCATCCAGGGGTTTGACAAAACGCATGTCGTAATGGGCAGCGCTGATATGTGCATTTTCGAGCAGATCGATGGCTTCGGTGACCAGGTTTCCGGTCATGCCGATGGACAGGATGGCGATATCGGTGCCGTTGCGGACCAGCCTGCCTTTGCCGACGGGGATCTCCTTCAGGGGGGTTCTCCATTGGGTCATCACGCCCCTGCCGCGGGGATATCGGATGGAAAAGGGTCCGTGGTTTTTCATCTGTGCGGTATACATCAGGTTCCGCAGTTCCTCTTCGTTCATGGGGGCCGATACGATCATGTTGGGAATGGACCGCATGAAGGCCAGGTCAAAAACTCCGTGATGGGTCGGACCGTCATCGCCTACGAGTCCCCCGCGGTCCAGGCAGAAGACCACCGGCAGGTTCTGGAGGGCAACATCGTGCACCGTCTGGTCATAGGAGCGCTGCATGAAGGAGGAGTAAATATTACAGAAAGGCACCATTCCCTCGATGGCCAGTCCCGCAGAAAACGTAACCGCGTGTTGCTCGGCTATTCCCACGTCGTAGGTCCGCTCGGGCATCTCATCCATCATGACCTTCAGGGATGATCCCGTGGGCATCGCCGGCGTAATGCCGATGATCCTTTCGTTCTTCCTGGCCAGTTCAAGCAGGGTATGACCGAATACGTCCTGGAACCTGGGGGGGCGCTTTTCTTCACGGGAGACACTTAGAAGCTTGCCGGTTTCCCGGTCGAATTTTCCCGGCGAATGAAAAGCGGTCTGGTTCTGTTCGGCCTGTGCGAATCCCTTCCCTTTTTTGGTTTTCACGTGCAGGAGCTTGGGCCCCTGGATATGCTTCATGTCTTTCAGGATATCGACCAGGTGCAGGATGTCATGCCCGTCTACGGGACCGAAATACCTGAAATTCAAGGATTCGAACATATTGCTCTGCTTCAGGAACATGGATTTTACCCCGTGTTCGATCTGTTGGGCGTATTTCTGGGCGTTGGGTCCCAATTTGCTGAGGGCCCCAAGGATGTTCCAGATATCGTTCCGGAACCGGTTGTAAGTCTTCGATGTCGTGATGTCGACCAGGTATTCCTTGATGGCCCCGGCGTTCGGGTCGATGGCAATGTTGTTGTCGTTAAGAATGACCAGGAGGTTTGATTGTTCACTCCCGGCGTTGTTCAGTCCCTCGAATGCCAATCCCCCGGTCAGCGCCCCATCCCCGATCACAGCCACGACCTGGCGTTCATCCTTTTTCAGGTGCTGTGAAGCGAGGGCAATGCCCAGGGCCGCTGAAATGGAAGTGGATGCATGCCCGACCCCGAAGGCATCGTGCGGGCTTTCCGAAGGTTTCGGGAAACCGCTGATCCCGCCGTACTTGCGGTTGGTATGAAACTTTTTCCTGCGACCCGTCAGGATTTTATGGCCGTAAGCCTGGTGGCCGACATCCCAGATGATCCTGTCTTCCGGCGAATTGAATACATAATGCAGGGCCACGGTAAGCTCAACCACGCCCAGGCTGGCTCCGAAATGCCCGGGATTGCTGGAAACAATGTCGATGATGAATTCACGGAGTTCCGAGGCAAGCTGTATCAGCTCGTCCGGTCCCAGTTCCTTAAGGTCAGCAGGGCTGTCTATCTTTTCGAGTATCCCGTATTCCTTCTTCACGCCTTGGCCGTTTGGTAAATGCAAAGATACATATTATTGGCGGTTAATAACTTCTAAAAAGCTCCGTTTAGTCCGAGTCATTTTATTTTTAATTTGGCAGGTTAAGGTGTATTAATACTCTGTGTGATGAATTCGAAGAACAGAACCTGGATCGCGGTACTGGCTTATCTGGTGCTGGGTGCATCCTGTGTGCCCACACAGAAATACCGGGAGATGGAAAACAAGAAAATGCAGCTGAGCGAGGAGCGGAATGAGCTCTTTGCCAGCAACGAAAAGCTGAACGTGGATAACCTGGAGATGACATCGCGCATTGCCTCCATGGAGACGGAGCTGGAGGAACTGCAGGCCGAGCAGGCCAGTGTACAGGAGGAATACGATAAACTGAAAAATGTATACGACGAACTGAACCGCCGCTACGATGACCTTCAGCGCTCACAGGATGCCCTGCTGAAGGGACACGACCGGGAAACCAAACGCCTGCTGAACGAGCTTCAGAATGCACAGCAGGACCTGCTGGCCAAGGAAGACCGCCTGAAAACTCTGGAGGACAATGCAGCACAGAAGATGGTAGACCTGGAGCGCTTGCGTGCCGAACTGGAAACCCGGAACCAGCGCCTGATCGAACTCGAAGAGATCCTCAACGCCAAGGACGCCCAGATGAAGGCCCTGAAGGATGCCATCTCATCTGCCCTGTTTGGTTTTGAGAAAGAAGGACTTTCGGTTTACACCAAAAACGGGATGCTGTATGTCTCGATGGACGAAAAATTGCTTTTCCAGACCGGCAGCATCGAGGTCGATCCACGGGGGGTACAGGCACTGAAAACGCTGGCGGGAGTGCTGGAAAAGAATCCGGACATCAAGATCACCGTGGAGGGGCATACCGACGATGTGCCGGTGAGGTCTAACCCATCATTTAACGATAACTGGGACCTCAGCGTTAAGCGGGCCACCTCGATCGTACGCATAATCCTGGACAACTCAACCATAGACCCCACCCGCCTGGTGGCATCCGGCAGGGGGGAATTCCTGCCGGTCGACAATGCAGGCACGGCCGAGGCCAGGCAGAAGAACCGGCGCACCGAGATCATCCTGACTCCCCGGCTGGACGAATTATACAACCTGCTTGAATCCGATTAGAGAAAGGCGGGAAGCCGAAAAAGCATTTAACCGGACCGGTGCCAATCCACAGAATGGCCATGCTCAGGAATGCCTTACACCTTGGAAAGACACTGACCCTCCGAAAGCTGTGGAACCTGCTGCTTGTACGGACCTCCCTGCTGCTTTCCAGCCTCCTGAAAAGGCCCCTGGTATGGGGAATGCCATGGTTTGTGAGCGTTGAGACATCCTCGGTATGCAACCTTTCCTGTCCCCACTGTGCAACCGGCACCGGCCGGGTTTCACGCGGCAACAAATTCATGGAACGGAACCGGTACGAGCGGCTGCTGGATGAAATCTCGGATACCACCCTGATGCTGAGCCTTTACTTCCAGGGAGAGCCACTGATGCACAGGGAGTTCCCGAAATTTGTAAGGCTTGCCTCTGAAAGGAGGATATACACCCAGACCTCCACCAACGGGCAGATGCTGACCGAGGATGTTTGCTGGGGACTGGTAAGGGGGGGACTTGGAAGGATCATTGTTTCGCTCGACGGCACGGACGCGGAAACCTACCGGGCATACCGCAGGGGTGGGGATCTGGGAAAGGTTGAGGAGGGTATTCGGACGCTGAACCGGATCCGCAGGGAGGCCGGTTCGGGCCGTCCCATGATCGTTGTCCAGTTCCTGGTGTTCCGGCACAACCAGGAACAGCTGAAAGGGATCCGCAAGTATGCAAAAGCGCTGGGGGCGGACCGGGTATGGATCAAATCGGCCCAGGTGGAGGATCTCTCATTGGCGGAAGAATGGATACCGCAGGAAGCCCGGTACAGCCGTTATGAAAAGGATCGTTCGGGGAATTGGAGCCTGCGGGGAAAATTACGGAACCGCTGCAGCAGGCTGTGGCAAACTGCGGTGATCACAAGCGATGCACGGATCGTCCCCTGCTGCTTCGACAAATGTGCCCTTTATCCGATGGGATCGGCAGGGGAACAGGATTTCGCGGATATATGGAAAGGGGAATCTTACCGTTCTTTCAGGAGCATGGTCCTGACCGGCAGGAAGGAGATCGATATGTGTACAAATTGCAGCGAGGGGGTAGGGCGGATCATAAGCCGATCTTACGGATCTAAACGGTCATAATATCTTTCTCCTTGGCTTCCACATCCGTATCGACTTTTTCAATGTACTGGTCGGTGAGTTTTTGAACTTCGGCTTCCCCGTTTTTCTGCTCGTCTTCGGGAAGGCCGTCCTTCTGAAGACTTTTCAGCTCCTCGTTGGCCTCCCGTCGGACATTCCGGATTCCCACCTTTGTGTCTTCACCTTTGTGCCTGACCTTTTTGACCAGTTCTTTCCTGCGTTCCTCGGTCAGGGGGGGAATGTTCAGGCGGATGACCTCGCCATTGTTTTCGGGGGTGATTCCGATGTTGGCTTGCATGATGGCCTTTTCGATGGGATCGATCATGTTTTTCTCCCAGGGTTGTATGGCAACGGTCTTTGGATCGGGTGTCCCGATGTTGGATACCTGGTTCAGGGGAGTCAGCACCCCGTAGTAATCTACCATGATTCCATCCACGATATGTGTGGAAGCCTTGCCTGCCCGGATCTTCACAAGTTCGTTTTCGAGGTGTTTTATGGACTTCTCCATTTTATCCCTGGTTTCGTCGAGCACCATTGTAACAAGTTCGTCCATGGTTGGTCTGTTTTGCAGTTAAAAACGAAAGATAATCAGATTTTTACTAAAGTTCCAATACCCTCGCCCTGAATGACGCGCTTCAGGTTGCCCTTGTGGTTCATGTTGAATACGACCATCGGGAGACGGTTTTCCATGCATATGGAGAAAGCTGTCTGGTCCATTACCTTCAGGTTCTTTGCAATGGCCTGTTCGAAGGTGATCTCGTCGTATTTAACGGCCGAAGGGTCTTTTTCCGGATCCGCGTTGTACACACCATCTACACGGGTTCCCTTGAGCAGGGCATCGGCCTTGATTTCAACGGCCCTCAGGGATGCCGCCGTATCGGTGGTAAAATAAGGATTCCCCGTCCCGAAAGTGAAGATTGCAATTTCCCCACTGGACAGGCAGTCCACCGCTTTATCCCTGTTGAATCGGATGCCGACCGGCTCCATTGAGATGGCCGTAAAGAGGGATGCTTTTTTTCCTGACCCCTCGAAGGCAGACTGCAGGGCAAGCCCGTTGATCACCGTGGCAAGCATGCCCATGTAATCACCCCTGACCCGGCCAAATCCCTCTCCGGTTCCCGATATGCCGCGGAAAATATTTCCCCCGCCGATGACAATTCCCACTTCAACACCCATTCCGCTTATTTCGTTCACCTGGCTGGTATACTCGTCCAGCCTTGCCGGGTCAATACCGTGCCCGGCATCCCCCGCAAGGGATTCCCCGCTCAGTTTCAGCAGGATCCTTTTGTATTTGACCATGGCGTGCAGATTGAAAGAATAAATATAGTCAATAAAAAAAAACCGCGACCAACATAACGTCGGCCGCGGTTCATCCCGGCTGTTATTTTACCTAATCCTTCAGACCGTAACGGATAAAACCGGTTACCGTGAGGTCCTTGTCGGATTCCTGAAGATACTGGCTGATGGATTTCTTGTTATCCTTAATAAAGGCCTGGTCGAGCAGGGTGTTTTCCTTGAAGAATTTGTTCAGCTTTCCCTGTGCAATCTTGTCCAGGATCTCTTCGGGTTTGCCTTCCTTCAGTGCCTGTTCCCGGCCGATCTCAAGCTCCTTGTCAACGATATCCTGGGAAACACTTTCCCTGTTAACGGCGACCGGGTTCATGGCAGCAACCTGCATGGCTATGTCCTTCCCGATCTGCGGATCGGCCACGGTCTTGTTGAGACCGATCAGGCTGGCCAGCATATTCCCTGGATGTATGTAAGCCGTAACGTTTTCCGCCTCGATCTTTTCGTAAAAGGGAATATCGAGTTTTTCGCCGATCACGCCAATCTGCTCGGTAACCGCATCGCTTACGGACTTGTCCCCGGATTTGAGTGACTTCAGGGCATCCAGGTCGGCAGGCAGTTTCTCGGCGGCCAGGTTAAGGATGCTGTTGGCAAATTTTATGAAA
This sequence comes from uncultured Bacteroides sp., assembly GCA_964575235.1. Taxonomy (GTDB): domain Bacteria; phylum Bacteroidota; class Bacteroidia; order Bacteroidales; family SM23-62; genus SM23-62. Next base: position 6,474 of record CAZNQG010000013.1, read on the forward strand.
TTCTCGTTTTCAGCAACGAAGTCCGTTTCACAGTTGAGCACGATCATTACCCCGTTTTTACCGTCAGCCGTGGCTTTGGCCAGGACAACCCCTTCGCTGGCCTCACGGTCAGCCCGTTTGCTGGCCACGGCCTGTCCTTTTTTCCGTATAATCTCGGTAGCCTTGTCAAAATCACCGTTTGCTTCCTGCAGGGCCAGCTTGCAGTCCATCATTCCGGCACCGGTCATTTTTCTGAGTTTCGCAACATCAGCAGCTTTTATTTCAGACATGTCGTATGTATTTTGTTAAGAATGTTTCCGTTAATTTTCATCGTCTTCATCCCTGGTATGCTTCCTGGTTGCTGTCTTGGCAGATGACTTGCGTTCTTCGGCCAGTTCGGTTAACCTTTCCAGAACCTCGTCTCCCTCTTGCGGTTCCATTCCTTCATCTGCTTTTTTGGCTGCTCCTGCTTCTTCTTCCTCTTCCTCGGATTGAAGTTCGGCCTCCCTCTCCTTTTCCGCCGCTTCCTTTTCACGCTCCATCTTTCTTTCGTTCAGGCCTTCCTCAATCGCCTGGCAAACCACACTCACGATCAGGGATATGGACTTCGATGCGTCGTCGTTCGCCGGGATGGGGAAGTCCACCATGGTCGGGTCGGAATTGGTGTCAACCATAGCAAACACCGGAATGTTCAGACGGCTTGCTTCCCGTACGGCAATGTATTCCTTGGAGATGTCAACCACGAAAAGGGCAGCCGGCAGACGGGTAAGATCGGCGATGCTCCCGAGGTTCCGTTCGAGCTTGGCGCGCTGACGGGTGATTTGCAGTTTTTCACGTTTGGACAGGGTGTCAAAGGTACCGTCGGTAGCCATGTTATCGATGGCAGTCATTTTCTTGACCGCTTTGCGGATCGTCGGGAAATTGGTCAGCATTCCGCCCGGCCAGCGTTCCGTAACATAGGGCATGTTGATATTCTGCACCCGCTCAGCCACGATGTCCTTGGCCTGCTTTTTGGTGGCCACGAAGAGAATCTTCCTTCCCGATTTTGCGATCTGTTTCATCGCTGAAGAGGCCGTTTCCAGTTTCTCGGCCGTTTTCTGAAGGTCGATGATGTGTATCCCGTTCTTTTCCATGAAAATATACGGGGCCATGTTGGGATTCCATTTTCTTTTAAGGTGCCCAAAATGCACACCTGCATCCAGTAAATCGTTAAAACTAATTTGTGACATTATTATTGAATTGTGTTTACATTCTGTTTGTCAACCCGTAAGTAGTCCCGGCCAGCGGGAGTCTTACCGGTTTAGATACTAAACATGACCCGGCTTAGCGCTTGGAGAACTGGAATCTCTTGCGCGCCTTGGGACGGCCGGGCTTTTTCCGTTCTACCTGACGCGGATCACGGGTAAGCAGTCCCTGTGATTTGAGAATCGGCTTGATCTCGGGATCGACCTTGATCAGCGCCCTGGCAATGGCCAGGCGAAGTGCTTCCGCCTGCCCTTTAAATCCGCCTCCGTCGAGGTTGACCCGGATGTCATATTTACCCTCGACTTCAGCTACTTTGATCGGCTGTTCTACTACGTATTGCAGTGTTTCCTGCGGAAAATATTCCTTAAAGTCTTTCTGGTTGACGGTGATCTGTCCTTTGCCCTCGTTCAAATATACCCTGGCAACCGCGGCTTTTCTTCTTCCGATGGTGTTGATCGCCTCCATATGCTTATCGGATGTCTTTTAAATTGATTTCTTTGGGTTGTTGAGCCTCGTGCGGATGTTCCGGTCCCACGTATACATGCAGGTTCCTGAAAAGCTGGCGTCCCAGGCGGTTTTTCGGGAGCATCCCCCGGACTGCATTCTCGACCACCGCATGCGGCTTCCGGTTGAAGAGCTTTTCGGGGGTATCGATCACCTGTCCGCCCGGGTACCCGGTATGCCTGAAATACTGCCTGTCGGTACGCTTGTTTCCCGTAAGTCTGACTTTTTCGGCGTTGACGATTATAACGTTGTCCCCGCAATCCACATGTGGCGTAAAATTCGGCTTGTTCTTTCCCCTCAGGATGATGGCCACCTTGCTGGCCAGCCTTCCCAGCACCTGATCTTTTGCATCCACAAGGACCCATTCCTTCTTGACGCTTTCCTTGTTTGCCGATTTGGTCTTATAGCTCAACGTGTCCACTTTGCTTGATTTATATTCTGTATAAGGTTCTCAAACCCTGAAATTGTGGTTCGCAAAAATACAAATCTTTTTTTGAATACGGTAAGAATCCCCGGAAATAATTTTTTCTTACATTAACGCCCAGTGGATCAACTAATTAATATGTTACTTCCGTGGGTCGGCATGTAATGTTGCAGGGTTTGAGATAATATGTTATAAATTGCGGGTATAATCCGTTGCACCTGAAATTTCCCATGTTAGGCAAGGAAGTCCACACAAAAATCTATTTTTTAAGTCTTGCCTGTCTCGCAGCAAGCCTTCCCCTGTCGATTTTCGCAACGAGTGTTTTCCAGATCGTCCTTTTCAGTAACTGGCTGCTGGAAGGCCGTTTCAGGGAAAAGTGGCTGATGTTCAGGCAGCGGAAATCCATATGGCTGATCCTTTCGGTCTATGCGGTGTTCCTGCTGGGTTTGCTATACACCAGTCATTATGCCTATGCCCTCCATGACCTTAAGATCAAACTTCCGGTCCTGGCTCTTGTGGTCATTGCCGGTACGAGTCCCCCGGTCACCCGCATGCAACTGAAGTGGATCCTGCTCGCCCTGGTTGCCGGGGTCGTGATCGGTTCCCTGGCCAGCATTTCCGTTCTGATAGGGGTCATCGATGTTCCTTACAAGGACATGCGGGAGGTATCCCTGTTCATCAGCCACATCCGGTTTTCGCTCCTGATCAACATGGCCATTTTCTCCCTGGCCTACATGGTTTTTTCACGCGGCATGGCACCGAAAAAATGGGAACCGGCGGTTTACACGGCTACCATGATCTGGCTGATCGTGTTTCTGTTCATACTCCAGGCCATCACGGGTATCGTGATTTTCCTGATCGTCTCCTACGTCATATTCTGGATCTACCTTTTCAGGGTATGGAGTGTTGTTCTGCGGTGGACCCTGGCGGTATTCATGCTGGCAGCCCTGCTGCTCGGCCTTTCACTGCTGACCAAATCCCTCGGCCGGTTTTACAAGGTGGAAAAGATAGACCCGGAAACCATCGAACAAACCACACCCAGCGGAAGGCCCTATGTGCATGATTTCAACAGTCCATTTATAGAGAACGGATATTACATCTGGTTATACGTTTGCGAACCGGAACTTGAGCAGGAATGGAACCGTGTGAGCAGCATAGATTACAACGGGCTGGATGCCCAGGGGAACCGGATCAAGTATACGCTCATCCGGTACCTTACTTCTTTGGGACTTAAAAAGGATTCGGTAGGGGTAAGCCGGTTGAGCAGGGAAGACATTGAATGCATTGAACAGGGGAAAGCCAATTATCTTTACGGGAGGAAATGGAGTTTCTACGCCAAGATCTATGAGATCCTGTGGCAGCTGGATGTTTACCGGAAAGGCGGGAATCCCTCAGGGCATTCGGTCACACAGCGCATCCTCTATCTCCAGGCTGCCCTTGGGATCATCAAGGAACATCCCTTGTTCGGCGTGGGAACGGGAGATGTAAAGATAGCCTACGAAGAATATTACAACCGGATGGGGAGTCCACTGAAAGAACGCTGGAGGCTGAGGGCACACAACCAGTTCCTGACCTTCCTGGTGACCTACGGGATTCTCGGTTTTCTGTGGATCATGTTCGGCTTCCTGTTTCCGGTTTACCTGGAAGGCAAGATGAGGGATTATTTTATATGGATGTTCCTGATGGTGGCCCTGCTTTCCATGCTGAACGAAGATACCCTGGAAACCCACACCGGAGTATCTTTTTTCGCCTTTTTCTATTCTCTTTTCCTGCTGGCGACAGTCCCGGGTAAGGAATGATCCGTGCCGGTCCCGGAAAGAATGGCCTTAAAAAAAGAACGGTTATCGATATGTTGAAACATGAAGAAATAATGAGGCAGGCCATACGGATGTCGATCGAAAATATTGAGAAAGGAGGTGGACCCTTTGCAGCGCTTATCGTACGCAGGGGCGAAATCATTGCCACCGGAGTGAACAGCGTGGCGGATGACAACGATCCCACGGCCCATGCGGAAGTAAATGCCATCCGGGCCGCTGCGCGAAAGCTGGGGAACTTCAGGCTGGACGACTGCATCCTGTATACCACCTGCGAGCCATGCCCGATGTGCCTGGGAGCAGTTTACTGGGCCGGGATCCGCGAAATATACTATGGCAATACCCGTGAAGATGCAACGCTCTACGGCTTCAAGGACGAGCACCTGTACGAGGAGACCGGCAGGCCCCTGGACAAACGTGAGATCCGTTTCACCCGGATGCTGGGCAGGGAATCCATCGAGGCCTTTAACCTGTGGGATCAGAAATCCGACAAGATCGTATATTAATGAACGGCAGGGGAAGTTCGCTGAAATCCACCGTCCAGAACCGACTGGATGCGGGATTTTACCGGAGAGATGTTCTCGAGGTGGCACCCGCACTCCTGGGAAAACTGCTGGTGCGGAAGATGGAGGATGGCCGGAGGATTTCCGGCCGCATCACCGAAGTGGAAGCTTACCGGGGAGCGGAAGACCAGGCCTGTCATGCATCCAGGGGGAGGACACCCAGGACGGAGGTTATGTTCGGCCCGGGCGGGCATGTTTATGTATACCTGATCTACGGGATGTACTGGATGCTGAACCTTGTAACCGGGGAACGGGACCTGCCACAGGCCGTTTTGATCCGGGGACTGGAACCGGTCAGTGGTCCGGGACGGGTGACCCGTGAGTTCCGGATCGGGGGTGATTTCTACGGCGAGGATCTCAGCCGATCCGGGCGCCTATGGGTAGAGGACCACCCGGGCAGGGTCGAAGTCCGGAAGGGTCCCCGCATCGGCATTGATTATTCCGGGAAATACTGGGCCTCCCGCCCCTGGCGCTTTACAGGGGTACTTTTGTGAAACCCATACCTGCATTTTTGTCCATCCTGCATCCTGTGCACGGGTATCCGCATACCTGCGTTTCATGGCCCCGGCAGTGCGTTAAATTTTCTTAAAACCCGGAAGAATCTCACCAAAATTGCGTTTATTTACAATTATGACCACATTCAGGCGGGCCAACATCCTCACGGGCTGGATCGTATTCCTCGCCTCCGCAATTGTTTACATTCTTACCAAGGAACCGACTGCAAGCTTCTGGGACTGCGGCGAATTCATAGCAGCTGCATACAAGCTGGAAGTGGGACATCCGCCCGGGGCACCGGTTTTCATGCTCCTGTCCCGGTTCTTCTCCCTGTTTGCTTCTTCGCCCGGACAGGTGGCAAAATGGATCAATACCGTTTCCGCCCTGGCCAGCGCCCTTACCGTTGCATTCCTGTTCTGGACAATAACCCACCTGGCAAGGAAAATCCCTGGCCGTAACGGTGAGCTTACACCCGGGGGGATCGTAGCCGTATTGGGAGGGGGACTGGTGGGTGCTTTGGCCTATGCCTTTTCGGATACATTCTGGTTCTCGGCGGTGGAAGCGGAAGTATACGCAACATCCAGCCTTTTTACCGCACTGGTTTTCTGGGCCATCCTGAAATGGGAGAACATTGCCGGGAAGCCCGGCTCCAACCGCTGGATCGTCCTGATCGCTTATCTCATGGGGCTCTCGATCGGGGTACACCTGCTGAACCTCCTGGCCATCCCGGCCATCGTTATGGTGTATTATTTCCGAAGGTATGAACCGACCCGGAAGGGAATCCTGGCCAGCCTCGGGGTTTCGGTACTGCTTTTACTGGTCATGCTGTACATCATCATTCCCGGCATTGTAAAGGTGGCGGGCATATTTGAACTGATCACAGTGAACGGGCTTGGGCTACCGTATAACTCGGGAGCGGTGATATTCACCATCGCAGCAGCCGGTATCCTGGGATACCTGGTTTACTGGTCGCACCGCAGGCGCAAGGTTCTCCTGAACACCATCCTGGTATCCTTCTCGGTCATCGCGATAGGGTACTATTCCTACGGCGTTATCCTGATCCGGTCCATGGCCAACACGCCCATGGAACAGAACGATCCCGAAACCGTCTTCTCCCTGCTCGACTACCTGAACCGCGAGCAGTACGGTTCGAGTCCCCTGATCCGGGGACAGTACTACAATGCACCCATCCTTTCCGGGGATAAAGGCAAACCGATCCGTACCAAAATAGACGGCAAGTACGAGATTACGGCGTACCGCCAGAAACTGGTTTACGACGAAAGGTTCATGACGGTATTCCCAAGGATGTGGAGTTCCGAACCCGATCATAAGGAAGCTTATCAGAAATGGGGCAGGGTCAAAGGCCGGGCGATCTCGGTCACCTACCCGGACGGTGAATCGGAAGTCCTCCGCAAACCCACTTTCGGGGAGAACCTCCGGTTTTTCTTCCGCTACCAGGTGGGGCATATGTATCTTCGGTACTTCATGTGGAACTTTTCCGGCCGCCAGAACGACCTCCAGGGATACGGGGAGGTGTACCGGGGCAACTGGATCAGCGGTATCGGTTTCATCGACGATGCCCGGCTCGGTCCACAGGAAAGGCTTCCCGGCATCCTGAGGGATAATCCTGCCCGCAACCGTTATTACATGCTGCCGCTTCTTCTGGGACTGGCGGGAGCACTGTTCCATTACCGAAGGCATGAAAAGGACTTCTGGGTCGTTCTCCTGCTGTTCGTTATGACCGGCCTGGCCATCGTGGTGTACCTGAACCAGTATCCTTTCCAGCCGCGCGAGCGGGACTATGCCTACGCGGGTTCATTCTATGCCTTTTCCATCTGGATAGGACTGGGAGCCCTCTCCCTGTCCACGATCCTTAAGAAACACAGCCGTGGAATCCTTGTTCCGGCACTATTTACGCTCCTCTGCCTGGTGCTTGTGCCGGGCATCATGGCCAGGGAAAACTGGGACGACCACGACCGGTCCGGCCGGTTCACAGCCCGGGATTTTGCATATAATTACCTGAATTCCTGTGCTCCCAATGCCATACTCTTCACCAACGGTGACAACGATACTTTCCCGCTCTGGTACATCCAGGAAGTGGAAGGCGTAAGGACGGATGTCCGGGTGGTCAACCTGAGTTACCTGAGCGCGGACTGGTACATCGATCAGGTGGCACGGAAGGCCTATGATTCCGACCCGGTGCCGTTTGCGATGAAGGAGAACCAGTACCGGACGGGGAAGCGGGATTTTGTATACCTGGTAGACCGCATAGAGGATTATGTCGAATTGTCAGAAGCCATGGCCTTTCTGAGGAGTGAAAACCCGAGGACCAAAACCATCGGGAACAGCCGGGAGAGGATCGATTACATCCCGGCAAGAAAATTCAGGATCCGGGTCGACCGGGAGCGAATCCTTGCCACCGGCACGGTAAGGCCCGAACAGGCTGACCGGATTGTTCCCGAAATGCGCTGGGAGATCCCGTCCTCCGGCATTATGAAGAACGAAGTAATGGTCCTGGATCTGCTGGACCATAACGACTGGGAGCGGCCCGTTTACTACGCGGTAACCGTATCCAGGGATCTGTACATGAACCTGCAGGAATATTTTCAGCTTGAAGGGCTCGCCTACAGGGTGGTACCCGTTCGGCAGTCCCCGTCCCGCGGCCAGATCGGAAGCATAGACACGGAAATACTCTTTGACAACATGGTGAACAAATTCAGGTGGGGAGGGATCACGGACCCCTCGGTCTACCTGGATGAGAACAACCGGCGCATGCTGATCAATTTCAGGAATAATTTCGGCCGCCTCGCCGAGGCATGCCTGGCTGAAGGGGATACGGCAGAGGCGAAGGCTGCACTCGACCGGTGCATGGAGGCGATTCCATCCCATGCCGCCCCGTTCGATTATTTCATGGTACCCATCATTGAGTCCTATTTCAGGGTGGGAGAGGTGGCAAAGGCCAGGGAATACATGGTGGACTTATTCGGCCTCATGGAGGAAGAACTCCGTTATTTCCTCACTCTTGAAGGGGAATACGATGCGGATACCGATTACGAAAAACAGATCCGGCTCCACACACTTCAGGAACTGCTCCTTGTCGGTTCGAGGTATGGTCAGGGAGAAATTATTGAAAAACAGCGGGAAACATTTCAGCAACTCTTGCAGTTATATCGATCAAATTCTTAATTTTGCGCCGCTATGCTGTTTGTAAAGACACCGATTCTGGTCATGAAGCTCTTCCCGGAGCTGATCTGGCATTTCTCGTCGCACGAAGATGCAGAACCGGGAACCGTCTACCTGACCTTCGACGACGGTCCGACCCCCGATGTTACTCCATGGGTGCTGGACTGCCTGAAGGAATACGGGGCCAGGAGCACGTTCTTTTGCCTGGGGCGTAACGTGGAACGATGCCCGGAAATATACGCCTCGATCCTGGACGGCGGACACGCGGTGGGCAATCACACATACAGCCATTTAAGAGGATGGAGGACACCGACTTCTGAGTACCTGGATGACATCCGGCTGGCCAGCCACAACATTGACAGCCGGCTCTTCCGCCCGCCTTACGGGAGATTCCGGAAAACCCAGATCCGGGAGATAAAGAGAGATTACAACATCGTCATGTGGGACGTTCTCAGCCAGGATTACGACCCGGGGATCAGTCCCCAGCAATGCCTCGCCAACGTCGAAGCCAACATGCGCCCCGGCTCCATCATCGTTTTCCACGATTCGGAGAAGGCGAAAAAGAACCTTTACTACACCCTGCCCCAGGTCCTGGGGAAATACAGCAACCGGTACAACTTCCTGCCGATTGTCCGGAACCACCAGCCTTCCGTTCAGAGGATTGCTGGTTAGCCTGCTGTACCTGTCAGGTTCGAAAAAAGCATTTCATACCGTTTCACCACCGAGTCCCACTGAAAATCCTTGCGGATCCTTTCGAGGTTCCTGTCGATTAGTGGCTGACTGTAAGACCTGATCCTTTCGATTTCAGATAATAATATACTGAGTTCCCCCGCCGAATTGAAATAGCCGGCATTCTCACCGAGCACCCATCGATTGTATGGATTGTCATGAGCAATTATAAGAGAACCGGCAGCCATAGCTTCCAGCAGGGAAGGATTAGTGCCTCCGACGGAATGACCGTGAAGAACTACTTTTGAAAAATGCCTCAGGTGATCCAGTAGCTTTTCATCGTAAATGCCTCCTGTAAATACCAGTTGTTTGTTCCCCTTATAATCCTTGAAAATGGAATGTGCATATATACCTGAATGATTCCCGACGATGACAAGTGATTCTTTCATTCCGGCATTGAGAAAACCCTCAATAACCATTCTTATGTTATTTTCCGGTTCCAACCTGGCGACCAGCAGGCAGTAAGTTCCAGGTTCGAATCCTGCCTCATGTAGAATTCCCTCCTCATACTTTTCCCTGATCCTCGCACCGAAGGTTATTATTTCCGGATTTACTGAATACTGTTCCCGGTAATAATCTGCAATGACGGGATGGTCGCAAACAATGGAATCCGAATACCTGACAGCCATTTTTTCTGCCAGATGTATTAACTTTCGGGTGACGTTTCCCCATTTTTTTCTCATCCACTCCATGCCGTCCATATGCGTGATCAGTACCGTCTTTCTTCTTTTGAGAAAAGGGTACCATGGGGCGGCGCTTGCATATCCGCATTCTAGGATTATATCCACCTTTCTATAAATTGCATTCTTCATACACTGAAGGTCAAATATGTAATGCCCGGCTGATCCGACCAAAGATTCGAGGGACTTTTTATATACGATAGTAACCCCTCGGTATAAGGGCTCTTTAATAGGATGATATACTGGATTATATACCCATACCTCATGGCCCATTTGCACTAGTTTTATCGATAAACTCTCGGCAAAGTGTTCAAATCCACCATATTGATTTGGAATACCCCTTGTCCCAGTTATAGCTATTTTCATATCCTGTCTAAAACTTTAATTTTGTCAGAAGGCGGCATAATAGGATGTTTAACTAACGAAAGATAAGAGAATTCCTTACTAAGAATATTCAATTTATACTACTACTCTTGAAAAATCCTGTCACACCGGAACGAGTCTTACTGGTAACCCCTTATACCATACCTGAATCCTCCGGTAGTGGGCTCAATGCATTCCGATTTGCACGTTTTCTGATCAGGGAACACCATAAAGTTATGCTTCTTACTTTCAATCGCAATCTAAGATATCCTTCATATGAAATCTGTGATGGTGTACCCATAAGACGGATTCCTTATTTCAACAGGAATCTGTTCACAAAAATATTATCCCTTTTTATTATTGGACCATTTTATTTTATTTATATACTCAGGTCCGACGCTATTATTATTTATGGAGGCAAAACGATTGCGTTTCAGGCAATTATCATTATGTGTAATATTGCACGTAAGGAAGTGATATTACAATCACTGCTTCTGGGTGTGGATGATATACCATCACTCATAAGGCGTAAAAACAGGATACTGAGGTCTGTCAACAAGAAGATACTTGCTCGATTAGATCTTTATCATGCAATATCACCTGCGTTTTCCAGAAGATATGCAGATTTAATTCCACAAGGCAACAGAATGTTAGTATGTCCACAAGGTGTTGACATTCAAATTTTTTATCCGTCAGAGATCGTGAAATGCGTGGCTTTGAGGAAGCAATATGGAATAGAAAAGGATTGCTTTCTTATCCTTTCAGTTGGTTTTGTAATTCATAGAAAGGGTATTTTAGATACCGTAAATGTGATTGCGACTCTGGAATATGACTTGAATTATTATGTCATCGGGGAATATGAGTTTGCAAAACATCATTTATTGTTTCATGAATACAATGATGCCAGGCAAATTGTTACGGAAGGGAAAAACAAACTGGGAAGCAAATTGGTATTCACTGGTCATCAGGACCATCTGGAGGATTATTATAATATGGCTGACCTGGTAATTATTAATTCAGATCGGGAAGGATTGCCAAATACATTACTGGAGGCAATGGCATGCGGTTGCGCGGTCCTCTGCAGAGATCTGCCCGGATTGAAAGGTTATATTTTGGATCATAAAAAGAACGGAATACTTTTCAGCACACAAAATGAAATGAGGGACTGGATTATCAGGCTGTATAATGATGAAAAGCATCGCAGGAATCTGGGCAAAAATGCAGTGGAGACCATTAGGCAGAAGGGAACTTTCGACGTCACCTGGAAGAATATTACAACAGCCCTGTATGGAAAAACATGATATCAAGGTACTTTATTTTCTACAGCTCCCGCCGCCAGTACATGGAGTTTCGATGATCAATAAATTGATCTGGAACAGCCATTCGATTAATAGAAACATCGAAAAACATCTGCTGCAGATCCGGTTTTCCACCCGGCTGGAAGATCTAAGAAAATTCAGTATCGGGAAGATTTTGGTTTTTTTCAGGTTAAAAAGGAAATTAAGGCAAACAATATTGGAGAAACGTCCCGATATAGTCTACATTTCATTCATGCCAGTCGGCTGGGGATTCTGGCGTGATCTTCTCTTTGCCTTGGCAATAAAAAGAATGGAGGTTAAAACAATCTTCCATATCCATAACAGGGGGATCAGGAAGAGAAATCATCGCCCTGTCTATTTGCGATTGGTAAAAAAGATTTTCAGCGATTCATTGATTATACATGTTTCCCAGAAACTGATTGAGGAGGAGATTCAACCTTTGAATCTTACGAATGCCAGAATTGCTTGTCTTCCCAATGTACCAGCTGAGACCGGATCATTTGGGAAGCAGCGTGATGATAAGCGTGTCAGGATTTTATTTGTTTCCAACCTCTTCCCCTCCAAGGGTATTTATAAGCTGATCCGGATTTTTCGGTCCCTGGCGATGAAGCATGAAAACATTGAATTGCATATCATGGGTGATTTCATGCGAAAAAAATATGAGACCAGATTTTCCCGGATGCTTGGAACGGCTGATATTAGGGACCGTATTTTTTTGCTTGGGGCAAGATATGGAAAAGAGAAACGGCAGGCATACCTGAATGCAGATATATTCCTTTTCCCATCCATGTTCGAGGAAGAATGCATGCCCCTTGTTGTTCTTGAGGCGATGCAACATGCATTACCCGTGGTTGCATCCGACATTGGCGCTATTTCCGATATGGTCCGGCATAAAATCACCGGTTTTCTAGTACAGAAGGATGATCCCGAAAAGTTCGCGCAATACCTTGAACGTCTTATTGGCGATAAACCCTTAAGGGAACAAATGGGTCGGTCGGGGTATAAGCTCTACCGTGAGAATTATACCTTGGATAAGTTTGAAGAAAATTTGCATCAGGTCATATTAGACTATTATTCCGAATGAAAATCATTTTCCTTACATATGTAAACCGATCCGGTTCAACCTATCTTTCTCAGATACTCAGTTGTTCAAACCAGATCTGTGTCTGCCCCGAGGCGGACCTGCTTGTCAATATGCTGCTGGAAGATCCTTCAAGGGAAATTGACAATCACTGGGATCTGCAAAGAAGCCTGGAAATCGCCATAGAGAACGATAATAAACTGAAGTACTGGAATCTTGATGAATTAGATATCAGCCGGATATCAACAGACAGAACCCACCTCGATGCGTTCTGTACAATCCTGAATCGTTACAGGGTGAATAACAAGCCCCATGCTGAGGTGATCCTGTTTAAATCAGAACGACTGATTCATCTTGTACCCCTGATCCGGGAAACCATGGTCCAGGGGACCGAATTTCAATTTGTAGCCCTTTTGAGAGATCCCCGTGGGGTAATCCTTTCTCAAAAAATGACAAGAATACCCGGGACGGATAAACCCATGACGGACAATCCGGGATTTACATCTGTTTTCTGGAAGGAGTTCGCCAGGAAAAGCCGGGAATATCGGCTCATTTATGATGTCTGGGTAGTACGATTCGAAGATCTTATAGTTGCACCTGAAAATACCCTGGTACCGGTTGTTGAAAGGCTTGGGATAAGGATGTTTAAGATAATCCCAGATAAGGGCGATTTGTTTGAGAGAATTCCCGTTGCGTACAGGGAAATACATAAAAACATAACCAAGTCACCCATTGCTGGGAAATTGACAGAATGGCAGAATGTGCTTTCGCTCTCTGAAATTGATCTGATAGAATCGATAACAAGATCTGAGTTGCTGAAAGCGGATTATTCCTTATTTATCCAGGAAGGTATCCGGATCCTGCAATCCATCCGTGTACCGGTTTGTAATTTGGAGTATTTCTTCCGGAACATTATCGGGAGAATTATCTATAAGACCTCGAAACAAAAGCTGAAAGAATACCTGAGGTATTTTATTCAGAATTTAAAACAATTCTCATATTGGATATCAGGTCAACTGTCCCGGAATCGCTATTCCAGGATCAGGACTTATTGTTTGTTTATTGGTTACGCCCGGAGCGGTCACAGTATACTTGGAGCCATGCTGGATGCACATCCGGATGCCTGTATCAGTATCGAGGCAGATGTGCTGAACATGGTAAGAAAGGGTTTCAACAGGAAGCAGATCTATCATTGTATATTCAGGAATTCCTACCTGTTTACAAAAGTGCTTCAAAATGAATGGACCGGTTACTCTTATAAGGTTCCCAGACAGTTTCAAGGCAGAACCCGCAGGCCTTTTGTAATAGGGGATAAAAAAGGAAACCGTAGCACATTATGGATCGGAAGGGCCCCGGATCTTATCAAGCGGCTCAGGGACATCACGGCTACTGAGCTGAAAATTTTACATGTGATCCGGCATCCTCTGGATAATATCTCGACGATGGTCACCAGGCACCTTGACGGCAGGACTGAACCTGTCCGCAAGGATTTTGAAAGAAGGATTTTCAACTATTTCAGAAATGCTGAGATCAACAATGGATTGATAAGGAGAGGTGATCTTGAAATTCTGGATATCTATCATGAGAATTTCATTGCAAATCCTGTGGAGGAGTTGCGCCGGATACTTGATTTCCTGGGACTTGAACCCAAACCTGATTATATTAAAGCCTGTGCTGGGATCGTCTACACTGAACCTCACAGAAGCCGGGAAGAACTTGCATGGCCTGAGGATTTGAAAAAATCGGTTCTGACAAAGATGAAGGAATATGCTTATCTGACTAAATATCTCACAAATGACGGATGAAGAATTATTTCAACAAGTAAAATCTTTGATTGTCAATTTACGAAAGGACAAGGATGCCAGTAATTCATGGAGATCCTTTACCGGAATGGTGGAACGGAATATTGACCGGATTTGTGCCACGTTCGACTCAAGATGGCTGATATCGATCTGTGATACTTATGTGGATTACGGAGACAAGGTCGTGAGCAGAAACGCCATGTTAATAGTACAGATTGCCAATTTCGAAAAATTATGGGCCACGAATCTTTTAATGTATGATGTGAAGTTGAATAAGGAAAAGGAGCGTATTCTCAGAAAACACCGCGTTGTCCACCTGTGGGACGGGATGTACAGCATGAACATCAACCATGGGGACATGATCAATAACTTTTTCAACAGGTTGAACGCATTGATGGCAGAAACACCCGTTCTGGAAAAGATTTATTATACGGTTTTGGAAAGAATGAAGCAGCACGGAACTACGCTTTCAAACCTGAATAAGTATCACGCTCAGTTATTCAGCCCTTTTCCCAGAAAATCCCTCCTGCTCATTATCGTCAGGAAAATCAGGCGATTTTTCAGGAGATACAAAATTTAAAGCGAAAGAGTCATCCTCTTTTTCCTCGAATATAATTCCGCTGTATTTTGACATCTGAAAATGATAATACATGATTTCCTTTTTATCCAACCGGAGTATGCCTTCATTCCATGAAACGGTTCCCTTGAGCCGGTCCCTTCTATAAATGACATCATCGCAATACAATTGTGCCTGGAAGGCCTTGATCTCCCCTGTTCTGGCGGCCTGGTTCAGGATGGAATTGAAATCGTTCAAATCAACGCGGCTGTATTTGTTTTTTTTCCACCTGCTGCCGATCAGTTTGTTCAGCATTGACAGGAGTTGATTCCTTCCTGTTTTGTATTCCAGCAGATGGTTTTCGATCTGCCTGAAAATTTCAGTCTGGATTATTTCCGGCTCAGGTCGGATTCCTGCATTATTGTTTTTCTCATCAAAAGAGAAACAGAGTTCGGCATTGAAAATTTTTTTCCAGTCCCTCGCTCTCCTGAAAAAGTTGCATATTGGATCGGTGTTGCGAAGCAAAAGGAAATGACCCGGGAAAAAATCCCGGCTGGGGGAAATGATATCGTACCTGGCAAATAAACCAGGCGAAAGGAAATGATTTAGTTTACCATATATCAGATCCATGTCTCCATATCCCCAGAATGCATAACTGCTCAGATAATCCGAGAAAATACAGCCGAATGCGGGCTTGAAATCGGTAAGTTTGTAGGGATATTTGATCTGAACCTCCAGACCAAACATCTGTGAGATCCTTTCAGTGAGTTCCCCAAGCCCTACATCAAACAATTTCACGTTGGCAGGACAGGCACACTTGATTTTCAGGTCACTGACCAGGATCCAATCGATTTCCGGATTATATTGGCAACTCTTCAGGAACAGTGGGAACCATTCTGGCCAAGTCCCGAAATAAGGAATAACTATAGCAATTTTCGGATAATCATTCATTTTTTATACCGTTGGGCGAGATCGTAAAAGAATTCGCGTCAGGCTCTGGTTCTTCTGTAATAAATTTCCCTGTTTTTTTACCTTCCTGGAATTGGAATGCCATAATTTCTTTATGTTTTTCCAGATCAAACAGTTTTCCTCCCTGCCAGGAGATTTTCCAGTTTTTTCGTTTTGTTCTTCTTAAATAAGGATCCGTTAAAAGGATGTTGTTAAAACTGGCTTTGATCCTGCCATGGATTGAGGCACTCCAGACAGCTTCTGTCAAATCCCGGGGATGATCGGGCTTAAGTGATATAAATTTATAATACCATTGAAAATGATATCTCAAATCATTCAAAGGCACCTTATTACGGTAACACCAGATGAGATAAGGGGCAAGATGAGCAAACCGGGTGGTATGAGTCATTTGTTTGGATAGAGACTCTATGTTTTCATCGAAAGCGAAATGTTTCTTGTTTTGTAATATTTCCTTGTAAGCAGGGCAATCCTGAAACAGTTTATTAACAGTTGGAATATTCCTGAAGATACTTATGGGTCCGGACATAAAACCAATATAACTGCTGATTATATCCGGGTAATCCGGTAAGATCTTGTTCAAAAATCCGGTAACATTACCGAAAATAAGATCAAGATCGCAATACCCCCAGTAGTTGCAGTCTTTCAGGTATTCCTCGAATAACAATCCGAAGGCGGGTTTGAAGTCGCAGATTTTATAGGGGTTTTCAACAGATACTGGAAAGCCTAGCCGTGCCGCGGCAAGTTCCCGGAAAGCCGTTAATGAGAATTTCTGAAAAGAAATATTTGAAGACATTCCTGCAGGGGGTTCCTGGTCAGAGAACAGCAGGATCTCAATGGATTGATTGTATGATGCGGATTTCAGAAAATAGGGAAGGTAATCCGGCCAGGGATTAAACCAGACGGAAACAAGACGTATGTTTTTCGTGAATTCTGTTTTGATAATCCTAAGTCTTACATTCCTGGATACTGCAATCTCGATCTAGTTATGAGAGTCTAAGTTATTGAAGTTAAATATTTTTCTTAATTTTGATTTAAAGCCGGATGTGAATACTTTAATCATAACGCTATTTAAGATATTTTAATCCTGTAATATGATTGTTCAGTCAAAATTATCTATTTTCCCGGATGAAAAATAAATACCTTTAATCAACTTTAGCAAATTGAATTAATTCAGGAAACAATGAGAAAGTTCTTAATCGCCTCAGTACTGATTCTTCTGCCTGTGTTGCCCATGTTTTCCCAGACACTGGGAGACTGGAAGTGGACAACCCTGTTTGATACCATTGGAGCGATAAATACAGAGGCTTTCCATATGGATATTGCTGTTGATGCCAGTGACAATGTCTATCTGATGGGCGTCTTCAGGGATGCTGATCTGGTAATAGGAACGGAAACCCTGACGAACATGGGGAACTATGATATTTTTATTTGCAGTTTTGATCCGGTCGGTAATTTCAGGTGGGCCAGGTCTATCGGTTCAAGCGAGAACGAGGATATAGCTGGCCTGGTAGTGGATGGCAGTAACCTGTATGTAGGAGGGGCATATAAGGGAGCGGAGGTTTTTTTCAGTCACAGCGCTACCTCGCTTCAGCCCGATAACAATTACGATTCGTTTCTTGCGCATTACCTGACAGATGGAACATTTCAGGGAGCAAAGAGGGTTTTCTGGGGCACAAAAACACAACGCTTGAAAGATATTGTACTGGACGATGTTAATAATTACCTGGTTGCAATCGGTTTATTCAAGGATCATCTTGTTTACGGATCAGGGGTTGGAGATACGCTTGCTCTCGTGGGTCCCGGTACCAAGGATAATTTCATCGCCAGGTTTGATATTTCGGGTGGTTTCAGCAGCCTCGCCCTTACGGATGTAAAAAACTTTGGGAGCGACCAGGATGGAACAACCTTTAAAAATATTAATAATTCGATCATCGGCACGACCCATGAGGGATATTATATATCAGGGGATCTCTACGGTTACATCCCGCTCACGGACACAGATACATTAAAAGGTACGAATACAACAGCTTCGGATGCCATGGTCATCAAACTGGATGAAAATCTGGATTATGTATGGTCCCGTCGGGGAGGCGCAGGCGGGAACGATCATGTAAATTCCGCGATTTCAGATGACGAGGGCAGTATTTACCTGTCGGGAAAATATGAATCTGATGTTACCTTTGACAGTACGGCGGTATACAAGTCTTCTGTCAAGGCCGGGATCAATGCACAGGATCTTTATATTGCCAAGTATTACCGAGATGGTCGATTGTTATGGTCGGATTTCACCGGAGAGATCGGGAACGACGACGCTTTCGGATTGTCCCTGGATGAGGATTTCGTACAGGTTGCAGGAAATGTGGCCGGAACGGGTAATACGAATACCGGATTTATAAAATATGATCACGAGGGGATTTACATTAATCGTGGCGAAATTTTCGGAGATGGAGACGATGTCGGCAAGGGCGTGGCATTTGATTCGCAGGGAAATACCCTGATCGCGGGTTATTTCGACTCCGACACGATATTTTTTGGATCCAGGGCCGATCCCGATACCATTCTCGTCAATAATGAATCGGGTGGCTATGACGGATTCCTGGCCAAGTATCAATACCCCCTGACTATTGTAAGGGAGGAGGTCAGGAATTCAACCTGTAATGGCGACGATGATGGTTATATCCTGGTCAAGGGAGAATTCGGGGTACCTCCCTATTCCTGGTCATGGGAGGATGATCCCGGCAACACAACGCCCATAGCCCAGGATCTGGCACCCGGGAAATACATCGTCACCCTTACCGATTCGGATGTGCCTGCCACCGTTGTGAAAGACTCCATTACCATAACGGAACCGGATCTCATTACCATTAACAGGGATATTACGGATGTAAAGTGTTACGGGGAAGCCAATGGTGAGATCGATATTACGGTTATGGGCGGCAATGGGTCGAACGAATACCTCTGGTCACCCTCCGGATCCGGCCCGGCAACGGATGAGGACCAGGTGGGACTGCTCGCAGGGGATTATCATGTTACTGTAACAGATATCAATTCATGTCAAGCGGATTCAACATTCACCGTAAGCCAACCCTTTGCTTTAACGGTCAGTGGAAATGTCACCCCTGTTTCATCCAACGGTGCGGGAGACGGAGCCATTGACATAACGGCCAGCGGAGGGACGGCACCGTACGATTATTCCTGGACCGGGCCGGATTCCTTCAGTTCAACGGATGAGGATATTACAGACCTGGATGGGGGCAATTACACCGTTGTCGTGACGGACGATAATTCTTGTGATACCTCCAGGCAGTTTTCGGTGCCCGAGCCCGGGGTGCTGGTCGTGGATGCACAGGCGGTGGCGCATGTTTTATGCAACGGAGGAAACGACGGGAAGGTCGTTGTGACGGCCACGGGAGGCGTCCGTCCCTATACGTATGAATGGAGTCCCAATTCTTCCGTAACGGACTCGTTTGCAGTAAATCTGACCGCAGGAAAATATTATGTTACGGTAACGGATGCAAGCATGGTTTCCGAGACTGACAGCGCCATTGTTGCCCAGCCTGCCGCCCTGTCGGTACTACTTACGGCATACGATGCTACATGTTACGGGGATTGCAACGGGAGAATAGAGGTTTCCGTGTCAGGAGGCACGCCGCCCTATTCCTATTCATGGTCGGGGCCGGATGGTTATGCTTCGACCGACAAGGATATTTCAGGCCTGTGTTCGGGATCCTACACACTGACGGTCACCGATGCGAACGGTTGTCAGAAAATAAGCAATACATCGGTGGATGAACCCCCGCCGTACAGTGTGATTGTAACCCCGACAAGTCCAAGCTGTACAGGGGATAACGACGGGGATATTACGCTTACGGTAACGGGTGCCACATCCCCTTATACGTATTTATGGTCAAACGGCCAGACTACGAATAGGGCGGACTTCCTGGCTGCAGGTGCGCATTCCTGCGTTATCACGGATGACAACGGCTGTGACACGACGGTGGTGATTTCTCTGACCGATCCTCCACCCATTTCCATAAGTCCGACAGCGAATGGGGCGGATTGTTTTTATAAATGCAACGGGGATGCTTCGGCAAACGCAAGCGGGGGTACGGGAACATTGACCTATCTGTGGAATGATGGTCAGACTACGTCCACAGCCATAAATCTTTGCCCCGGGATACATAAGGTCCGGGTTACCGATTCAAAAGGATGCGTTGATTCCTCCAATGTATTGGTGAATGTACCGGATACCATAAAACTTACAATCAATAAGCAGGACGCTGGATGTGATACCAAAGGTGCAATCAGTGTATCTCCTGTCGGTGGTACTTCTCCCTATACATATCTTTGGAGTGATTTTGCCACGACACAGGTCAGAACCGACCTCGACGCCGGTGATTATACGGTTACGGTGACCGATAACGTAAATTGCTCCGTGGATTCAACCATAACCGTTGCAGGACCGGAACCTATTGTGGTTGACCTTGTGGATACCGGTTCAGTCACATCGTTAAGCTGTAACGGTGATACAGAAGGCAAGATCACGCTCACGGCCGGTGGTGGTGCTCCACCTTTTGAATTTTCTATCGACGATGGAACGACCTATTCGGCAGATAGTGTATTTACAGGACTGGCGGCAGGAACCTTTAATACCAAAGTTAAAGACAATGATGAATGCGAACAGGCCGGACCCGTCGTTACCATTACGGAACCTTCTCTGCTATCCATTGATACGGTTAATACCACAAATATTTCATGTGCAGGTGCAGCGGCTGACGGCAGCGTTAACATAAGTGTTTCCGGGGGTGTATCACCTTATGAGTATTCAACAAACGGAGGGACAAACTGGTCGGTAGACAGTACATTTACAGGATTGGCTGCAGGATCCTATACTCCGGCTGTAAGGGACAATAACAATTGTATTGCTACAGGTTCGCTGATAGAACTTACGGAACCTGCTGCATTATCTGTTTCGAATGAAGCAAAGACGGATGTTACGTGCAATGGATTAACCGACGGTACAATCACAATTACAGCATCAGGAGGGACTTCCCCCTATGCCTTTACTCTAAATCCGGGAGCCATTGAGACGAATGCGACCGGTCTGTTTGAAAATCTGGGAGCAGGCAGCTACAGTATTTCGGTCGATGATGCCAACAACTGCGGTCCGGTTACATCATCCAATCTTGTGATCGCGGAACCGGATTCAATAGTGATCGATTCAATAAGCCTCAAGGATGAAACTCCGGGTATGGCTGATGGAGCGATATTTATCCAGGCTTCGGGTGGGACAGGATCCCTGTCTTACACCCTTGTTGAAGAGAGCAGCACCAATTCAACGGGCTTGTTTGAAAACCTTATAGCCGGTACATATTCCTTGAATATAACCGATGAGAATAATTGTACTGCTTCGCTAAACACTCAGATAAGCGAAGCAGATACGGAGATTGAAATTTACGATGCATTCACACCGAATGGAGATGGCGTGAACGATGTCTGGAATATAAAGAATATTGGTTTGTATCCGGATTGTATGATTAAAATATATAACATATGGGGTAACTTGGTTTTCAGTTCGGACGGATACGCAGAACCATGGGACGGCAAACGTAATGGAAGCATACTTCCGGCGGATACCTATTTTTACGTAATTGATCTGGGAGATGGCAGCGAAGTGTTTACAGGGACTGTTAATATTGTAAAATAATATGTTATGAGAAGCGTAATCATACCCATATTCGCATTGTTATTTGCTGGAAATGTATTCGGTCAGCAACAACCGGTATCAAGCCAATACTCACTGAATAAGTATTTCATCAATCCTGCTGTGGCCGGTAGCGAAGGGGATCTTCATCTCTCGGCGATGTATAAAAAACTCTGGGCGGGATTCAAGGGTGCACCGTCAATGCAGTACCTGACGGGACATATGGCCGTTGCTAAAAACATGGGGGTCGGCGCGCAGATATTCAATATGAGTTCCGGACCCGTAGGAAGGACCGGATTTGAAGGGACATATGCCTATCACGTGCCGCTGAACGGAAATGGCAGCAGGCTTGCGTTCGGACTCTCAGGAATGATTTATCAGTACAGAATCGATAAGGCTAATCTGACGGTGGAAGAACAGGGAGATGAAGCAATGTTAACAGGTACCGATCGTATGATCGTGCCCGATGCATCTTTTGGTACTTATTTCTATTCTGGTCCCTATTACGCCGGATTAACGATAAGCCAGTTGTTTTCCAGAAAAATTGACCTGTTAAACGATAATACCTACGAACAACGCCAGGTAAGACACTATTACCTTCACAGTGGTTACAATATTCAAGCGAACACTGATCTCAGTATCGAGCCTTCACTACTTCTAAAACTGATTGAAGCAGGAGTTATTCAGGTAGATATCAATGTGCTTGCCAGATATAAAAATATGTTATGGGGTGGTCTTAGTTTCCGGCCAACATCCGCTCTTGTTATCCTTCTTGGATACCAATCAGAAAAGATATCCTTTGGTTACTCATACGATGTAAACCTGACCGATATTGGGAGATATAGTTTCGGGACACATGAGATATTATTGATGTTCAAATTGCCGAATTTTCTGTCCACAAATCTATAGTGGTTTCTGTTCGTTCGTTAGTAATAATCCCTGATTTTTCGAAACTGGGGATTTTTTAATTCGCCCGGTATGGACGAGGACAAAAGGGTGAAAAACCCGAACAGACCATGACTAACAGAATATTAATTTGCGATTAGGGGATCCACTTTGAGGTGGATTCTGGAGGAATCCAGCCGCGAAATCATGTCTTTTTCCTGAAAAAACTATTCGCCATTTTTCACTAAGTTTACGGGTCTAAACCGAATCTTATGAACGTTTTAATTCTCGGCTCCGGGGGAAGGGAGCATACACTCGCCTGGAAGGTTTCCCAGAGTCCCCTGCTTACCGAATTGTACACAGCCCCGGGGAATGCCGGAACGCAGCAGCTCGGAACCAACGTGGATTTATCACCGGAGGATTTTTCCGCAGTGGAAAGCTTTGTGCTCGATACCGGGATCGATATGGTTGTCGTGGGACCGGAAGCACCGCTGGTAGCCGGGATCCAGGATTATTTCACCCGGCATAGTAAGCTTAAAAAAATCCCCCTTATCGGTCCCTCGAAAAAGGGAGCCGCCCTGGAGGGCAGCAAGAAATTTGCCAACGAATTCATGGTCCGGCATAACATCCCTACGGCCCGATTCAAAAACATCACACGCGCAACATACGGGGAGGGCGTCGAGTACCTGAAATCCCTCGAACCTCCTTACGTTCTGAAGGCGGATGGACTGGCGGCCGGGAAAGGAGTCCTGATCCTGGAAAACCTGGAAGAAGCTGCTGCGGAATTAAAACTCATGCTGGAAGGAAAATTCGGGGATGCCAGTTCGAACGTGGTTATCGAGGAATTCCTTCCCGGGATCGAAGTCTCCGTATTCGTACTCACCGACGGCAAATCCTATTTGATGTTTCCGGAGGCAAAGGATTACAAGCGGATCGGGGAGGGGGACACGGGACTCAACACCGGCGGGATGGGTGCGGTATCACCGGTGCCTTTTGCGGATAACGTATTCCTGAAAAAGGTGGAGGAGAAGATCGTCAAGCCTTCCGTTGAGGGGCTTCATAAGGAAAAGCTCGATTACAGGGGTTTCCTATACATCGGTCTGATGAACGTGCTGGGGAATCCATACGTCGTGGAATACAACGTCAGGATGGGCGATCCGGAAGCGGAAGTGGTCCTGCCGAGGGTGAGATCAGACCTGCTGGACCTCTTCGTGGCCGTGGCACAGCAAAAGCTTCACCGGAAGAACCTGGAAATCGACCCGCAGACGGTCTGCACCGTGATGATGGTATCGGGAGGCTATCCTGGTTCCTATGAAAAGGGGAAGGAGATACGGGGACTGGAACGGGAGTTCAAATCGGTTGTATTCCATGCCGGAACACGGTCCTCCGGGGGAAAGGTTTACACCAACGGCGGCAGGGTGCTGTGCATTACCTCGTATGGGAACGACCGGACGGAAGCACTTGCCAGGTCCTATAGAACCGCGGATCAGATTGATTTTAAAGGGAAATACTACCGCAGGGATATCGGGTTCGACCTTTAGGATAAACGACCCCCCGGGCATGCGGGCAGTTTTAAATCTATCCCGGATCAGCCGGATTGTACATAGATAGGATATACTTTATTACCGGTCCATGTTTTTGAAACTATTTAAAAGCGGCCAACCAGCCCTGCTGGTCTTCATCCCTTTCTTTGCCGTGCTGCTCTGGCTGAAGTATTTCATTCTTCCCCAGCCCGTCGGCATGGCCTTTGAACCCAACCCCATGCCTTTCTATCACTGGACATCGGCCCTTCTTGAAAACCAGCCTGTACTGGGTAAGATCATCACCCTGGGCATTCTGGTTTTCATCGGGCTCTGGCTGGCACGGATCAATACAAAATTCATTATTCTGCAACAGCGCACCTACCTGCCAACGGTGGTCTACCTGCTCGTGGTCAGCAGCTATCAGCCTCTTCAGCAGTTAAATCCTGCCGTCTTTGCATGCGTTTTCCTGGTGATCGGGATCGAAATCATGTTTGGTGCGTACAGGAAAGAGGGTCTCGCCCTGGAGTTTTTCATGGCATCCTTCCTGTTTTCCCTGGCCAGCCTTTTTTATGCAAGGGCTGCATTTCTCATGCTGGTGGTCTGGACGGCCCTGGCACTATTCCGCACCCCATACTGGAGGGAATGGGTCCTTACCCTGTTCGGATTCATCGCTCCCTACGTAATTTTATTCACATGGTATTATCTGGATGGACAGAACCTGGCCGAACACTGGGAAGCCATCCGATATAATTTCGTCCACGACCGCGGCACCGGGTACCTGAACAATTTTTACCAGGGCTTTTACGGTTTCCTGCTTTTGGTGATCCTTCTGGCCAGCCGGAAGATGCTGAGTGACTACCAGGGACTGAAAATCTACATCCGTAAATTCTTTCGCCTTAATTTCTGGATTTTCATCTTCATCCTGACCGTATTTGTTGTCATATACAGCAGTGCCATAGAAATGATCTGTTTCCTGGCCATACCCATCTCCTATATTATCTCTTATTATTTTTTAAACATGCGCTCCAGGATTGCAGGGGAAATCACCTTCAGCCTCCTCCTGGCCGCTTACGGAATGTTGCTGGTCTTCAACTGAGTTAAATAAGCCCGAACCCCGGCAGTAAATCCGGGGTGAATCAGAATTCTATTGAAAGCAGCGGTGTTGTTATGCCTGACGAGTGGTATTACTCATAAGGCGCCTCTATTTTGTGCTTACCGGCACAAAATGCAGCGCCGATGAGTAATACCATGAGGCCCCTATTTCTTACTTACGTATGACAGTATCCCGACAGCCTCCCCGGGCTTCCCGTCGAGAAAGGAAATGAAGACATGGTAGATTCCCGTCTTCCGGCACATGAAATTAAAGGGATTGAATTCTTCCTTTGTATCCTCCGAGTAGGAGCTGAAGATCAGCCGATTGTTATCGTAGAGCTTGATCACAGCCTTGCCCTCCGAGTTTTTCATGTCGCATACGGAGAAACGGTAAATATTGTTGCTGCTGAGCACAAGCGGATAACGGGCAACCTGCGGTCTTCCATCCTGGGGAATTCCCAGTTTTACCTGGAAATCCTTCAGATAAGTTGCGTCATCGCCTGCCTGGCTGGCGCAGAAGTCAACCATCTGCTCCATGGTCTGGGCCATAAGGCTGGAATGGGCTGTAAGAACAATGCTGAACAATATGAGACTTATTATCCGTATCATTATATTTCGATTAACTTGTTTCTTACTTCTTCCGTCTTGCGGATGATGTTTTCCATCTGTGCATCCGTAACGTGTACGATGCTTCTTTCGTTCTGGACGATCATGATCATCCCTTCCTTCTCGATCGTTTCCGGTTCTCCCATTTTATAGGTGATCTCAACCTGGTCGAATTCAACCTTTATCCCGTTCAGCACGTCGATCATATCCTGGATCGGCTTCTGGCTTTTGTAGGGATTCAGGATGAGGAAAAGATTGTTCATGTTCAGTTTCTGCTCACCGATGCGTTCCTGGAGCAATGGATCGGGATTTACTTTTACAACCTGGGTAGCCAGGTACATCCCTTCCACCCAGATGCCGGTGATCATGAGTGCGCTCAGATGGCCCCGCTGGTTATCCCTCAGGTATGAATCCATCTGGTTGAAGCTGTTCACGGAAATATACATAAGGGAGTCGAGGTTTTCCCGGCTCGTGGCCAGGCGTTTCAGGGTGGTGAAATCGAAAAACTGACCTACCTTGATGCCATCGGCCAGCTTGTTGATCGAGGTAAGGTAATCTACGATCTGTGTGTTTTTATCGTAGATGTTCAGGTACCCCAGGTCCGCACCGAAAACACCAAGGCTGAAGGCCATCTGGTAACTGGTGTTGTAGCGGTCAACGAAATCGGTCGTTGCCAGGTAATCGATGGAGAAGGGCGTGCCGATCTCCTTGATCAGGGCTGACATTTCGATCGGGGAAGATACGTTCTGAACGATTTCCTCCAAGGCTTCCTCTGAGATCTGAAGGTCTGCCGCGATCTCGATCGAGTCCGGTTCATCGAAGACTACCTCGAACCGTTTACTTTGTTTCGACTGGCAGGAGACGACCAGGGCCAGCGAACATAATAGCAACAATGTGTTTCTGATCATGGTTTTGGTATGTTAGATATGGGGACCGGAAGAACAAAAATATAAATTAATACAGTTACCCGGGAACTTTTTGAGATCTGATTTTAAATTTTTCCGTAAGATGCACGGCTTTGTAAAGTAGATTGTAATACAGGGTAATGTAAAAAACAAGGGACAGGAACCAGATGAATCCGGTGTTGAACCAGAAGGTGTCGATGTAACGGTTCAGGAAATATTTTCTCGGAGCAAAAAATTGCGACCGGAAGGAGAACCATCCTGCCGGAAAAGGATCCAGGTAGATGGGATCGATCTGCTGTATCAGCTCGCCGCGATATTCCACCATTTTATTTTTTTCATAGACCTTCCGCACATGTTCTTCCACGCTTTCGTTATGATAATCGTCCTTGTAGCGGTTGTACAGACCGGGCTGTTTCTCCATGTAATACATGATCAGGTTTTCCCTTTCACGGTTGGCCAGGTTAAACTGGCGGGAATAATGGCGATCCAGGATTTCAAGCTGGGCAGCCAGGCCATCCAGGAGGCCCTCATCCAGATCCACGGGATTGAGATGCGATACCTTCCTGAACGCTTTATCGGGCACCAGGACGTTGAACTTGGAGATCTCGTTCTGAAGAACTTGCAGGTCTCCGGCGGCATCCAGCACCCGTCCCGTTTTTTCGAATTCTTCCCGGACGTTTTCCAGCCTCCGGTTCAGTTCGGGTAACAGGTATACCTGCTTGAAATCGGCAACCGATTCCATCTTCTTGATAGCGTAAAAATGCCGGTTGAAACGGTTGTCCTTGAACTGCCGTACCATGAGCGCCTCGTACGACCATTTCGGGATCATGATTTCGGCGATCCAGGGCACTTTTCCCACCGAGCCCACACTGCGGTTCAGCTTGTCGAAACTGAACATGGCCCCGCTGAGCACCATCATCGGGATCATCAGAATCGGAATGACGATGTAGATGGTAACCGCCGAATTAAAGGCAGCGGAAATGTTCAATCCCAGTATGTTCGCGCAAACGGCCGTTGAGAAAAAAGCCAGCCAGTATGCAAAGGTCATTCCCTTGATGCCCAGAACCGGATTTCCGATTGCAACAAACAGAATGGCCTGTATGGCCGAGATGAACATCAGGATCACCACCTTTGAAAGCAAATAACTCGAGCGGCTGAGGTTCAGGAAAGACTCCCGCTTCAGCATCTTCCGGTCGCGGAATATCTCCTCCGCGCTGACGATCAGTCCCAGAAAAAGCGCCACGATCAGGGTCATGAATATGTAAATCGGGATGTTTTCGTTTTCCCTGAAGATGTAAACCCTGGATGTCGGGTCCGCTATATACCGGATGATGTAGGAGAGGACCAGTCCCAGGACAGGCGAGACCAGCAGGGTCAGGGCTGCGTACTGGCGGTTGCTGATCTTGGAAAGGAAATCCCGCACCAGGTAAACGTTGAACTGCCGGAACCAGCCGGGTATCCTGAGCTTAGAGGGTGGGGCAATAGGAGTGAGTGAAGGGCTCGCGGGCTCGCGGTTTTTCAGGAACATCTCTTCCCATGTCTGGGGAAGGACCTTCCGTTCTTCGGTGTAATTGCCGAATTCGTCCACCACCTTTGCCTCGATGATGTTGAATATCAATTCCGGGTTGACGTTGCCGCAAACCTGGCATTCCCCGATCTCCGAATTAATCTGGGCATCCATGCGCTTGAAGTACATGACCGCTTCCACCGGGTTACCGTAATAAATCATATACCCGCCGATATCCATGACAACGATCCGGTCGAACATCTTGAAAATCTCGGATGAAGGCTGGTGGATCACCACGAATACCATCTTGCCCTTGAGGGCCAGTTCCCGCAACAGGTCCATGACGTTCTCGGAATCCCTGCTGGAAAGCCCGGAAGTCGGTTCGTCGACAAAAAGCACGGAGGGTTCCCGTATCAGTTCAAGTGCAATGTTCAGCCTTTTGCGCTGTCCCCCGCTGATCAGCTTGTTGAAGGGATTCCCCACCTTCAGGTCGCGGATGTCCTGCAATCCGAGGTTTGTCAGGATCCGGTTCACCCGGTCCATGATCTCGGAATCCCCGGTTTCCCGGAAGCATAGTTTGGCGTTGTAGTAAAGATTCTGAAATACGGTGAGTTCTTCAATCAGCAGGTCATCCTGGGGGATCAGCCCGATGACCCCCTGGAGTTTTTCCTTCTCACGGTGAAGGTCGATCCCGTTGATGGTAACCGATCCTCTCTCGGGGGAATAGATGCCGCAAAGGTTGTTGAGCAGGGTGGTCTTTCCCGAACCGCTGGCCCCCAAGATGCCGATCAGGCTGCCCTGGCTTTCGGAAAACGAAATGTTCCTTAGGCCGATATCCCCGGATGGGAAACGGTAGTTGAGTTCCGAAACCCGGAAGGAGATTTCCTCCACCTTTTCCTCATGCAGGAACTGGCTTGCGACGTCGCTGTAGTACAGGGGTTTTCCCTTGGGCAGCTTGAGGGTGCTTCCGTTGGCGAGAAGGTAGATCCGTGTGGGATTCATTGCAAGCCCGTTCAGGTAGAGATTCTCCAAACCGGTATACCGCATGAAATACAGTCCAACGCTGGCGATCCGCAGAAAGAAGATATGCCCGTCCAGCTTTGCAGAACGAAGGTGGAGGGTTTCCAGGTACGAGGTTTTCTGGTCGTTGATCACCAGGATGTTGGGGTCGGTGAACCGGGTCGGGGCATCGACCGTTACGTATTTCTCGATGCTGGCTGCTTCCTCCTTCTCGATCTTGAATACATCCGCCACGGTGGAGATGATCGCCATTCGCTGTTTTGTGAACTTCCGGTCCGAATTGACCAGTTCGTAAAGCCTTACCAGAACGATAACCTTCTGGTTCTGGTGCAGGGTCTTGTTGATTTTCCGGCAGATGCCCAGGATCCTCACGGAGTCCACGACCGAGGTTAATTTCTCAGCATTCGGGTCACCTGAGGGGGCTTCATCCAGTCCGGCATGCTGCTCGAAAAGGGAATAATACCGGGATACGTCATCGCTGGCAATCTGCTGGTTGAGAAAGCTCCTGACGTAGTTCTTTTCGTTTTCCTCAACCCCTCCATCCTGTTTGATGATAAGGGCAAACAGTTGCATCAGGGCCTTGAGGATCTCTTCGCTCATCGCTTAACGGGACGTTTCGCGTTTTTCAGGAATAAGCTACCATTTCAAAGGGTACATCCACCATCTCGGAATATTCTTCCCCGGCTTCCTGCATGTCCTCGTCCTCTTCCGGGTAGTGCCAGCGAACCAGTATATTATGGCCTTCCTCGACCAGTTCCTCAAAATGGGTCAGAATGTCCAGGATGACCTTTGAACTTGCCGTGTTGAAATAGGTAAGTTTGAAATTGAAAACGGTCTTCTCAGGCAGATCTTTTGTGTATTCGTTGATCCATCTAACAATGGGCAGATAGAAGTTAACGACATCCTCGGGAAGCGACCTGCCTGATATCTCCAGAATGTTGGCCCCGGGATCGAGGGTGACCTGGGGACTGTCTTCCGTGCCTTTGATGATCAGTGGTTCCATATACAATTATGTTACAGTGTTCTGGGTATCAGTGTGGTCAGCAGGAAAAAAGAATACTCATCGTCGATCGGCAGAAAATGGTAATCCAGTCTTTCTCCGGTCTTGCGCCGAATGTCAATGAATCCAAGGCCCGCTCCTCCCTTGCTGGAAAGCCTTCCTTCACGCATCTGCTGAACGTATAGTTCCTTGAGGTCCTTGCCTTCAAGGCTGTTGATCTCCTTTAACATTTCTTCCAGTTCGGGTATTTTTTGGTTGTGTATTGCATTGCCCGTGGTAATGCAATAAGCCTCGTTCGTATTGCTGACCATAAAAATACCTTTCCCCGAATAAGCCGGTTCGTCCATGTCGTATTCATCGGCATGCCTGCTGATGTTCTGGAGGCATTCAACCATGACGTGAAAAACCATACGCTGGACCCTGGCCGCCTCCTCAGTCTCCCCCATCTGAGTCTCTGCCAGCGCGATGAACGCTTTGGTGATCTGGTGGGTCACCTTCCCTTCGTATACCAGCTTGATTTCATGCGCCTTCATGGAGGAATAGAAATCGTATACGAATTCGAGAAAGCCTTTGTCCTGGTTTTCTTTTTTTTCGGGCATCATGCCGGGACTATTATACGATCTAAAATAGTAAAATCAGTCCAAAGTAAAGAAAGAATGCCGAAGGATTGAAGAGATTAAAATTCAATTCCGATCAGCAGAACGTCGTCGATCTGCTTGGCATCCTTCATCCAGTCGTCGAAGTCTGCCATGAAATGGTTCTTGTACTGGTTCATGGTAAGGCCGGGTCTTTCAAGGATCGCCTCGCGGATCCGTTTCGGTGAGTATTTCTTGTTCTCGGGCCCGCCGAGCTGATCGGGCATGCCGTCGGTAAAGAAGAAGACCTTGTCTCCCGGACGGTAAGGTATTATATGGTTGGTGAAGGGCAGCTCCTCTTTGCTCCGGTTGGGTATGCCTCCGATCGCCTTACGGTCGCCTTTGAATTCGGTCAGTTCCCCGTTCCGCAGAAGGTAAAGGGGTCGATGGGCACCGGCATACTGGATCTCCCGGTTTGCGGTATCGATCCTGCAGAAGGCAATGTCCATGCCATCCCGTGCATCCGCATCCTGGCTTTCCTGTTTGAGAGTCCTGCGGACGCCCTCGTGCAGGTAATCGCATATTTCACCAGCGGTATATTCCTCCTCATGGTCGACGATGTTATTCAGGAGGAAATACCCGACGAACGAAAGCAGTGCACCCGGAACCCCGTGCCCGGTACAGTCGACTGCAGCCAGGTAAACCAGGCCTTTTTTCCTTGGGAAGAACCAGGGGAAGTCGCCCGAAATTACGTCCCTCGGCTTGTAGTAGATGAAGGATTTCGGGAAGTATTTCTGTATTTGCTTGATGCCGGGCAGGATGCTGCTCTGTATGCGCTCCGCATAGTTGATGCTGTCCTCTATCTTGCGGTTTTTAACCTGGATTTCCTTTTCGATCCGCTTGGCTTCCGTAATGTCATGACCGATGATGAGGATGGTTTCCAGTTCCGAATCGCTGAATTCCGGTATGGCGACCATGTTCATGGTGCGCTCCAGCATCCTGCCTCCGGTCTGAACGGGAATGATGAGTTCATGGTTGGATTTGCGGGGTGCGTCCCTCATGCCCGATATGGTCAGGTCGAAATATTCCTTCAAACCGGAAGGGAGCTCAATTTCCGCCAGGTTCTGGTTGATGAGTCCGGTGGGATTTATCCCGAGGTAGTCCTCAACAACGGGATTTGCATAGTAAAACCGCCCCTCCAGGCTCAGGCGGATGATCAGGTCCAGGGAGTTTTCCGACAGGGATTGCATGCGTGTGCGTATGCGCTCTTCCTTCTCCCTTCTGCGCCGTTCGGTTATATCGCGCGTATTCATGATAATCCCGTTGACCGCGGGATCATCCAGCATGTTGCGGGCCCTGGACTCGAGCGATACCTGCTGCCCGTCCTTCCGCACATAGGTATATTCGATCGTCGGGATATAGGAGGGATCCTTTACGATCTGCTCGAACATTTCCTTCATCCGTTCCTGCCCGTCCAGGGTCAGGCGTTCAAAATCCTTGCCCTTCATCAGTTCCTCCGGGGTATAGCCGAGGATGCGGGTGGACGAGGGACTCGTATAGGTGTTGCGAAGGTTCTTGTCGTAAATGCTTATGATCTCCGATGCATTTTCAAGGAGCCAGTGCAGGCGCTTCTGGGCGTTTTCCACTTCCTTGATCTGGGCCTCCAGCTGTTCGTTTGACTTCCGTAGTTCCTCCTGGGTAACCCGCATTTCCTCTGTATGTTCTTTCAGTTTTTCCTCGTTCACCTGCAGCTCGATCGTCATCTTCTGCGATTCCTCGAGCAGCCGCTCGGTCTTCTGGTTTACCCGGAGGTTGAAAACGGTGCGGGCAATGATGTCCCCGAGTTCCTTTACCAGGGATATGGACTGCTCCGGTATTTCGGGACTGAGTGAGGCGATCTCCACAACTCCCTGGAGCGTTTCGTCTGAAATCAGTGGAACGATCAGCAGGCTGGCCGGTTTTTTATCCCCCAGCAGCCCGGAAGTGATTGTAAAATAATCGTCCGGGATCTCGGTCCGGTAGATGTAATCCTTCTCATAGGCACACTGACCGATCAGTCCCTGGCCTATCCTGAACTCCTGCGTTAGGTACTTTTTCCGGTTATAGGCGTAGGTCGAGAGATTCACCAGGGTATGGCTCTCCTCGTTGTATAGGTATATGGCCCCCTGTATCGCATCGATGTATTTTACCAGATGCTCGAGTACGTGGTCGCCCAGTTCCTCCAGTTTGTTGTACATCCTGAGGATGTTCGAAATCAGGTTCTTGCCTTCGGATATCCAGTTCTGTATGTGCTCCTTGCGTTGATTGGCCAGAAGGTTTTTCTTCATGACCAGGAGCGATTTGCCAAGCACATCCTGGTCGCCTTCGGGGATGATGTGGACCGAGTAATTGCCTTTCCCGATTTCCTTTGCGAATTCTGCATTCCGGTTGATGGTTTCGTCCTTCCTTTCGACGATCTTCAGGTAGCGGTCCCTTTCCTGTTCGCTTCGTTTGAAGTGAAAATGTACCAGAATGGGGAAAAGCAGGGGAAGCAGGTAAAGCAGGAATATCTCGGGGTGGTTTCTATGCACCGCCGCGAGGCCGCCGGGATCGATCTGCAGCCTGGCCCTGAGGCTGATGATGAATATCGCCAAAAGGATGAACGCCAGTCCAGCCAGCACGGATATCAGCATTGCCCATTGCTTTCGGGTCGGGTTCATTTTTTTCCTTTGGATTTGATTTTCGTGACGATGGAGTTGCTGATGATCCTGGCCAGGTTCCGGAACGTCCATTCGGTTTCCCTGTTCGGGGGATGAAAAGATGCCAGCTCAATGATCCCGATCGTTTCCCTGTTCAACAGCAGGGGAATGAAAACCAGGTTCCTGGGCGAGGAACGGCCCAGCCCGGATTCAACCTCCAAGAATCCCTCCGGAATGGATGTAATGCTCAGTATTTCCTTGTTCTTGGCCGCCTGTCCATGAAGACCGTCCCCTGTTTTAAAGGCAGGGGGATCCGTGTCCGAGGTGCAGGCATAGGTGCATTGGGCTTCAAATTCCCCGGTTTTTTTGTTCTTCAGGTAGACGATCCCCTGTACGATTTCAAAATGCTTTGCCAGATTGAGCAGGATTCGCTCTGTGTGATCCTTTAGGGACTCCTTGGGATTGATGCGCGGAACGATGGTTTCAGCCAGCAGGTCAATATCCACATCCGTTGGCGTACCAGCTGAAGCGTCCGTCTCCTTTACAGGCTCTTGATCGGGTTGGGCCGGGATAATATGATCGGGCTCATGCGGGAATGCACGCTTTTCTTCCAGCAGGTGCAGCACGAAAATCAGCGAAGCCATGATCAGGATGGCAAAGACCAGGAGATACAAACCGTTGCCTGCCTGCACATTGGGATTCAGGCTGATATGGTTCCACAAGCTGGCGAGCAGGATTACGGAAAAAACGATCAGAAGTACATATGATACGATAATGATGATCCGGTATCGGTCCCCTTTGTCCATACTTAAAGCAAAGATACAAATTCAATGATGTTCGAAACGCTTAATATCTGGTCGGGCTTCGTTGATTTGATCGCCGATTCGCACATGGTGCTGATCTCGCAGTCATCGGGATCCTGGATTACAACGGCGCCTCCGTTTTTTTTCACGGCAGCCACGCCCTGCGTGCCATCCTGGTTGGCTCCCGAAAGCAACAGTACAAGAAGCCCTGCTCCATAAGCATCTGCAGCAGAGGAGAAACAAAGATCAATGGAAGGCCTGGAATGATGGATCGGGGTTTCGGTTGACAGGGCAATGGTCAGGTCCTTTTCGATCAGCATATGGTAATTCGAAGGCGCAAGGTAGATCTTTCCGGGGCGGATGTTTTCCTTGTCAACGGGTTCCCTTACCGGCAGGGAGGCATTGTAGTTCAGGGTTTCTTCAAAGCCCTTGCGGACCTGCTTGAGCCTGTGCAGGCAGAGAAATACCGGGATGGGCAGGTTCGGGCGGAACAATTCCAGGATGCGTATCATCGCCTGAAAACTGCCGGCCGAACCCCCTATGACTACCGCTCTAGTTGGCATCGTTTTTACGATATATTTTCAGATCCGGAGAAACCGTCGAATACATTTGTTCAAGGCCGAAACCGTCAATCGCTTCCTGTATGCCGGTAACGAAATAGGTCCCCCCCCGCATGCTCTCGAGGATATGTTTCAGCATTTTATACTGGAACTCTGCGTTCTGGTAGATCATCCGGTTGCGGTACAGGACCAGGGCGGTCTTGGAGGAGCAGGTCAGTTCTTCGGGGGACTGCAGCCTGATCTCAATTCCCTTCAGGAGATCGGGTTTCAAATACCTGCATCCATTCCTTGTTTCCGTATATTGTTCAAAGGATGATCCGGGATGGAATACCTCGTAGTTATCCTTGCTGTTCTTGTAGCGTATATAGGAGAGTTGCCCCTCCAGGATCCGATCCCGGATCAAGGTGTTCCGGCATATGGCGCACAGGTCAACCCGGTAATCCAATCCGGTTTCGCGAAGCAGTATGATCATGGTATACAGTTCGTTCCCCGTTACGCTTTCCGGTATAGTAATTTCGGGGTACCGGAAGGACTTCAGGATGGTTGGAAGGAGATCGTCCCGGAAATAGATCCAGAAATCCGGGTCACGGAACAGGTCTGGAGAACCAACCAGGATGTCCCTGAGGAACAGGTCATGATACCCGGGATCATCCAGTAGCCGGGATACGAGGGCTTCGCTGTTTTTCAGCTTGTGGTCCTGCAGGATGCAGGAAAGCCGGTACCGCAGCGAGGCCATGG
>CAZNQG010000014.1:0-41735 GCA_964575235.1 uncultured Bacteroides sp.
CCAGTTCACCCTGCACGCAAGTACGCGTAAAGGCAACCGCCCTTCCTTTATACGGGCCGCAAAACCGGAAACCGCCATACCCCTTTACGAAAAATTTGTGCGCCGCCTGGAAATGGATACCGGCCACGAAGTTAAAACGGGAGAATTTGGCGCCTATATGCAGGTTGACCTGGTCAACGACGGCCCGGTCACCATCCTGATCGATTCCAAAAACAGGGAATAATCCCCTCAAACAAAAGTTTATCAACCTCCGGCTCACAATTACATAAGGTTTGATAATTTTGATGTCTTAAAGTTAGGCATCATGAACCATTCAAAGCATCTTGACAAGGGCCTGTTGAAATCCATGCTCGAAAAGGCCGGTACCCAGGGAAAAATGGATAAAACAGCGGATAACCTGAAACGCCTTTTCTCTCTGATCGATCTTACCAGCCTCAATACCCAGGATACCCGGGGCGACATCGCAGGCATCTGCCGGAAAGTGAATGAATTCCCGGACCGTTTCCCGGGTGTGCCGAACGTCGCGGCTGTTTGCGTGTACCCATCCCTGGTGCCGGTGGTCCGTAAAAATTTAACTGCAGAGGGCGTTGGCATTGCATCGGTTGCAGCCGGATTTCCCTCCTCACAGACTTACCCGGAAGTGAAGGAACTGGAGTCCAGGATGGCGGTTCAGGCTGGTGCGACCGAAATCGACATCGTTATATCGTTGGGCAGGTACATGGAAAGGGATACGGCCTATGTTTCGGACGAGATCCGGAGGATCAAGGAAATCGTTTCTCCCTCCAAACTGAAGGTTATTCTCGAGACAGGTCTTCTTCAGGAACCCCGCGATTTATATGAGTCATCCATGGCAAGCCTTAGGGCCGGGGCCGATTTCATCAAAACCTCCACCGGTAAGGTCCAACCTGCAGCCACCCCTGAGGCGGTGCTGGTAATGTGCCTTGCCATCCGGGACCACCAGGGCGAAACAGGCATCCGTTCCGGCATTAAACCGGCCGGCGGGATCGGTACAGCCGATCAGGCCCTGGAGTACGCTATGATTGTCCGCTATGTCCTCGGGCAGGAATGGCTTGATCCCGCCCTTTTCCGGATTGGTGCCAGCCGCCTGGCAAACCAGATCCTTACCGAAATATCCCGCATTGAAACGGGCGGGGAATCAACGGTGGATTATTTTTAGAACCTCTGCATTGGGTATATTTACTATCTTTGTCCCCCGTGAATTCAACCCATTTTTTTGCCCAGGACAGCACGGCATTCACTGCCACGGATACGGCTGCCCGTCACACCGTTCGGCAGGATTCCTTGGTTA
This sequence comes from uncultured Bacteroides sp., assembly GCA_964575235.1. GTDB lineage: Bacteria > Bacteroidota > Bacteroidia > Bacteroidales > SM23-62 > SM23-62. Next base: position 1,310 of record CAZNQG010000014.1, read on the forward strand.
CCCCGAGATTCAGTACGCAGCAGGTCGATGATATTTTCAAGGCAATGGAGCAAAGGGAAAGGACGTTTGACTCCATCGCCCGGGTCCGTGCATACCAAGCCAGCCTTCGCACCCGTGAGCAGACAAGGCCCGCAGGTTTCGATACCGCATCGGTGCCATATTATTTCGACCGAGATACTTTATTCCTGCAACCGAACCCGCTGGCATCCCTGGCCAAAGGTTATTTTTCATCCAAGGATACCCTGAAACCCGTCTTCCTGGATCAGGCCCGGGCGGACCAAACCCGGGCCGTGACCGAAACCGGACCCAGGCCGGTTCCGGATCCCTCCAGGGAATTTCGCCCCGACTGGCTGCTGGGGATCATCATCGGATGCCTTGTAATGCTTGCATGGTTGAAACTTTTTTACAACAAATTTCTGGACCAGACCATGCAGTCGCTTTTCAATTACCAGCTTTCCACCAAATTACTGCGCGATCAAAATATTTTTTCCAGGCGGGTCGGCTTTCTCCTGAACATCCATTTCGTCCTGGTTGGCGCAGCCCTGGCTTACCTGATTTTAGGATACTTTCACATACGGCCCTTTAACCTTGACGGCATTCTGTCATATCTTGCTTATGCAGGGATCCTTTCGGGATTTCTTATTTTAAGATACCTGACCTCACACGCCGTTGGATATGTTTTCGATAAGCATTATGAATTCAGGGAATACATTCACCAGTTGCTGCTGATTTACAAGAATCTGGGGATTTATCTTCTTGTGCTGGTTATCGGGATTGCCTATATCCGGGAAGACCTCAGGGCATATCTGGTTTACCTGGCCTTCCTGCTGCTAGCCGCAGCGGTTGTTTTCCGCATTTTTAAAGGACTGAAAATCATTCTTAGTAAAAAAGAGGTTTTAATATTTTATTTGATTTTATACCTTTGTACCCTCGAAATTTTACCAGTATTGGTCTTTTACAGGTTTTTTTCTTTGTCGATACAGGCAGGATAGGTTTAAACGACACTTTCATGAAGATCAAGAAAATACTTGTTTCCCAACCGAATCCGGAAAACGGGAAATCCCCTTACTTTGAATTAGCCGAACAGAACAACCTGCAGATAGATTTCAGGCCGTTCATACATGTTGAAGGCATCCCATCCAAGGAGTTCAGGCAGGAGAGAATTGCCATCCTGGAACATAGCGCCGTTATTTTCACAAGCAAGACCGCCGTGGATCATTTTTTCAGAATCTGCGAGGAACTTCGCATCACGGTGCCTGATTCCATGAAATATTTCTGCATTTCCGAATCGGCTGCCTTTTACCTTCAGAAGTATATCGTATACCGCAAAAGAAAAATCTTTTACGGCAACGGCCAGTTTTCGGATCTTATGGACCTTATCAACAAGCACAGGGATGAGAATTTCCTGGTCCCCCTGTCCGACATCCACAAGGAAGAGATCCCCAACACACTGAAGGAATACAAAATAAAGTATTCCAAGGCCGTCATCTACCGAACGGTATGCAGCGACCTTTCCGATCTGCCGGTTAACGATTACGACATGCTGGTTTTTTTCAGCCCCTCGGGTATTAAATCCCTGAAGCAAAACTTTCCCGATTTCAAGCAGAACAGCATTAAAATTGCTTCTTTCGGTACCACGACCGCCAGCGCGGTTGAAGAAGCCGGACTCCGCCTTGATGTCCGCGCCCCACAGCCCGAAGCACCTTCCATGACCATGGCCCTGGACCTCTACATTAAATCCTTTAACAAGAATTCCAAGAAATAATCTTTGATTAACTTAGGGGAATTGCCGGAGGGGGACAGAAATGGCCGCCAGATATACTTTTGGTAAACAGGAACGCCTTAAAAGCAGCCTTGCCATTCAGGAATTGCTTTCAAAGGGTCGTACGGTGTCCGTCTACCCCTTTAAACTCTACTGGGAACTTTCAAAAAAGGATCAGAAATTCCCTGCCAGGGCGGCCATCTCTGTACCGAGGAAGAAATTCAGAAGGGCGGTGGACCGAAACCTTATGAAAAGGAGGATACGGGAAGCTTACCGGCTGAACAAACATCTTATTTTCGACCCCCTGCGGGAAAGCCATACCAACGTCATCCTGGTCATTTTGTTCCTGTCGGATGAATTTATATCTTTCGAGCGCCTGCAATCCGGAATGCGTGATCTGCTCCGGAAACTGGCCGTTAATATCCCATCAACACCATGATCACCCGATACGGCCTGATATTGATTCTGATCATGCCCCTTTCGGCATATGCCCAGATTCTGGACACCATGTACTTTGACCGCAACTGGGAACAGGCAAACAGGTTGGATTATCACTTCTACCGGTATGTTTCCATCGATACTTCGGAAGCCTTCCGTTTTTACGTCGAGGATTTTTATCCCGACGGCCGAATCCAGATGACCGGTACCTATAAATCCATCCGGCCGGACAACAAGGACGGTCATTTCGTATACTGGTACGAAAACGAAAAGAAACAGATGGAATGCGAATACAGGGATAATCTCCTGTACGGCACCCTGAAGGAATGGTATGAATCCGGGCAGCCGGAATCCAATCAGGAATACAGCGGGGGATTGCTGGACGGGGAATACACCTCCTGGAGGGAAGACGGAAGCCTGAAACTGAAGGCCAGATACCACAAGGGGGAAAAGCACGGCAGCTTCCAGTCCTTCTACCCCAACGGCCGGATGACCCGCAACGATTTCTACGAATACGGCCAGCTGGTGGAAGGAACCTGCTACTCACCCGAAGGAAAAGAGGTCGAATATTTCCCCTATGTGCTGATGCCGGTGTTTCCCGGGGGACAGAAAGGTCTTCGGGATTTTATCGAGAAAGAATTGAAATATCCCCAAGAAGCCCGGCGCAGGTTAATAGAAGGGGCCGTCATCGTATTGTTTACCATTGATGAAAAAGGATTCGTTAAGAATCCAAGAATCGTGAACGGGGACTATGATTTCTTCAACGACGAAGCTATCCGGGTTGTGGAGAAGTTCCCCAGGTGGATCCCCGGAGAAGTTGATGGCGTCCCCGCACCCATTCAGGTCAGCGTGCCCATCGAATTCCGCCTGCGCTAGGATTCCCGGTTTTTTCCCGGAATTCTTAATTTTGGTATAAACCTCAACCAATCCATTCTGTCATGGCCTTTGTAAAAAGAATTATGATCGCATTGTGCCTGCTGAGCCTGTTTTCCTGCAGGCATCAGCCCGGGCAACCGGTTTCCATAGATCCGGCATTCACTTCCTATGTTTCTGCATTTACCTCCGGGTACATCAGCAAGCAAGCCTCCATACGGGTCCGCCTTACGGAGGAGCTTTCCGGAGAAATCCCGGGAACGCCCGTACAGGGATTGTTCCAGCTCTCACCCCCGGTCCGGGGATCGGCTTACTGGATCGATGCACGTACCGTTGAATTTCGCCCGGACGAAGAACTGGAGTCAGGAACGACTTACCGGGTGGATTTTGCTCTGAATAAAGTGATGGACGTCCCTTCCAACCTGAAAACCTTCAGCTTTGATTTCCATACCGTCCGGCAGGATTTTTCCGTCAGCCACGAAGGTCCCTGCACCTACGACCCCGGAAACCTCCGCTGGCTTTACATTCGTGGGATCCTTCGCTCGGCAGACGTCCTGGAAGCATCCGATCTAGAGGATTTGCTGAAGGCCGAAAAGGATGGCAAGCCGCTTAAAATTCGGTGGACGGAAGGCCCGGAGGAAAGAACCCATGCCTTTATCATCGACAGCATAGCCCGGCTGGAAAAGGAAGGAAAAGTGATTCTCTCCTGGGACGGCAGAAAGATCAAGGCAGAAAGCAGGGGAAAACAGGAAGTGCTTATCCCGGCCCTGGGTGACTTCAGGCTGACGGACATCCGTGTGGTTCAGCAGCCGCAACAATACATTTCCCTGAAATTTTCCGATCCACTCAAGCCCAAACAGTACCTTAACGGCCTGATCACTCTTGAGAACGGCACCGATCTTTCCTTCATCGTTGAAAACAACGAAATAAAGGCATATCCCTCTGTCCGCCAGTCGGGAACGATGCACGTAAGCGTTTCCCCGGGCATCCGCAATATTTTGGATTACAAGCTCAAGTCAGGTCATGAACAAACGCTCAGTTTCGAAGAGGTAAAACCCGCTGTACGCCTGCTTGGCAAAGGGACCATACTGCCCTCCAGCGATGGACTCATCCTGCCGTTCGAGGCGGTTAACCTGAAAGCGGTCGAGGTCCGTATCATCCGCATTTTTGAAAGCAACATCGGGCAGTTCCTCCAGGTGAACCAACTGGACGGAGAATACCAGCTCAAGCGCGTGGGGCGGCTGGTGCTCCGCAAGACCGTACATCTGAATACGGGAACGGCAGTCGATTTCGGAAACTGGAATGCCTTTTCACTGGATCTTTCAAAACTGATCGAAAGCGAACCGGGTGCCATTTACCGGGTTGAACTCGGTTTCCGTAAAAAACATTCACTCTTTCCCTGCGGTGAAGGCACGGATGACCAGGATGACATGGAAGAAATGGAGGAAGATTTCGACCGTTCCTACGAAGCGGAGCTTAGCTACTGGGATTCCTATGAGTCCTATTATTACGACGATAATTACTATTATTATTACGACTGGAGCGAACGGGACGATCCCTGTTCTCCGTCATACTATGGAAAGCACCGTTCGGTATCCCGGAACATCCTGGCGTCCGACCTCGGAATCATTGCAAAGGGCGGGTCGGGCCATTCCCTCTCAGTAGCTGTGACAGACCTTCGTTCAACCGAACCCCTCTCCGGGGTGGATATCGAGATCTACAATTACCAGCTTCAGCTCATCGGCACTGCACGTACCGACGACCGGGGCATTGCTTCCATTCCTCTCGAACACAAACCCTTCCTGCTCATCGCAAAGCATGGCGAACAACGGGGTTACCTCCGGCTGGACGACGGTTCTTCGCTTTCGCTCAGCCGTTTCGATGTATCCGGCGATGTCGTCCAGAAAGGAGTCAAAGCTTTCATCTACGGGGAAAGAGGGGTCTGGCGTCCGGGAGACACCCTTTTCCTGACCCTGATGCTGGAAGACCGAAACAAATTGCTTCCACCGGATCATCCGGTCGGTTTCGAATTGTTGAATCCCCAGGGACAACTCGTTAAGAAAACAACCCGCTCGGGATCGTCCCATGGTTTTTATTCCTTCGTAATCCCCACAAGTCCGGATGCACCGACCGGGAACTGGACCGCCAGGATCCGTGTCGGGGGACTCACCTTTACCAAGCGTTTGAGGATCGAAACGGTCAAACCAAACCGTCTGAAAATCAACCTGGATTTCGGAACCGAAATGTTATCGGTCAGCGATACTTCGGTCCGCTGTAAGCTGTCCGTTACATGGCTCCACGGTGCAGTCGCCGCAAACCTGAGAGCCAATGTCAGCGTTGTCCTGAACCAGGTGAAAACCACGTTTGACAGGTATGCGGATTATGTGTTCGACGATCCGGTAAGAAGTTATTATGCAGAGGAGCATACCCTTTTCGACGGAAATCTTGACGAATCGGGTAAAGCATCCTTCTCGGCCAGCATTCATACCGGGAATGCCAGTCCCGGCATGCTCCGCGCATCCTTCAAAACACGTGTGTTCGAGCAAAGCGGTGAATTCAGTATAGACCGTTATTCCATGCCGTATTCCCCTTACAGCAGCTACGTCGGTATCAAAACCCCGAAAGGGGACAGGGCCCGGGGAATGCTGCTTACCGATACCAGCCATGTAGTCGAACTGGTTACCGTTGATCCGGACGGTAACCCGGTCAGCCGGGACGGCCTGGATGTGAAAATTTACAAGGTTTCCTGGCGCTGGTGGTGGGATGCCGGTTACGACAACCTTGCATCCTACATCGGCAGCTCCGAGCATCAGCCGGTATTCAGCAGTAAGGTCCATACACGCAACGGCCAGGGCAGTTTCCGCTTCAGGATCGACTACCCGGAATGGGGCAGGTACCTGATCCGCGTGCTGGATCCCATAAGCGGTCATGCCGGCGGCAAGATCGTTTACATAGACTGGCCGGGGTGGGCCGGCCGGGCACAGCGCGAGCATCCCGGCGGGGCTGCCATGCTCAGCTTCAGTTCCGACAAACAGAAATATCAGGTCGGTGAAACGGCAACGGTTTCCATCCCAGCTTCCAGCCGGGGGCGCATCCTGGTCAGCATTGAGAACGGGTCGGAGGTCCTGGATGCATACTGGGTTGAAGCAAGCGAGCCGGAAACCAGGTTCAGCTTCAGGATACGGCCTGAAATGGCTCCAAACGTCTATGTGAACGTAACCCTTATCCAGCCGCATGCACAAAACCGCAACGATCTTCCCATCCGTCTCTACGGCGTCATACCCCTGATGGTTGAAGACCCCGATACAAAATTGCAGCCCATCCTTGCCATGCCCGATGTGCTTCGGCCTGAGGAAAAGGTCCGCATCCGCGTCAGCGAACAAAAGGGGATGGAGTGTAGCTATACCCTGGCCATGGTGGATGAGGGACTGCTGGATCTGACAAGGTTTTCCACACCCAGTCCCTGGGATCATTTTTATGCCCGGGAAGCGCTGGGAGTAAGGACCTGGGATATGTACGACGCAGTCCTGGGGGCATACGGCGGGAAAATCGAACAGATCTTTGCCATCGGAGGTGATTACGATGAGCAGGAGGCCGGAGAAGATGCCCAGAGCCGGGCGATGCGCTTCAGGCCGATGGTGAAGTTCCTGGGTCCCTTTACCCTGAAACCCGGCCGTACGAATACCCATGTCGTTTACATCCCCAACTATGTGGGTTCGGTCCGGACCATGGTGGTTGCCGGAAACCAGTTTGCCTACGGCAGTAGTGAGAAGACCACCCCCGTCAAGAAACCCCTGATGGTGCTTGCCACCCTTCCCAGGGTGCTCGGTCCCGGGGAACAGGTAAGCCTGCCGGTGAGTGTCTTTGCCATGGAGGACCGCATACGGAACGTTAAGGTGAAAATCAAAACCAACGATATCCTGGTTGCTTCCGGGGATATGGAAAGGCTTATTTCCTTTGAAAAGCCCGGTGACCAGCTCTTAACATTCCAGTTAAGCGTTGCCCATAAAATAAGTGTAGGCAAAGTTCAGGTAACAGCCAGTAGTGGTTCTGAAACAGCCTCTTATGAAATTGAAATCGATGTGAGAAACCCGAATCCGCCGGTTGCGGATTTCCTGGATGAGGTCCTGGAGCCCGGGCAGAGCCTGGAAAAAACCTATACCCTTCCGGGAATGCCCGGCACCAATTCCGCCACGCTCGAGGTCTCGAACATCCCTCCGATCGACTTCGGCAGAAGGCTTAAATACCTGCTCAGGTATCCCCACGGTTGCATTGAACAGACGACATCTGCAGCATTCCCGCAGCTTTACCTGGGGGATGTCACCGATATGGAAGATGCGCTGAAGACCCGTACGGATGTGAATATCAAAGCGGCCATCAAGCGTTTGCAGAGCTTTCTCCTTCCTTCAGGCGGATTTGCATACTGGCCCGGCACAAGCGATGCAAACCTCTGGGCAACTTCCTATGCCGGGCATTTTCTCCTGGAAGCTGAAAACAGGGGATACGCCATGCCGGCCAATTTCAAGCATCAGTGGATCCGCTTCCAGAGCCGTGAAGCACGCCTCTGGAAGAAAAATGCAGAACGGTACCGGCAGGACGACCTGGTTCAGGCTTACCGCCTGTACACCCTGGCCCTGGCGGGTGAACCCGAGCTGGGCGCCATGAACCGCCTGCGGGAAATGAACGGGATCTCCGTTCAATCCCGCTGGAGGCTGGCCGCAGCATACGCCCTTTCAGGGCAGACCGCTACGGCAGAAGAACTCATACGCGACGGTGTCCCGGATATCCCGGCATACTCCGGTTTTAATTACAGTTACGGGTCCCGGGAAAGGGACCTGGCCATGATCCTGGAAACCCTGGTTATCATGGGGAGACGCAGCGAAGCTGCCCCGCTGGCAATGGAGATCTCCGAACAGCTTCGCAGCCGTCGGTGGATGAGTACCCAGACCACGGCCTACTGCCTGCTTGCCATGTCAAAATTCGCCGGGAGCGAAGGCGTCTCCAGGGAACTTAGATTCAGTTACCGCCTGAACGACGGGGAAAGGATCCTTGCAAATACGAAACGATCCGTTGCCCAGGTTCCATTGGATCCCGGGGAAAAAACCGAGGGTAAGATCCGGGTTGAGAACCGCGGAGAGGGTATGCTCTTCGTTCGTATCAGCATGGAAGGGATACCGGAAACCGGTGCGGAACAGGCTGCAGAGAACAAACTCAGAATGCGGGTTCGCTACACCGACATGGGCGGCAATCCCATCGATGTATCCCGCATGACTCAGGGAACGGATTTTCTGGCTCATGTCAGCCTGTCCAATCCTTACGGTACACAGCTTTACAAGGATATGGCCCTGACTCAGATCTTTCCTTCCGGATGGGAAATACACAATACCCGAATGGATGAATCCGGTCCCGCTTTCCGTTCGGACCGCCCCCGTTACCAGGACATCCGGGACGACCGGGTTTATACCTATTTCGATATCCGTCCCCGGGGAAACAATACCTATGTGATCCAGCTCAACGCAGCATACCTCGGAAGGTTCTACCTCCCCGGGGTGTATGCTGAGGCCATGTACGACGAGACGGTTAATGCCCTTATACCGGGCCGGTGGGTTGAGGTGACCGGTTTCCCGTAGAACGATTTTGAGGCCGTTCCTGCTTATGTTTAGAGGGCGATTTCCACCGGTATATGTTCTTGTAACCGCTGTCGTGCTGGCAATCCTGCTGGCATTCTGGTTCAGCCTGCCCGATTCCCTGTTCGGGGATCCCTTCAGCACCGTACTGGAAGACCGCCGGGGCGAACTGCTCGGCGCCAGGATTGCGGACGACGGACAGTGGCGTTTTCCGCCGGCGGACAGCATTCCCTATAAATACCGGCAATGCCTCATTCAGTACGAGGACCGGTACTTCTATCATCATCCCGGGGTCAATCCCCTCTCGCTGATCCGTGCGCTTTTGCAGAATGCAAAAGCAGGTGAGGTGATCAGCGGCGGAAGTACCATCAGCATGCAGGTGATTCGCCTGTCCAGGAAAGGCAAATCACGCACGGTTACGGAAAAGCTGATCGAAATCCTGCTGGCTTTTCGGCTTGAACTTACCCATTCCAAGGATCAGATCCTGAACCTGTATGCCTCCCATGCGCCGTACGGGGGCAATGTCGTGGGACTGGATGCGGCCTCCTGGCGTTATTTTGGACGTTCCCCCGACCGGCTTACCTGGGCTGAAGCCGCCACCCTGGCCGTACTCCCCAATTCACCATCCCTGATTCATCCCGGTCGTAACCGTATGCTTCTTGTTGAAAAACGGGACCGTTTGCTGGACCTGCTCCGGGAAAGAGGAATTCTGGATTCCCTGGATGCAGCCCTTGCCATGATGGAGCCTCTTCCCGGCGCCCCCCTGCCTTTACCTTCCCTGGCCCCACATCTGCTTGACCACGTTTACATGAACTACAGGGGACAGCGTATCCGCTCGACCCTGGATGCCGGTCTGCAGCAAAAGGTATCGGACATGGTGAATGCACATCACAGGTATTTGCAATACAACGAAATACACAATGCAGCATGCCTTGTACTTGAAACCATGAGCGGAGAAGTTCTGGCATATGTGGGGAATACAGGCACTGCGGAAGGCAGGGAGCATTCTCCGGACGTCGACATCATCCGTTCACCCCGCAGTACCGGAAGCATTCTTAAACCCCTGCTGTTTTGCCTCATGCTGGAGGAGGGGGAGATCCTCACCGGAACCCTGGTGCCGGACGTACCCACACAGTATACCGGTTATTCCCCCAAGAATTTTTCCATGCAGTACGACGGTGCGGTCCCCGCCCGCAGGGCCCTGGCCCGCTCCCTCAATGTTCCGGCGGTAAGGATGCTGCAATCCTATGGCATGGAAAGGTTTTACCAGCGGCTCCGGGATCTGGGCATGCAAACCCTTTATTTCCCTGCAGATCATTATGGATTGAGCCTGATCCTCGGTGGTGCCGAAGGCACGCTCTGGTGGATCACCGGCATGTATGCCTCCATGGGCCGGATACTGGGAAATTACAACCGCACAGGTGGGTACAACGAACAGGATATGCATGCTCCTGTTTTCCTGGAATCAGCAGCAGCAGACGGATCATCTTCCTACGGGAAAAACCCGCATTCCCTCAGCGCCGCATCCATATGGCTGACCTTTCAGTCCCTCATCGAAGTCAATCGTCCGGAATCCCAGGCGGGATGGTCTGCCTTTGAATCCGGTCAGAAGATCGCCTGGAAGACCGGCACCAGTTTTGGATTTCGTGACGGATGGGCCGCAGGGACTTCCCCGGCATATACGGTTGGTGTCTGGGCCGGGAATGCAGACGGGGAGGGCCGTCCCAGTCTGACGGGCATTTCAGCGGCAGCACCGCTTTTGTTCGAGGTTTTCAGCATCCTGCCTGCAGGTCCCTGGTTCAGTCCCCCCCTGGACGAACTATTTCCCGCAGAGGTCTGCCGGCTGAGCGGATGCCTGCCGGGTCCTTACTGCCCCGAAACGGAAACCATTATGGTATGCGAGAAAGGTTTGCTTTCCGCCCCCTGCCCGTACCACAGGCTGGTTCACCTGACACCCGACGGGCGTTACAGGGTCAACAGCGATTGCATGGATACCCGCGATATGAAACACGAGTCCTGGTTCGTCCTTCCTCCCCTGCAGGAATGGTATTACCGGTCACGGAACCCGCAGTACCGTGTGCTTCCCGAACTGCATCCGGATTGCATTGGGAAGGAAAACGTCGAACAAATGGAAATGATTTATCCACGCCACTCGGCCAGGGTTTATGTTCCACGTGAATTGGACGGATCCCGTGGCGAGATCATCCTGGAAGCTGCGCACCGGAATGAATCCATCCGGATCTATTGGCATCTGGACGAGACCTACCTCGGCATCACGCGTCACATTCATCAGATGGGGATCTCTCCGGATAAAGGGATGCATACCCTTACCCTGGTTGACGAATCCGGAAACACCCTGGTGCACCGTTTCGAGGTGGTCGACCGCTGAACCGGCATCTCAAATGTAAAAAAGAGTTAAAATGGATGGGTTTGCTCTTATTCTGGCCTTTACATCCGTTATTATCATGTATATTTGTGTCTGCATTCAACGAGAGGGTTCGTCATGAGTAGAAAGAAACCGCACCAAAGGCCCGGCATCTATGTCTTGCTTGCACTGATCGTAGCCGGTTCCCTGTTTTTAATTTCATCCTCCAACGATGACTTCAAACTGGTTAAAAGCCTGGAGATCTATTATTCCCTTTTCCGCGAACTGAATCTTTTCTACGTAGATGAGACCAACCCGGAAGAACTGGTTGAAAACAGCATCGACGGGATGCTCAAGGAACTGGACCCCTATACAACCTACATCCCGGAGTCGGACCGGGAAAACTTCAATTTTATGACCACGGGGCAATACGGTGGCATCGGATCCCTGATCCGAAGGAACGGGGATTACGCCATCATCGCGGAACCCTATGAAGGCTTCCCTGCTGCACGTTCCGGGCTCCGTGCCGGAGACACCATTCTTTCCATCGATGGTGTGTCGATGATAAATATGGAAATCAGCCGGATAAGCGACCGGCTGAAAGGAAAGCCCAATACTCCGGTCGTACTGAAAATCCACAGGTACGGCCATCCGGATCCCCTTGAGATTTCCCTGATCCGTGAAAAAATTACCATATCGAACGTTCCTTACTACGGCATGCTGAATGAGCGCACCGGTTACATCCGCCTTTCCAACTTCACCACCGGTGCAGGGCAGGAAACCCGTTCCGCCCTCCTGGAATTGAAGAAAAATCCAGCACTGGAAGCACTGGTGCTGGATCTCAGGGGAAATCCCGGGGGACTCCTAATCGAGGCCGTCGATGTGGCCAACCTGTTCGTTCCACAGGGACAGGAAATCGTCAGTACCCGCGGACGGGTAAAGCAGTGGGACCAGGAATACCGTACCCGTTACATGCCTGTTGACACTTCGATCCTGCTTGCCGTCCTTGTAAGCCGGGGTTCGGCTTCTGCATCCGAGATCGTAGCCGGAGCCCTGCAGGATCTTGACCGGGCGGTCATCGTTGGACAGAGGACCTTTGGCAAGGGACTGGTGCAGACCACCCGTGAACTGAGTTACAACACCAAGCTAAAGGTAACCACTGCAAAATACTACATCCCTTCCGGCCGTTGCATACAGGCGCTTGATTATTCCAAAAGAAACGAAGACGGCAGCGTTGGTGCGATCCCCGACTCCCTGATATCCGCCTATCTTACTCGCAACGGGAGAACCGTATACGACGGCGGTGGCATACAGCCTGATTTTACAACCGAACCCGAGATCCTGAGCCAGATCAGCATTGCCCTTCTGACCCGGAACAAGATCTTCGATTATGCCACCATGTTTGCCGCCATGCACGACAGCATTCCACCTTTGGATGAATTTGAAATTTCAACGGAAGAATACGAGAAATTCAAACGGATGGTTTCGTCGCAGGATTTCAGTTATGAAACCAAAAGCGAGGAAACCCTGAAAGAACTTATCGAAACAGCGCGCCGAGAAAAGTATTATGACCTTGCGGACCAGGAGTTCGAAGCACTGAAAAAGAAGCTTGCCCATAGCAACAAAAAAGACCTGAACACCTTCAGTAAAGAGATCAAACAACTGCTGAAAGAGGAAATTGCCGTTCGTTACTATTACCAGAAAGGCCGTGTAAGAGCTTCGATTTCAATCGACCCGGAAGTTGCCAAGGCCGAGGAGGTTCTTGAACAGACCGATCTGTACTACAGTACCCTGAAAGCCTCTGCATCCGATATTCATGCATACCGTTCCGTTCCCGCACGTTAATATTATCCTTCGGGAGCCGGGGGAATCAGGGTGATTCATTCATGGGCTTCCAGCCAGTTGCTGCCGGTACCATAATCCGCAACCAGCGGAATCGACAGCTCCCAGGCGCTCTCCATTTCACTGATGACCATTTCCCTCAGATCTTCCAGTTCAGTCCTGTAAACGTCAAAAACCAATTCGTCGTGTACCTGGAGGATCATCTTGCTGTTCATTTCCCTGCGTTCCATGTCTGCCTGTATCCGGATCATGGCAACCTTTATGATATCGGCCGCAGATCCCTGTATGGGTGCGTTGATGGCATTTCTTTCGGCAAATCCACGCACAACGGCATTTCTTGAATTTATATCACGTAAATACCTTCGCCTTCCCATCATGGTTTCCACATAGCCGTTCTGCCTGGCCGCGGCAATGCATTCATCCATGTACTCCCTGATCCTTTTGTAAGTGTTGAAATAATTGTCAATCAATTGCTTTGCTTCCTTCCGGGTAAGGTTCATTCGCTGCGCAAGCCCAAAGGAGGATATCCCGTAGATAATCCCGAAATTGGCGGTTTTTGCCTTTCCCCGCTGTTCCCTGCTAACCTCCGAGGGAGAAACGTTGAATATTTTCGAGGCTGTTGATGTATGGATGTCCTCTCCTTTCTGGAACGCTTCTTTCATAACGGGATCTCCACTCATGTGTGCCATAAGCCTCAATTCAATCTGGCTGTAGTCAGCCGAAAGTAGTATGTATTCCGGGCTTCTGGGTATAAAAGCCTTGCGGATCTCTCTTCCCCGCTCTTCCCTTATGGGTATGTTCTGCAGGTTTGGATTGTTCGAGCTGAGCCTGCCCGTTGCGGCTACAGCCTGGTTAAAGGATGTGTGTATAAGACCGGTTCGCGGATTGATCATTTTTGGCAAAGCCTCTACATATGTTGAAAGTAACTTCTTCAAAGTTCTGAATTCCAAAACTTTGTTCACTACTGGGTGTTTGTCCGCCAGGCGTATGAGAACATCCTCGCTGGTGGAGTATTGCTTGGATTTTGTTTTCTTCGCATCCGAGCTTATTTTCAGTTTCTCAAAAAGGATTTCACCCAACTGCTTTGGCGAGGAGATGTTGAATTCTTCTCCGGCCAGCTCATATATGGCATCCCTCATTTCAAGAAGTTCAGACGAAAGCACGCCCGCATATTTGTCGAGGAAATCCCGGTCGATCCGGATGCCGGATTCCTCCATCACGCACAGTACCGATACCAGCGGGAATTCGACATCGAGGGCAAGACTTTTCAGTCCGGTTTTCTTCAGTTCTTCATCGAGAATCCGATATAACTGCCAGGTAATATCCGCATCTTCGCATGCATAATCTTTAATCCTTTCAAGCGTAACATCCCGCATGCTCGATTGCTTCTCCGTTTTTTTCCCGATGAGTTCCTCCGTCGGAATGTTCCGGTAGCCCAGGTATGCCTCTGCCAAGTAATCCAGGCTGTGCCTCTGCTCCGGCCGGATCAGATAATGAGCGATCATGGTGTCGAAAACCGGTCCTCCAACACGAATCCCGTAATTTCGCAGAACCTGTATGTCGTATTTAAGGTTCTGGCCAACCTTCAGGATCCCTTGATCTATAAACACCGGCCTAAAATGATCCAGCATCCGGGATGCTTTCTTCCGGTCAGCCGGGAAGGGCACATACCAGGCCTTGTGTGCCTCCCATGAAAATGCCATCCCTACAAGCTCTGCATCCAAGGCATTAATGCTCGTGGTTTCGGTATCAAAACAGAATTCACCGAGATTTTTCAGTTTTTCGGCCAGCGATTGTACCTTTTCCGGCGTTTCCGCGGCCTGATATCTATGCTCAACATCCTCAAGTTTTTTCAGGTGGGCAACGCTTGCGCCGTGAACATTCTCTGAAAACAGGCTTCCCTGTCCTTCCTTTGTTTCACCTGGCACATCATTCCCAGGAACATTTTCCGATCCGGATCCGGTAGCATTTATCGACGAGAGAACCTTTTCCGCAAGGTTTTTAAATTCCAGCTCCCGGAAAAGCGCTACAAGTTCAGGTATGTTTGCTCCTCCATAGGCCAGCTCCTTTTCATGTAATTCTACCGGAACATCAAGCCGGATGGTTGCCAGGTCCCTGGACAAGCGAATCCGGTCCACGTTCTGTACAATGCTTTCCTTTATTTTACCGCTCAGCTCATCCGTGTGCTCCAGTAGGTTTTCAAGCGACTTATATTTGGCAATCAGTTTTTTCGATGTCTTTTCACCAATTCCCGGTGCCCCTGGAATGTTATCGGAACTGTCCCCCCATAAAGCCAGAATATCGATCACCTGACCGGGTTCTTACACCATGAACATTTCATTTACCTCCGGGATCCCGATTACTTCAGCCTCATTTCCCGAACGCCTGGGTTTGTACATAAAAACATGCTCACCGACCAGCTGAGCATAATCCTTATCCGGCGTCATCATATATACCTCAAAGCCCCTGGAACCGGCCTGTTTGGACATGGTCCCGATGACATCATCGGCTTCGTATCCTTCCACTTCAATGACGGGGATCTTGAACGCCTCCAGGATCTTCTTGATCCAGGGGACGGATTGCTTGATTTCTTCCGGCGTTGCTTCACGGTTTGCCTTGTACTCTGGAAATTTTTCATGCCTGAAAGTTGGGCCCGGAGGATCGAATACCACACCAATATGGGTTGGGGATTCGGTTCTTAGAATTTCTTCAAGGGTTGCCGTAAACCCGTAAATGGCGGAGGTGTTGACTCCCTTTGAATTTATCATCTGTGCCCTGATAAAAGCGTAATATGCTCTAAATATCAGTGCATATGCATCCAGCAAAAAAAGTTTTTTTCGCTCCATGTCTATGGGTTTTCAGAGGCAAACCATTCTGCCCAGGAGCCAGCGGTCTCAACAAGTTTTAAACTGAAAAGCCTGACATTTTCAGGCAGCTTCTTCTTAATTCGAAGGGCCATATCGGAAACCAGATTCTCACAGGTTGGCTGATAATCAACAACATAGAACTTGTCGAACATCTGTTCCACCCGTTTTATTTGTGGCTGAGTGGCCCTTGAGCTGATGACGACCGAATGGTCAAACCGGTCCACCACACACTTCCTTACAAGAGCCTTCAAATCCGAGAAATCCATGACCATGCCCAGTTTAGTGCTCTCCGGATCCGAACAGGTTTCTCCCGTTACCGTCACGTAAAGCTGGTAGGAATGACCGTGGATATTACGGCAGGGGCCGTCATAGTTCCACAGGGCATGGGCCATTTCAAAGGAAAAGCTCTTGGTTACCCTTATTTTTGCCATGATTTCTCAGAGACAGGCACACTGGCTGATGCAATCAACAATGTTGCTCAAATTCTCATGTTTCATGAAATAATAGGTATTCTTCCCCTCCCTTTTTGAAGACAACACGCCCTTGTCCTTCAATATGCCCAGGTGATGCGAGGTGGTGGATTGCTCGATCTGTAAAAGTTCGTGAATTTCGGTCACCGTAAGTTTTTTCCCATTGTCCAGATAATTCAGTATGGCGATCCGCATCGGGTGTGCTATGGCCTTAAGCATGCTTGCTGCCTTTTCCATCTCTTCAGGACTTAATTTATCGAATTTCATTTGCCAGAATATTAATTTATCAATTTGGTCAGGTTTAGTTCGGATATGGTTTTTTGCAGGACTTTATCAACAAATACAAATATATGAATATCTGGCCTTTTTATATTGGATTGCAGAAAAAAACAACATATGTGTATAATTATCAACGATTTATAATGTTTCTTCACGAACAGTCAAGTTACGGAACCATTTTATTCCTATTTTTATTCCTGCAAAAACGACCTCCTGCCCATGGCCAAGCTTGATGAAATCCGGAAACCGGTTGATTCTGAAATGATTGAATTTGAGAAACGTTTCCGGGAGGTTATGAAGAGCAAGATCCCCCTTCTCAGCATTGTTACGAATTATCTTCTGCGGAGAAAAGGAAAGCAGATCCGCCCGTTGTTTGTCTTCCTAACGGCAGGCATTTCCGGAGGAATTACCGAATCAAGCTATAATGCAGCCAGCATGATCGAACTTTTGCATACCGCATCCCTGATCCACGATGACGTTGTGGATGAATCTTATGAGCGCAGGGGATTTTTTTCCATCAATGCCCTCTGGAAATCAAAGGTGGCCGTTCTACTCGGGGATTACCTGCTTGCAAGGGGGTTGCTGCTTTCGGTCGATACAAACGAATATGAATTGCTGCGCCTGGTATCCGATGCCGTCCGTGAAATGAGCGAGGGTGAACTCCTGCAAATACAGAAATCCAGAAAACTGAACATTACCAAAGAAGAATACTTTGAGATTATACGAAAGAAAACCGCAACCCTTATTGCTTCCTGTACCGCATGCGGAGCCTGGTCATCAAGCCGTGATGCGGAGCTAACCGAAAAAATGAAAGGTTTCGGGGAAGCCATAGGCATGGCCTTCCAGATAAAGGATGATCTTTTCGATTACCAGAAAAAGGGCCTTATCGGTAAACCAACCGGGAACGATATCAAGGAGAAAAAATTTACCCTTCCCCTGATTCATGCACTTGAAAATTGTCCCGATTCGGAGCGGAGGCACATCATCAGAACCATCAAGCGCCACAACAACAATTCCAGAAAGGTGCAGGAAGTAATCGAATTTTCAATCTCCAACAGGGGACTGGAGTACTCTGAAGAAAAAATGATGGAGTACAGGGACAGGGCAATTGAAATATTATCCGGGTTCCCGGAAAGCGAACACAAATCCTCCCTCAAACTGCTGGTTAATTACGTGGTCGACCGTAAAAAATAATTTTTCAGAATCTCTGTCTTTTTCGGTCCAACTAATTTTGAAAGGTACTCAATATCAGCCGATTTAATTTCCTCAACCGAACCAAAGCTTTTCATCAGGAGCTCCTTCGTACTTGGGCCGATGCCCGGGATGCCGTCCAGTTCCGAAAGGGTCATTGATTTTATTCTCTGCTTCCGGTGAAAGCTTATTCCGAAACGATGAGCCTCGTTTCTCAGGTGCTGGATCAGCTTCAGGGTTTCCGAGTTTTTATCTATGTACATTGGTACTTTGTCCCCCGGATAATATATTTCCTCCAGCCGTTTTGCGACACCAATAACGGCCATGCGTCCCTTAAGCCCCAGCTTATCCAGGCTTTTAACGGCTGCATTCAACTGTCCCTTACCCCCGTCAACGATGACCAGCTGCGGCAATTCTTTATTCTCCCTTATCAGCCTGCTGTAACGGCGGGACACGATCTCCCGCATGGATGCAACGTCATCCGGTCCCCGAACCGTCTTAATATGATAATGTCGATAATCCCGCTTGCTGGGCCGGGCATTTCTGAAAACCACACATGCAGCAACCGCATCGGTCCCCGACAAGTTTGAATTATCAAAACATTCAATATACCTGGGCAGGTGTTTCAGCCGCAGGTCCCGCTTCATGCTCTCCAGAATGCGTGCCGATCTGGATGCGGCAGCCGAAGCCTCCATTCTTTTATTACGCTCGATGCGATATTGATTTGCATTTCTTTCAGATAGTTCCAGCAATTTCTTCTTATCGCCCTTCTGTGGCACGACCACCTTTAAATCATCCCGGAACAGGTCCACCCTCAATGGAAGGATAATTTCCTGTGCATCGCTCTTAACCTTATTCCGTATATCAACGATTGCCAGCAACAGTAACTCTTCCCGGCTTTCATCCATTTTTTTCCTCATCTCAAGGTTGTGAGCCTGAACAACGGAACCTTCGATAATCCGCAAATAGTTGACAAAGGCCCGGGTCTCCTCCTCAACAATGGAAAACACATCGGCATCTCGTATTTTCGGGTTTACGATGGCTGATTTGCTCCTGTATTTCTCAAGCACAGCCAGTTTTTCTTTTATCATCTGTGCTTCTTCAAATCGGAATGCTTCTGAATATTCCTTCATCAGGTTCTTCAGATGCTCGGAAACCTGTCGGATGTTTCCCTTCAGAATTTGCTTTACCTGATCAACCGAATGCATGTATTCTTCTTCCTCCTGCAATCCCACACACGGAGCCATACAGTTACCAATATGGTATTCCAGGCATACCCTGAATTTTCCCTTATCAATATTTTCCCTGTTCAGGTTTAATCTGCAATTCCGGATCGGGAAAAGCTGCCGCGCCATTTCAAGGATGGTCTTAACCATTACCACGGATGTATATGGCCCAAAATACATGGAACCGTCATTGACCAGGCTCCGTGTATAAAAAACTCGGGGAAAGGGTTCGTTTTTTATACAGATCCAGGGGAAAGTTTTGTCGTCCTTCAACAATACATTGTATCGCGGCCTGTGTTTTTTAATCAGATTGTTTTCCAATAAAAGGGCGTCCGATTCTGATGTTACCACGACATGGCGAATGTCCGCTATTTTATTAACCAGAACCTGCTGTTTGTAACTTACCTGTTTCGATCGGCTAAAATAAGAAGACACCCTCTTTTTAAGGTCCCTTGCTTTTCCTACGTATAATAGCTTTCCTTCATTGTCAAAATATTGATAAACACCTGGTTTATTCGGTAATACTTCAACAATGGATTTCAGCGCAGCATATTTATCATTCCCCTTCAAACTTAACGATGGACACAACGTTTCGGTTTATCAGTTTTTCCCTTCCTTTCAGGTCCTGGAGTTCTACCAGAAACAGACAACCTGCAACGCTTCCCCCACCTTTTTCGATGAGCCTGCAAGCGGCTTCCGCCGTCCCCCCCGTTGCCAAAAGATCATCCAGCACCAGATATACAAGTCCTTTTTTAACAGCATCCCTATGCACCTCCATAGTATCGGTTCCATATTCAAGCTCGTAATCCTCTGACAAAACCTCGGCAGGAAGCTTGCCGGGCTTCCGGATAGGGACCAATCCCTTGCCCAGCATGGAAGCCAGAGCCCCACCGAACACAAATCCCCGAGACTCTATTCCGGCAATAAGATCAAACGAACCCAGGGAGTGTGAAGCATCCTCAAGGCACTCACATGCCATCCTGAAAGCAACCGGATCGATCATCAGCGTGGTCAAATCCCGGAACATGATTCCCGGGGCCGGGAAATCCGGAATGCTTCGAATTGAATTTTTAATAAATTGAAAAGGTTCCATTAGTCCTCCCTTTTTTTATGCACGACCACCATTTGGAAAAAGTGTTCCACGTGGAACAATCACCGCCCCATATGCACCAGCAGCACGGAAATATCCGCCGGAGACACCCCGCTTATCCGGCTTGCCTGTCCGATAGTCTTTGGTTTAATCTTTTTCAGCTTTTGTCTTGCTTCTGTTGATATTGAACTTAAAGTATCGTAATCAATGTTCTCTTCTATCTTTATGTTTTCCAGTCGTTTTATTTTTACTGCCAGGTTCTTTTCCCTTTCTATATATCCCGCATATTTAATCTGTATTTCTGCCGATTCCACATCTGGATCATTTTTTCCCACTCCGATCTTTTTCATTTCCTTTTCAAAACCCTGTATGCAATTCCAAAGATCCGATATTTTCACCTGTGGCCTTTCAATAAGCTGTACGCTTTTTACCTTTTGTTTCAGTCCTGTCGTACCCAGGGATTTTAGTTTTTCATTAACATCTATAGGAGAAATGCTCTGTTCTCTCAATAATTCCATTATCCTGTTTCTTGTTTTCAACTTTCTTTCCAGTTCCATCATTCTTTCCTTTCCAGCAATTCCAAGCTTATAGGCAATCGGCGTAAGTCGTTCGTCAGCATTGTCCTGTCTCAGCAATATTCTGTATTCTGCTCTTGAAGTAAACATACGGTATGGCTCATCGACACCTTTTGTCACCAGGTCATCTATTAATACACCGATGTATGAATTATCCCTTTCAAGAATCAACTCTTCCTTTTCTGCCACCTTGTTTGCAGCATTTATTCCTGCAACCAGCCCCTGTGCCGCCGCCTCTTCGTATCCGGTAGTGCCGTTGATCTGACCAGCAAAATACAATCCGTTTATTTTTTTTGTCTCCAGGCTGTGTTTTAACTGTGTCGGCGGATAATAATCGTATTCTATGGCGTATCCCGGCCTGAATATTTTCACATTTTCCAGTCCTTTTATTTTCCTGATTCCCTCTATCTGTATATTCCATGGAAGTGAACTTGCGAATCCGTTCATATAATATTCATTTGTGTTCATTCCCTCCGGTTCGATAAACAGCATATGCCTGTCCTTGTCTGCGAAGGTTACGATTTTATCTTCTATGCTTGGGCAATACCTTGGTCCTATGCTTTCAATCGTACCGTTGTATAAAGGAGAATCTACGAATCCCCTTTCCAGGACCCTGTGCGTTTCCGGGTTTGTATAGGTAATATAGCAGCTCCGGTGATTCGAGTAATCTACAATGTACGGCAGGTAAGAAAATTTCAATCCTTCATTATCTCCCGGCTGTTCTGTCATTACACTAAAATCTATGGTTCTTCCATCAAGCCTTGCCGGGGTTCCGGTTTTCATCCTTCCCACCTCGAACCCGTAATTTTTCAATTGCTCGCTCAGTCCAATGGAAGGCGGTTCTCCTGCTCTTCCACCTTGTTGTTTGTTTCTTCCTACGTGCATCAAACCGTTTATGAAGGTCCCGTTTGTCAGAATGACCGCTTCTGACCTGAATTCTATATCCATTTTCGTTCGAACACCTTTAACGGTGTTTGATTCCAGTATCAGTTCGTTAACCATATCCTGCCAGAAGTCCAGTCCCCGTATTCCTTCCAGAGCTTCCCTCCATTTTATACTGAACAACATGCGATCACATTGCGCTCTTGGACTCCACATTGCAGGGCCTTTTGACTTGTTCAACATCCTGAATTGTATCATGGATCGGTCTGTAACGATCCCACTGTATCCTCCCATTGCATCTATTTCTCTTATAATCTGCCCTTTTGCTATTCCACCCATGGCAGGATTGCATGACATTTGCGCAATCTTTGTCATGTCCATTGTGATAAGCAGCACCCTTCTTCCCATTCCAGCGGCGGCGGCAGCTGCTTCGCTGCCCGCATGTCCGGCACCGACAACAATGATGTCATAGGATTCAATCATCGCTTGTTTTTAATGCAATGCAAATTTACTTAAATCGGATTAAAGGATGCTTTAGGAGTTTTTCTTTTTGCTACAGAATGTATTTCAGATAGCGGTCTTCCATGTTACGCATTTTCAATTTCTGCTTATCATTTGAATCCCTGTAACCCATCAAATGTAAAATCCCGTGAACCATAACCCTCATTAATTCCTCCTTTAGTTCAACTCCATATTTTGCCGCATTTTCATCAACCCTGTCAATGCTTATAAACACATCACCATGGATTTTTTCCCCTTCTGAATAATCAAATGATATCACATCCGTATAATAATCCCTTGAGAGATATTTACGGTTCATTTCCCTCAACTGCTCATCACCGGTAAGTATTATGTTGATATTTCCCGCAACCCTGCGTTTTTCCTCTATAACAGACTTAATCCATTGCTTGATTTTCCGTCTGTCCTTTAGTCCGGATTTTACTTGATCATCATGGAAGCGAATGGCCAAACCTTAAAGTTTAAATGTCAACCTAACTTTTCGGCCATTTTCTTTAAAGGAAATTTTGTCGGATAGTTTTTCCATAAGGAAAACACCTCTTCCGTTGACTTTTTCCAGGTTTCCCGGTTCCGTCGGGTCCGGTACATTTTTATAATTGAACCCCTTGCCCTGATCCGTTACCACCAGAACAAGTTCTTCCCGGCTCCATTTAAAACGAATGTTAACGTCTTTCTTTTCATCCAGCTTGTTTCCGTGCAATATGGCATTATTGGCAGCTTCCATGGTTGCAATCATCACATTTCCATATACTTCCGAACTCATATTGCATTCCGTTGATACTTCATCCACCATTTTCTCAACCTCACGCAGGTTTTCTACCCTGGACTCAATATTCAATGTTTTTTCCATATTGGAAATTCCAGATATTCCCTTATACTGTAACTTTTTCCAATAGGTTACCTTTTTATGCAATTTTTTCAGATTGTTTTTCTTTATCTAACTCTCAGTTCCTGCTTATCCATTCTTCCGGATTCTGTATGTTTCTTTCTTTCCATATTTGCAGTTGCATAACGGTGCTGTTTGATTCCATATCCGTAAATACTGTCCCCAGAGGTTGTTTTAACCTAACTTTCTCTCCTTGTTTTACCTTCAGATCCACCAGGTTCTGGTATACCGTTAAAAAGTTCCCATGTCTCAGTATAACCGTATAGTTTGCCCCCAGAATGGCAACAATTTTTGTTACCTCTCCGTCAAACATGGCACGTGCTTCAGCTCCTTTTACCGTGCTTATGTCAATACCGTCGTTTTCCACGGTTATCTGCTTTAATACCGGGTGCGGGTGTACGCCATAGGTTCCTGTAATTACCCCCCTTTCAACAGGCCACGGAAGGTTTCCCTTGTTCCCTTTAAAATTATCGGATATTAATTTTTCTTCCGGGGTCAATTGATCGTATATATTTCTTGATCTTGCCTTTCTTGCCTCTTCCGCTATTATTTTTGCAATTTCTTTTTCCAGTTTGTCTGCAATTTCTCTCTTTCTTTTCATTTCCTCATGAAGTTCCTTTTCCTTGTTCATCAACTCTGTAACCATCCGGTTCTTTCCCCTTTTTTCAATCTCCATGTTATGGTTTTCGTTTCTTTTTTCCAGTATCAGCGCCTCTTTTTGATCTTTTATACTCTCCAGCTTTTCTACTTCCTCTATTATGTTCGTTTTCATTCTCTGAATTTGTTCTGCCTGTTCTTTCCTATGTCCAGCAAATTTTTGTATATATTTCATTCTTCGATATGCCTGATTGAAATTTTCAGAAGACATTATAAACATCAACCAATCCTGCTTGTTTTTATTCCAGTATGCCTTAACTATCAATTCCTTGTACTGTTCCTTTACTTTCTCCAGATCCTTTTCCATTCCGCTTATCAATGCATTTTTTTGTTCAATTTCTCTTTCAATGGAATTGATTTCCTGATTTATATTTTCTATGATCTCGTTTCTTAGTTTTATTCTCGTATTTAAAATCTTTACTTTTTGAATTGTATTTTTCCTATTCTTCTGTGTTTCCAGTAACAACTTATTAGTATATTCTATTTCCTGTTGTGTTTTTGCCTTTCGTTCTTCGAGTTCCTTCCTTGTCTGACCATTAATTTTCGTTGTGCTTATCAGCATCCCCGTAACGCATATCAGCGTAATTAAAACACCGTTTTCTGTAAATATTTTCACCTGTTGTTAAATATCTTCTCTTGTGTACTGCTTAGGAACCTTGAATTCCACTCGAACGGAATCATCAAATACGATTTGTCTGTATTTTATCTCCATTCGAATGGTCTGGTTTCTTTCCATGAGATCAACTTCAATTCTTCTTGGAAAAATCCAATTGCCTTCTTCTTCAAAATCCTGATAATCAATACTTAATTGTATTTTTTGTTCTTGATCAACCACGAAAATACTTTCCAGTCTTTTTCCTTCACGGTCAATTTGTATCCCCTGTTTTGTTATTCTTTTACCATCACGTACTGCGTTTATTATGAAAAGATAGTTTTCTTTTCTTGTATTCACTTTATTTTCGTAAACACGGTCTTTGTATCCATCCTTATAATAAAATACCTCATTTGCCAGCATGGCTTGTATGTCTTTGAATTCCACGGGTATTCCGTATTTCCTTCGGTATTCCACAAACGATGAGGCATGGTATATTTTTTCCGGACGGTTTATGACCAGTGCGGAGTCTTTTGTGCAAATTATCCTCATGACCTCATATCCAAGAGCAGGAACCAGTGATACTGCGATCAGGCTGTCTCTGTAAATCGCTATGCTTCCCTTTATTTGATTCTTTATCCCGTTCATTTCGTATTTTACTTCCAGTTTTTTAATTTTCAGTGTTTTGAATTCATGCGTTCTGTTTTCCATTATTGAAATCATTCCCAGTGTACTGTTTTCGCTGCTTCCTTCAGCATTCTTTATGGTTATCCTCTGTGTCTTGCACCCCGTCATCAGAAATGCCGTCATGCAAACCATTGCCATCATGTACCGGTATGTCGCTTTATTTGTATTCACTGATTTTTCTTTCTATGGTTTCCCTGTTTCCTCCTTTTTCTATTGCTTTCTCCCAGTAATTTACAGCTTCTTCCGTTTTTTCCAATGCTTTCAAAATGTCACCGTAGTGCTCCAGTATGTCCGGGTCTTCGTTTCCTCCGAACTGCAAGGCTTTTTCCATGTACTTCCTTGCCTCGTCCAGATGCTTGGCTTTGAACAGGATCCAGGCATAGGTATCCAGATAGGTTGCATTCTCAGGTTCTACCAGAATTGTTTTCCGGCTCATTTCTTCAGCCTTATCCAGCTTCTCCTCCCTCAGAGCCAGATAGTATCCGTAATTATTTAAAATCAAAACGTTTTCTGGTTCCATTTCCAGCGCTTTATCGAAATATTCATCCGATTTTTCATGGTTTTCCATGTTTCTCCATGATTCTGCAAGAAAGGAATAAAACTGTACCTTCAGCGGTATGTTGTTCTGTACGTATTTCAATCCTTCTTCCAGGGAACGAATGGCTTCCTTGTTTTCTCCTTTTTGTATGGCTGCGTTTCCCTTGAAAAGATATAGGAATGGTTTATCGGGGAAATATTTCAGTGCTTCTGTACATTTTTCATATACCTTTTCAGTATTTCCAAGAATGTTTTCAATGAATATGGTTTGTTCCCATATAAAATAATTCTCTTTTTGATCGTCAATTACCTGGTTATATACCTCCAGCGCCTCCTGGTATCTTTCCTGTTTTGCTAAAAAATCCGCTCTTGCCGTTTTTACCCTGTAATCTTCCGGATACATCTTGGTCATTATCGTTATGAGTGTATCGAGTTCCCGCTTATTTTCCCTGAACAATGGCTCTGATGTCAGAAATTCAATTACGGCGCTCATTTTCCTGTCCACTGCTAATGACTTGTTCCTGAAAGCCATCTTCAGGTATTTGAACTGCATTTCCGGATTGTTATCCATCCGGTAGAATTCAGCCATAGATAATTGCGCAATACCATTCTCTGGTTCGATTTCAAATATTCGTCGGTATGTTTTCCTTGCTTCCTCTTTTCGTTCCAATGTTGTGTACAGTTCCGCCAGTATGCCCATGTACCTGATTTCTTCCGGTGCAGCCTCTATAAGTTTATTCAATTCATCTATGGCATTCTCGTATTTGCCTTCCCTTACGTATATCTGTTCCTTGAGCATGGATACCGGTTCGGAAAGTCCCTTCTCTTCTTCAATATCACTCAGCATCTTCAGTGCCCTTGAGCTTTTTCCCATCTCTGAATAAAGCCTGCTTAGTTCAAAGCGAACTTCAATTTTTTCCGGCCATTGTGAAAGAATATCCTCATATACCATTGCCGCACTATCGCTCTGTTGCATCATCATGTAAATCTGTGCCAGCTGTATTTTGTACCAGTAATTATCCGGTGCTATATGGGTGGCTTTCCGGTTCATTTCTTTTGCTTCCTTAAGGTTTCTGCCGATTAAATATATCCCCGAAAGCTGGAAGTATGCCGCATCGCTCCGTGGATTTACCTCGATGCATTTCCGGTATAATGCAACGGCCTGTTTGTAATTCCCGAACAGTTTTTGTTTTGTGGCTTCGGTCAGGGCATAGTTATATTCCCTCTGCTGGCTTTCCGTAAGCTTTACGCCTGGTTTATCCCCGGTTATCTTTTCTCCCGTCCTGCAACCGTACAGAATCATTCCAGCAAGTGCAAAGGCTGTAATGGTTTTCAGGATGTTCCTCTTTTTCCTCATTGGTTTATTACATTTCCTTTCATTAATGTTTTTTCGTTCATCTTATTGTCCCGTGTGCCCGAATCCGCCGTTTCCCCTTTTTGTATCCGACAGATCGTCGGTTTCTATCCATTCAATGCTTTCATGTTTTGAAAGGATCATCTGGCAGATCCGGTCTCCATCCTTTACGATGTACCTTTTATCCGAGAGGTTTATCAGAATTATACCTACCTCCCCCCTGTAATCCGAATCTATCGTTCCGGGGGTGTTCAGAACGCTTATCCCATCCCTCAGAGCGAGCCCGCTTCTCGGCCTTATCTGTGCTTCGTAACGGGGTGGTATTTCCACATAGAGTCCGGTCGGTATCAGGGCTCTTTCCCCAGGTTCCAGGATGATATCCTCATCCAGGCTTGCACATAAATCCATGCCTGCGGAAAATTCTGTGCTGTATTCCGGCATCGGGTGTCCCGAACGGTTAACGATCTTTATTTTCATAAAATATTCAGATGTTTAGCAATCTAATGTTTCTTCTTTCCACCAGAACAACAATTATACTAAATCCTGCCAACAAGGCTGTGTTCAGCACCAAATTAAGTCCTTGTTTCAAATATTGTGTGAAATTGGATGCGATGTAAATCGACATTGCCAGCAGGGCATACATGCCAATCTGTTTTATCGGGTAAGGAACCGGGTAATGTTTCCTCCCCATCTGCCAGGATACCAGCACCATACTCCCGTAGCATGCCACGTGTGCCCACGCCGACGCTGTATACCCGTAAATCGGTATGAAAAACCAGTTTACCAGGAAGGTTATTGCGGCTCCCATAACCGTGATCACGGCACCGTAACGAGTTAAGTTGTTGAGCTTATACCATATGGATAGGTTAAAAAACACCCCCAGAAGCAGATTTGCAAACAGGATCACCGGTACGATATTCAGTCCCCCCCTAAATTCGCTACCGATAAAATGCTTGAAGACATCCAGATACAGTGTTACCATCAGGAAAATCCCTGTGGCGGCCAGGATGAAATATTTCATGACATTCGCAAACAGTTCCCGGGCATTTTTACGATCGGCATAGCTGAAATAAAACGGTTCGCTCGCATATCGGAACATCTGAACAAAAAGGGTCATCAGAACGGCGATTTTGTAATTGGCTCCGTATACACCCAGCCGGTCGAGCGCCGTTGCCGGATCCGGCAATAAATGTTTCAACAGAACCCTGTCCAGAGCCTCGTTAACGGTGCCTGCAAGTCCTGCGATAAGCAGCGGAAAGGAATAACGTAGCATTCTTTTCCATAATTCAATATTGAACTTTATTCTAATCTTAGCGATGATTCCCGACATCAACACCAGTGTGAACAGGCTGGATGCCAGGTTTGAAATAAATACATACCCCACTCCGAGCTCATCATTATACCATGCGCTTATCCATTCCGGCAGATTACCGGCCTCATATTTTCTCGGAATAAAATACAGCAAAGCAAAATTCAGTCCGATGTTTACCAGAACACTGGCGATTCGTATGGCTGCAAAAGCATAAGCCCGGTTTTCCCATCTCAATCTTGCAAAGGGTATGGCTGTAAATGCATCAATTCCGACGATAAGTCCGATCCATAGAATGTATTGCGGATGTGCACCGTATCCCAGGATTTCTGCAATGTTCCTTGAAAACAGTACCACCATCAGAATGAATCCTGTCGTTGTTAACAGCAGGGAAAGCATTCCGGTACTGAATACTTCTTCCCCGTTCTTATGAATCTGGGCATACCGGAAGTAACCGGTTTCCATTCCATAGGTCAGAATGATTATCAAGAAAACAACGTAAGCGTATAATTCGGTGACGATCCCGTATTCGCCCAGTTCAAAAACTCTAGTAAAAAACGGAGTAAGAAGCAGGTAATTCAGGAGCCTCGGCACCACGGTTCCGAAACCGTATACGGCCGTCTGTCCGAAGAGTTGTTTAATTGGATTCAAATCATTCGAAAGATTCTGTTCAAAGATAGGGTGCCTCTTTTAACCTCAGTCCCTTCAGTCGCTTAAATTAATTAACAATATCCCTCAGTGCCATTTCAATTCCCGGGTATCGGAATTCAAATCCTTCCTTCATCAACCTTGCGGGTACGACGGCCTGTCCCCCGGTAAGTATATCGGACGCCTTTCCATAGATCAGTTTCAGCAATGCCGAGGGTACGGGAATAAAGGTCGGCTTTTTCAGCGCTTTTCCCAGAAAAGCTGTGAATTCCCGGTTGTTGCATTTTTCAGGTGAAACAACATTGTAAATTCCTTTGCAATCCTTTGACATGATATGTTCCACGGCCCTAATTAAATCTACTATGTGGATCCACGAAAAGCTTTGTTTTCCGTTTCCGATTCTTCCCCCTAATCCCATTTTGAAAAGGGGTAGGATTTTTTTTAACATTCCTCCCCTTCGGCTCAGCACAACCCCGATTCTTAGAACCGCAACCTTGCTTTGTCCCCCTGAAAACGAAAAGGCCTGCTGTTCCCACTTTTCCACGACATCTTTCAGGAATCCGGATGTTCTTTCCTCGCTGTTTTCGTCATGTATCCCCTCATCCGGGTAAATTCCTATGGCCGATGCAGCGATGAAATGCCGATCCTTTTTTATTCCATCTCTCAGGATCATTCCCAGCTTCCGGGTGGTTTCGATCCGGCTTGTCATAATTTCCCTTCTGTTGCGATTTGTCCATCGCTTTATAATGGGGACTCCTGCAAAGTTCATGATCACATCCGCTCTTTCGTATTCTTCTACAAAATCCTCCTTCATAAAATCCTGCCTCTTTAAACGCACGACCTCGTGCCCCGAAAAATATGTTGCGGCAGCATCTCCTAT
This sequence comes from uncultured Bacteroides sp., assembly GCA_964575235.1. Lineage (GTDB taxonomy): Bacteria > Bacteroidota > Bacteroidia > Bacteroidales > SM23-62 > SM23-62. Next base: position 30,866 of record CAZNQG010000014.1, read on the forward strand.
CAATCCCGTAGATCCGGCTATCAGTAGGGTTTTCTTTTTCAAGTTAAATGATTTAGTTTTGTGGCTTCAAGTTACAGAAGATGCCGAACAGAATACAAACATTCCTTCTTTTTGTTCTTGTTTTTCCACTGCATTCGGTAACCCATTCACAGACGGCTGCATATACGGTGCTTATCGAAACCGATAAAGGGAACATACATTGCATTCTCTATGAAGAAACACCAATGCATTCCGAAAATTTTTTGGGACTGGCCCGCAAGGGTTTTTACGACGGATTGCTTTTCCACCGTGTCATATCCGGTTTCATGATCCAGACCGGAGATCCGAATTCCAGGAATGCCCAGGCGGGGGATGCTCTTGGATCCGGAGATCCGGGTTACAGGATTCCGGCGGAATTCCATCCTTCCTTATATCACAAAAGGGGTGCTCTTGGTGCAGCCCGGCAGGGTGACCGGGTCAATCCCGGCCGTGAATCCAACGGTTCACAATTCTACATCGTGCAGGGAAAGAAATTCAGCGATGCAGAATTGAATTCCATGGAGGCAAGGGGTACTCACATACGTTTTACACCGCAACAACGTGAACTATACCGTAAAACCGGGGGTTCGCCCCACCTGGATTATTCCTATACGGTCTTTGGGGAGGTGATCGGTGGGTTCGGCGTACTCGATGATATTGCATCGGTTCCCACGGATTCCAGGGACCGTCCCCTGGAAGATGTTAGGATAATCCGTATTACGGTATTGAACTAATTTCTTTATTTTTGTTCATCGCTCCACTCCATGCTTGAACAGATCGACCGTATAAAAAAGGAAATTCTCGAATTTCGTTCCCGTTCACCGGAAGATGCAGAATCATTCAGGCTTCGCTACCTGAGCAAAAAAGGATTGATTCCACGCCTCTTCAACGATTTCAAGACCCTTCCTCCCGATCGTAAAAAGGTGCTTGGCAAGCGGATCAACGAACTTAAACAGCTTGCGCTTCAGAAGCTGGAGGATTTCCTGGAATCCGCTGAAAGCATCCACGGCAAAAAGGACATAGCCGACCTGACACGTCCCGGTGTGCAGCTTCCGCTGGGCAGCAGGCACCCGGTTTCCATTGTCCGTCGAGAAATCATCGATATTTTCGGCAGGGTCGGTTTTGTGATTTCTGAAGGACCCGAGATTGAGGACGATCGTCATGTCTTTTCCGCCCTGAATTTTCCACAGGATCATCCTGCAAGGGATATGCAGGATACTTTTTTCATACGGAAGAATCCGGACATCCTCTTGCGTACCCATACCTCATCGGTACAGGTACGTGTTATGGAAAAACAGCAACCTCCCATACGTACCGTATCTCCCGGACGCGTCTTCCGGAACGAAGCCATTTCCGCCCGCGCTCATTGCATATTTCACCAGGTCGAGGGATTGTACATTGATGAAGGTGTTTCCTTTGCCGATATGCGTCAGGTACTGCTATACTTCGCCCGTGAAATGTTCGGACACAATACCCGTATACGGCTCCGTCCCTCTTTTTTCCCGTTTACGGAACCATCTGCCGAAATGGATATTTCCTGCAGCATTTGCGGGGGAAACGGATGCAACGTGTGTAAACACACCGGCTGGGTGGAAATTTTGGGTTGCGGTATGGTGGATCCCAACGTTCTTGAAAATTGCGGCATTGACCCGTTAAAATATACCGGTTATGCATTTGGCATGGGAATAGAACGCATCGCCATGTTGAAGTACCAGATCAACGACCTTCGCCTTTATTTCGAGAACGATAAGCGTTTTCTGGACCAGTTCCGTTCGGCCTGGTAAAATTCATTTCTTCAACTTCTCACAGTTTGATATTCCCGCGCATTTAATCCAGAATCCGGATCTCGTATTCAAGTTCCATGGTCTGCTTGTAGGAATAGCTTACTCCGCAATATTTGTCTTTACTCAGGGCAACGGCTTTTTCAACCTTTCCCCTGTCTATTTCCTTTCCCCTGATCTCGTATATAACCTTCATTTTTTGGAAATGTTTCGGATGCTCTTCCGTAACCTCACCTTCCACCACGAGGTTCAGGCTGTCGAATTCCACCCTCATTTTGTTCAACAGAGACACAAGGTCCATTCCGGTGCAGCCTGCCAGCGACACCATCATAAGGGGTTTGGGTTTGGGCCCTTTTCCCTTTCCGCCGAACTGCGGATCGGAATCGATTGTTATCCTGTAACCTTCTATTTCAGCCTCGAAAGACATGCCGTTCATCCACTTCAGATTGATAGTCTCCTTCTTCATTTTAGCTGGGATTTAATTCGCAAATTTAGGGATAAATTGTATATTGCACAGCCTTAATTTCCCTGCTTTATCGTGGATCTATTTGCGATGTATGAATAATCCCCAATCCCCGTCTTTCGATGAAGGTTGCCTGGCCGGTTGTTATTCAATTTTTAAGCATCTGACCAGCGAGGAACTGGAACAACTCAATCTTGAAAAGACCGTTGAGCATTTCAAACGGGGATCGGTTATTTACCGTGAAACGAACCGCATCAACGGATGCTATTGCATCCAGAAAGGAATCATCAAGGTTTTTAAGACCGGCATCGATGGGAAGGAACAGATCATCCGTTTCGCCCAGCCCGGTGACATCATCGGTTTCCGCTCTGTGCTTTCCAACGAGCTCGCCTGCACGACGGCTGAAGTCCTGGACGATGCCTTGATCTGTTACATTCCTTCGGGAACCCTGATTCACCTTGTAAAAAACAACGGTAACTTTTCCATGGAGCTCATGCAGATTACCTGCAAGGAACTTGGGGAAGCAAATGCCTACATAACGGACATAGCTCAGAAAACGGTTCGCGAGCGCCTTGCAGAAATTCTGATTCACCTCAAGAATGATTTCGGCCTGGACGATAACAAGATACTCCAGATCTCTCTCACCCGTGAAGAACTGGCAAACATTGTCGGCACGGCCACAGAATCTGTGATCCGGCTGCTTTCCGAGTTCAAGCAGGATCGCCTGATCGAGCTTAACGGCAGAAAGATCCGGATCCTGGATGAGGCCGGATTGATCAGGATCGGGAACCTTTACGAATGATGCCTTTCAGAATTTAAGCTCGCTGTTCCCGAACAAAGGTTTTCCCAGGTGTTTGAAAGCCCGCTCGGTAACCTGCCTTCCCCTCGGTGTCCTTTTAATGTAACCTTCCTTGATCAGGAAGGGTTCGTATACCTCTTCGATGGTTCCTCCGTCTTCACCCACGGCCGTGGCAATGGTCGATATCCCTACGGGTCCGCCCTTGAATTTTTCAATGATGGTGGCAAGTATTTTATTGTCCATTTCGTCTAGCCCGTGCCGGTCGATATTCATGGCTTCCAGTGAATATCGTGTGATGTCCAGGTCTATTCTTCCGCTTCCCTTTACCTGGGCAAAATCCCTCACTCTTCTCAATAGTGCGTTTGCTATCCGCGGAGTTCCCCTGCTGCGCGAAGCAAGTTCTTCTGCGGCTTTTTCCTCCATTTTAATATCCAGTATGCCCGCGGATCGCTGAATGATTTTTTTCAACACCGCTGCATCGTAATATTCGAGCAGGAACTTGATGCTGAAGCGTGCCCTCAGGGGACTGGTAAGCAGTCCTGAGCGTGTAGTGGCACCGATCAGGGTAAACGGGTTTAGACTTAACTGGATAGACCTGGCGCTCGGTCCTTTGTCCACCATCAGGTCAATCCTGTAATCCTCCATGGCCGAATACAGGTATTCCTCAACCACCGGTGAGAGTCGGTGGATTTCGTCTATGAATAATACATCGGAAGCTTCAAGGCCCGTCAGTATACCTGCCAGATCGCCCGGTTTGTCAAGTACCGGACCCGAGGTGACTTTCAGGTTGACGTTCATCTCGTTTGAAATGATGTAGGCTAATGTTGTTTTTCCCAGTCCCGGGGGACCGTGAAGCAGAACATGGTCCAGTGCCTCTCCCCTGTGGCGGGCCGCTTGAACAAATACTTTCAGGTTCTCAACGGTTTTTGGTTGGCCGCGGAAATCGGTAAAACTCAGGGGCCTTAGCTTTTTTTCATATTCCCTGTCCTGTTCCGTCAGCTTTTCCCCGTGTATCTCAAAACGTTCTTCCATAGGGTATTTAAATCCTATTTTATAAGGGTTCTTGAACCTTCCGGTAAATCAACCTTTACTCCGTTCACCCGCACTTCGACATTGTTTTTGTAGCTTATGATCATGTTAATATTCCCATCCTCATCGTATTTTTTCCAGCTTTTTTCGCGAATGCCCATTACATAATACCGTTCTTCTTTCATATTTCCATTTGGGTAATACAATTTTTGCTTTCCATCCGGGTTTCCCTGAATGTAGTATCCTACGAACTTCAGGCTTCCGTCATCATAATAATATTCCCACTTACCGTCCCTGAGTCCTGTAATGTATCTGCCTCTTTCTACCTGGTCCCCTTCCCGGTAGTACCATTCTCCCTCCTTTTCCCCATTTACGTAATCTCCTTCCGTAATCACGGTTCCGTCGGCCGCATACTCTACCAGGTGTCCATCTTCTCTTCCGTTGAAAAAGTATTCTTCTCTCAGTACATTTCCGTCTTCATAATACCATACCCATAGCCCATGCGGCCTTCCCCGGCTGTAACTGCCGGTCTGTTCTAATTTTCCGTTTTTCCTGTAAAAGTTCCATTTCCCCGTTCTGTAATTATCCATATAATTTCCTTCGTCCTTCAACGTTCCCGCCTGATATAAATCCTTCCAGGGTCCCTGCCGGTTGCCCTCTTCGTCCACGATCCCTTCGGAAACAACATTGCCTTTATTATCGTATGTAATCGATGCGATCACTTCTCCTTCCGGATCGTACATACGGTGGATTCCTATGGGCATATTCTGCAGGTAAGGTCCGCTCCTTACCAAACGGTTCTGCTGGTCATATTCATTGCGGATCTCTATGCTTCCTTCGTCTTCTATGTCTTCGGCAATAACCTGTCCGTTTTCGTATTTGAGGACCATGACCAGGTTTCCTTTTTCATTGAATTCCTTGTAAAGTCCATCCAGCATACCATCCCTGTATACCTGTTCCTGTTTGAGCTTTCCGTTCGGGTAAAACTCCTTCCATACTCCCTGTTTGCGCCCCTGTTCATCCACCCTGTTGATTTCCTCCTTGTCGGTCATATACCCGTTATGATAATACACAAGCGACCGGATGTTTCCATTTTGGTCGTATTCCCTGCTGAGTCCCTGTTTTTTACCATCTACGTAACTTATCTCGCTTTTCAGGCTGCCATCTGTATAATAATAATAGGAAATGCCTTCCCTTTTATCGTTGACATACAATTCCCTTGAGATAACCACACCGTATTCCCTTCCGTCTTTTTGCCGCTCGTAACCGTAAACGATATAATAACCGTTTTTCTTTCCAAACATATAGCTTATTTTCTGCAGGGTGTCCCCCGTATTGTCGTAAAACGTCCATATGCTGTCAAGCAGGTAATTGGTTCTTTTCCCTTCCGATTTCTTAACCCCGCTCGGGTAATAAGTAATCCAGTATCCATCGGGCTTTCCTTCCTTCATGGTTCCTTCGCTTGCGAGGGTTCCATCCGGATAAAATAATTGTACGAACCCGTCTTCCGGTATATTTTCCTGAGCCTTCAGGTCCATGGCTGTTCCGACACACCATCCCAGGATGGTTACCCCGGCCAGAATCCCAAACTTCATTGTCCTGTTCTTTATGCGTTTTTTCAAAGGCCCAGTTTTTCAGAAATTTCAAGCATTCTTTTTATGGAACGGTAAGCTTTCTCTCTTATCCCTTCATCCACTTCTACTTCGGGGGCTTCGTACTTCAGGCAGTTATAAACCTTCCGCATGGTTATCAGCTTCATGAAATTGCAGTCGCTGCACGCACAGGTTGAATCCTTCGGCGGTGCTGGGATGAATGTTTTCTTCGGATTTGCTTTCTGCATCTGGTGAATGATCCCCGATTCGGTTGCCACGATATACTTCATGGAATCATCCTTCTTTGTAAAGTTTAACAGTGAATGGGTTGAACCGATGTGCTCAGCAACCATCAGGATTGGTTTTTCACATTCCGGATGCGCTATAATTTTTGCATCCGGTTCACGGTTTTTTATCTCCAGTATCCTTTCCAGAGAAAATTCTTCATGCACATGACATGCACCCTGCCATATTATCATTTCCCTTCCCGTTACACTTTGTATATAATTTCCCAGATTGCGATCCGGTGCAAAAATAATCTTTTCGTTTTCCGGCAGGCTTTGCACGATCTGCATCGCATTTGACGAAGTGCATACGATATCGGTCAGCGCCTTGATTTCAGCGGTTGTATTAACGTACGATATCACGGTATGATCCGGGTACTTTTCCTTAAATTTCCGGAAATCTTCCGTAGGACATGAATCCGCAAGTGAACAACCAGCATTTAGATCCGGAAGAAGCACTTTTTTCCAAGGTGAAAGGATCTTGGCTGTTTCCGCCATGAAGTGTACTCCTGCAAAAAGAATAATGTCTGCATCGGTTCTTTCCGCCTGCTGTGACAGCGCCAGACTGTCTCCCACAAAATCAGCAATATCTTGTATTTCTGCCTCCTGGTAATAATGTGCCAGTATGACGGCATTCTTTTCTTTTCTCATTCGGTCTATTTCCTTGAGCATATCCGTTCCCGGTTCTACTTCCCGATCGATGAATCCCTTTTTTTTTATTTCCTCCCAATTCACATCCATATATAATAAAGTATATTTTAATAGATATTATTTTTATAATGTTATCCTGTTGAAATTGTTATTATTTAAATGAAAAATACCCGATTAATATTTATTAAAGAAAATCCTTTTCTAATAAACAACTTATGAGAATCGTAAATTATTTTAGTTTAGATATTTATGACAAAATTAACAGTTGTTGATTAAAATACTGCAGGAAACATTTAATAAATGATTACGCTTTGTTTTGTTTATTAATTGTTGGTCTGTTCTTTGAAAATAACAGCCTTGTAATTTTGTTTTTCGGAATAAAATTACAGGTAAGCGTAAAATTATATTATGCAAGAAATTTTATAAATATATCCCATACTTAATTAACAGAGCTTTAACAGGAAATTGAAAAACACACGGAAAGATACGGGAAAAAAAAGAGATTGGAAGTTTAATACTTTTAGGTATTAAAACGATATTTTGTATATATTTGAATATTAACCGGTAAACTACCAAGTCATGCTTTCCAATACTTCCAAATACGCAATAAGGGCTGTCATTTACCTTGCACTGTATGCGGGGGAAGATAAAAAGATCGGGATCAAGCAAATATCGAAAGAACTGAACATACCGACTCCCTTCCTGGGGAAAATCCTGCAAACGCTGGCAAAACATAAACTGCTTTCATCTACAAAAGGACCGCATGGGGGATTTGGACTGGGAAAACCGGCCGATGAAATTGCGCTGATCGAAATTGTGGACATCATTGACGGACAGGACCTGTTTAAAAAGTGCATGATAAGGTTGGAGGATTGCAATGAAAAAGAACCGTGTTCAGCGCATAAAAAGTACGTTGTTATAAGGGAAAATCTTCAGGCCCTTTTCCAGCGTGAAAAGATATCCGACTTTGTAGATGAGATTAAATCCGGGAAATCCAAGGTAAACCTGTAGGATTCATGTTTTTTTAAGCCTGTGGAAAACCAAGAGGAAGCTCATGGAAAGCAAGCAGCCTGCCGTATCGTAGATTACATCCAAGAATTCAGCGGTCCTTCCCATGCCACTGAGATGCTGGAGAATCTCGATAAGGACACCGAAAATCATACCTGAAAGCAAAGCGAATAGGTAAAGCTTTAACCCCGGCTTTGAAGTGGATAATGCCTTTAAACGATCCCTCACCAAGAACCAGGTTAAAATGAAAAATGTGAAAACATGAACGGCTTCTGAAATCAGCGGAAGTTCCGGGGCCATTGAAAAATTCTGATCGGGAAGCAGGAAAATGATCATCATAAAGACGGCCCAGGTTATTGTCTTCCAGTAGCTGAGTGTTCTCTTCATCTAAAAAATGATTAAATTACCTAATGATTTGTTGTCCTGCAACAAATCCGGTAGATGGAAATGACATAAGTAACGGGCAAAGATAAATAAAAACAATTCTCGGATGCAAAGAAGGATGACCGCCTCCCAGATGATGGCTGAGATAAACCGGGAAAAAATCATGACCTGGTTCGATCTCGGATTGTACCTGGACAGGTTCAAGGAGAGCAATCCCATACCAACCGGTGAATTCCACGGGAGTTACGATGATTTCAGGGGATACCTGAACCGAAGGGCAATGGCTTTTGCGACCTTCCATTATTCGGTGGACGGGGTTACCATAGAGGTCGAAAAATACGCGAAAATCTTCCAGAGAAAATTTCCAGGCATGTCCGTTCACTACATTGCGGGGGAATTTTATCCGGAGTCAGAGGAATTGCTGCCTGAGGGTTTCAAGAAACTGGAAATGAAAGAGTTGAAAGGATTCGACGACTGGGATTTGTATAAGGATTTTTACTTTACTAAACTCCAGCGTGGAAGTCCCGAGTACAATTCGCTGATCCTGAAATTATGGAAACAGGTAAAAAAAATCTGCAGGAAACTGGGTAAATACATCGAGGACAACGATATATCCCTGCTATACGTAATCAACGTATGTTCAAACCCGGGCAACGTTTCCTACAGCCTGGCCCTTGTTCTGGTATCGGAGTACCTGGGGATACCGGTCATAAACAACAACCATGATTTTTACTGGGAAGGCGGAAGCAGGCCCATCGATATAAAACTTAAAAGAGCCTCGAAAGGCCCGCGCGATTTTTTCTTCACAAATTCAGATATCGGCGAGTTTTTTTCCATCATTGAAATGATTTTTCCCTGGGAATCCAGATCGTGGGTAAACGTGAACATAAACCAGGGACAGACCGAACACCTGATCCGGAACAATGGCCATAATCCGGCCAATGTGGCTGAGATAGGCACGGCGGTGGATACGGATGTATATCTGAACATTTCAAAGCGGAAAAAAATAAATGCGTACATACAGTTTGAGAAAATACTGAGCCGTTACCGGAAGGCCCTGGTTGGTTACTCGGTTAAGGATGTAATCCACAACAAACTGGTGGATATCAAAAATCCGAGACCCATTCTGATCGGTTCAAAGACCCGGGCCATACAGAAATTTAATGCCGAGAACATCGTGTTTCTTCAGCCCACACGGATCATCGCCCGGAAAAGGATCGAGGTCAGCTTCCGGCTCATTAAAAGATTATTTGCGGATCCGGTCTTTGTGGACCACCTTGAGAAGAACCCGAACCTGAAACTGACCCTGCTGATCACGGGACCCATCGCCGCGGGACAATACGATTATTTTGAAAAGCTGATCGGACGCTTTGACAGGTTTATGGATTCACTGAAGCCCCTGTATCGGGAAAGAATTTACATGGCTTGCCTGTTCAGCGAACTGGACAGGGAATCCTTTAAGAAACGTTTTGAAAACCCCGTCGGCATCCCGGAACTTTACAACATTGCATCGCTCATACTCCTGCCCAGCAAGACGGAGGGCAGGGGACTGCCAATTATAGAGGCCACAGCCTGCGGGACACCGATCCTGTGCCGGAGGTACGAACCCATGGACGTATACAAAGAAGTTGTCGGGGAACATCTGGAGGAACAGGACCGCTTGAAAGTCATCGGGTTCGACGGCAAGAACATAAAAGCCCGACACGTTCGCGAGATCATAGACCGGATATTTTTTCCGAACAAATATGTTGAGGAGGTACTGCATAACCGGAATGCGGTCCTGAAAAGATACAGCCTGCACTCGCTCGAGGAAAACCTGATGAAGGTTTGCAGGCAATTGTACAGGCAGATCCAGCCGAACCGTGCATCCATGGAAATTACCCGGGAAGCCATCCAGGCCTTCAGGCAACTTACCGGTTTCAGGAACGAGGACCTGGATGCACTTCTGAACACCCGGCAGCGCAATTACCTGCCGGGTTACGGGAGGCTTTCCTTCATGCTGCTGATTAAATCGCTGATCGATCCGAGCTTTTTCAGGGTGGAACAACAGATTTTCAAGGGAATCGCTCTCGGTTTTGCCAGGGAAATCATTACTCGCGACCCTTCGCATGAAAACATACCCGAGGAAAAAACATCGACCTTTTATAATGCAGTGGATAATATTTTCCTTTACCACGAGGGTGGGATACAGATACGTCATGACCACTCCATGTCATACCGGCATCGCAACAAAAACTATTATCCATACCAGGATTATACCATCCAGGAACTTACCGGAATCATAAACCTTTTATACAACAAGATCATCCGGCCCAGGGTAAGAATCCACGTTCAGGAAACGCCCCATTTCTTTACCGACTGGAACCTGGCGCTTTCGCAACTGACCACAAGCCCTTCCCTGGCCATTGACGATCGGTATAAGCTGATGGAAAAAATGCATGAGAATATTCCCATTGCTTATTTTCCAGGGGATTTCCTGACGTATGAGCTGGAATTTTTTGCCCTTCAGTCCGTACGATCCAGGCTGAGGCTTAAAATCGAAGAGGAACTTACAGAAGAAGTACTGGAGGAATCCGGAATGAAAATAACCCCGGTGTATGTATTTGCCCAGGAAAAATCCATCGTAAGACAACTGAACCGGACGGAGATCGTGGAATATATAGAACAGGGAAAAAATGCCGAGTTGAAACTTTTATATAAAAAAAACATCCTGCGGATCATACCCACCATGCAACTCAGCGTGGGCATTCATTTTCACCAGCTTGGAGCCAGGGCCCTGCGGATACTCCGGAAGGTTCAGGAAGAGGGGGGTTATATGATCACGAACCGCCGCAATGCAGCTGTAATGACCGACATTGTCT
>CAZNQG010000015.1:0-40943 GCA_964575235.1 uncultured Bacteroides sp.
AGGTTTAGTTTGCCTGTCGGATGTTTATAGTAATTTATATTTAACGAACCGCCGTATGCCGAACGGCACGTACGGTGGTGTGAGAGGACAGCTGGCGAATTAATCGCCAGCTTCCTACTCGATTACAATGCGTATGATCCGCATTTCTGGTTCAATTATCCTGGCGTAAACCTTTGCCGTTCAGTCGTTTCTCCTTGTCCGAAATTCATACATCATTCGTTGCGGAGGGATTCAGCAGGATTATTGTTGGCCGATCGGATGGTGTGAAAAGCCACCGTGACAACCGTGACGAACACGGTCAGAAGTCCCGCAAGCACAAACGAGACCCAGCTAAGCTTTGTACGGTGTACAAAACCCTCAAGCCAGTCGCTGGCAAAATACCAGGAAACAATGGATGCGATCACGATTGAAATCCCAATCAGTACCAGGTATTCCCTGAGCATGAGTCCCACGATACCCCCTACGCTTGAACCGTGCACCTTGCGGATGCCGACCTCCTTGGTGCGCATTTCCGAAACAAAGGAAGAAAGCCCGAAAAGTCCCATGCAGGCGATCAGAACCGTCAGTATGGAAAACGAAGTGTAGACAACGCCCCGTTTCTCATCCGCGGCAAACTGCTCGCCGAACTGTTCGTCCAGGAATTCGTATTCAAAGGGAAATTCCGGGTAGATTTCATTCCAAACCTCCTCGATGTATGCAATGGTCGAACTCAGGTTTAGCCCGGATGTCTTGACAAAAATCCCGTAGCAGATCGGGTAGTACATAAAGAGCTGGTCCTCCATAACATTATACAGGCCGAACTGGTAATAATCGGCCATCAGTCCCACAACCGTGGCCAGGGTACTGGTATCCCCCGGGAGGTTCAGCTTCTTGCCGACCGGGTCGTCCCAGTTAAGCCTTTTGGCAAGGGTCTGGTTGATGATCACCCCGTGGGAAGTGTCTCCCGGGAACTCCTCCGAAAACCCCCGGCCATCGATGATGCGAATGCCGACGGTTTCGATGAAATCGTGGTCCACCTGGAAATTGTTGATGCCCCGTTCCACCATGCCCTCGGGCGTTTCCACCCGCATGATGGTCTTTCCTGAGCCATTCCCGATCCGGGTATTCGCCGATCCGACCGAGAGGATGTCGGGGTTGGTTTTAAGCTTATCCTTCAGGACCGGCACCTTATCACCCATCTCCCTTGTGGTCAGGTCCAGGGTGATCACATTTTCCTTGTCGAAGCCCAGGTCAACGTTTTTCAGGTAATTGAGCTGGTCGTAGACGATCAGTGTGCTGATGACCAGAAAGGTGGAAAGGGCGAACTGGGCAACCACCAGGATTTTGCGGATGTTCAGGTTGGTGCGGCCGATGTTGAGTTGGCCCTTTAAGACGTTTACGGGATTGAAGGAGGAAAGGAAGAAGGCCGGATAGGAGCCGGCAAGCAGGCCGACAACCAGCACCAGCGCGACCAGGGCCAGCAGGATAACCGGCTTCAGAATCGCTGAGAACCCAATGGCCTTGCCGGCAAGCTGGTTGAAAGAGGGGAGGAAAACATACAGCAGGGCCAGGCTAATCAGCAGGGATATGAGGGTCAGGACCATGGATTCCGAAAGAAACTGACGGATCAGGGTGCTCCTGGGAGAACCAGCCACCTTGCGGATCCCGATCTCCTTGGACCTGCGGGAGGCGCGTGCCGTTGCCAGGTTCATGTAGTTCATGCTGGCGATCAGGATCATCAGCACAATGATGACGATAAAGATGTAAACGTAATTGATGTTCCCGACCGGAACGGGCTCGCCCTGGAAATCGGAATGCAGGTGGATCCAGGTGATCGGCAGGACTTCGTATACGACGTTGATGCCCATCCGTCTGAAAATTTCGGCCATGTGGTTTTCATAAAGCTGGGGCAGTTTCGACTCGAATGCCTTGTAGTCATAGCCCTCCTGCAGCAATACCCAGGTGTAGATATGAAAGGCCCCCCAGCTTCCCCAGTCCTCCGGCAGGGTATTGCGCGAGATCAGGGCTGAAAAGGTGAAGTTGGTGTTATGGGGCGGGTCCTCGATCAGCCCCGTCACGTTATGCGAACGCCCGTCCTCCCGGATGATCTCCTTTCCTATGGGACTCTCACTGCCGAAATAGCGCTCCGAAAACGAGCGGGTAAGCACGATGCTGTTGGGTTCCTTCAGGGCGGTTTCGGGATCGCCTTCCACCCATTCAAATGTAAAAACCCGGAATACATTCGAGTCGGAATAGCATACATCCTCCTCGAAGAATTCCTTGTCCTGGAAGTGGTACAGGTGCCTGCCGGACTGGATCAGGCGGACGGCCTCTTCCACTTCAGGATAATCGGCCATAAGCTGGGGTGCAAGGGGCACCTGTGTGACCGCCCAGTTGAAGGCATCGTCCGGTTCTGAGATACGGGAAGAGATCCGGTAAATCCGGTCCGCCTTCTCTTGGTAGCGGTCAAAACTCAGATCGTCGTAAACGTAAAGGATCAGCAGCAGACTGCCGGTAATACCGATGGTTAGCCCGAGGATGTTGATCAGGCTGTAGGTTGCATCGCGCCGGATGTTGCGGATGGCAACCTGCAATAAACTCCGAAGCATGTTGAATCTGTTTAGTGATGTTTTTTAGCTGCCCCGATATTGCTATCTTGCGGCATCCTTGATCAAAATAACAATAAATTCTCATCGGGCCATCGGATAAATCTTAAAAGTTGTTAAAGAACATGAAGAAATCAGGATTGATTTTAATTTCCCTTTTAATGGTTTTAAAGGGATATGCACAGGACCGTATCACCGGGCGGAGTTTTGCCACCCGCTCGGAAGTGATTGCCGTGCACGGCATGGCGGCGACCAGCCAGCCCCTGGCAACCCAGGTCTGCCTGGACATCCTGAAATCCGGAGGGAATGCAATCGATGCTGCCGTTGCCGGGAATGCCGTTCTGGGACTGATGGAGCCGACGGGAAACGGGATCGGGGGCGACCTGTTCGCCATCATCTGGCACGCGAAGACGGGACGCCTTTACGGGCTGAATGCCTCGGGGCGTTCTCCGGGATCCCTGACGCTCGAATATTTCAAGGGGAACGGATATGCATCCATCCCATCATACGGCCCGCTCCCCGTGTCGGTCCCCGGCTGCGTGGACGGCTGGTTCGAAATGCATGAAAAATTCGGGTCCATGGACATGAAGGACATCCTGGCCCCTGCCATTCGATATGCGCGGGAAGGGTTTCCGGTCAGCGAACTGATTGCCCATTACATGGAGGCAGCAGCCCGGAGGCTACAGGATTACCCTGGGTTCCGGGAAACCTATATGCCAGGCGGTAGGGCCCCGGCAAAGGGCGAGGTCTTTAAAAACCCTTACCTCGCCGGAACGCTGGAAAAAATCGCAAGTGGCGGGCGGGATGCATTCTACCGGGGGGAGATCGCCCGGACGATCGAACGGTACATGAAGGACCAGGGAGGTTTCCTGTCCTATGAGGACCTTGCTTCCCACCGCTCGGAGTGGGTGGAACCCCTTTCCGTCAACTACCGGGGCTTTGAGGTCTGGGAACTGCCACCCAACGGGCAGGGAACCGCAGCACTGCAGATCCTGAACATCCTGGAAGGGTACGATATCGCTTCCATGGGTTTCGGGAGCGCGGAATACATGCATACCTTCGTGGAAGCGAAAAAACTGGCCTACGAGGACCGGGCCAGGTATTATGCGGACCCGGATTTCAATACCCTGCCCATTGAGGAACTGATCTCGAAGGAATACGCGGCGGAACGCAGGAAGCTCATCGACCCGGAACGGGCGGCTGAGACCTATCCCGCCGGGGAGCTGGAAGAGGGAAATACCATCTACATGACGGTGGCGGACGGGGAGGGGAACATGGTATCCCTGATCCAGAGCAATTATCGCGGCATGGGAAGCGGCATGACCCCATACGAACTGGGATTTGTCCTGCAGGACCGGGGAGAACTGTTCAGCCTCGATGAGGGTCACTTCAATTGTTATGCACCACGCAAGAGGCCATTCCACACCATCATTCCGGCTTTTGTCACACGGGACGGGAAACCGTACATGAGCTTCGGGGTCATGGGCGGGGGTATGCAGCCCCAGGGCCATGTCCAGATCCTGGTGAACATGATCGATTTCGGGATGAACCTGCAAGAGGCCGGAGACGCTCCGCGCATTCAACACATCGGTTCCTCGGAGCCGACGGGTACCCGCATGCTCCACGGGGGAACGGTCCTTCTCGAATCCGGGTTTGATTACGAGGTGATACGGTCCCTGATCGAGAAGGGGCACACGGTCCGGTTCGACGTCGGGGGGTACGGAGGTTACCAGGCGATACTGCGGGACGAGAAGAACGGGGTTTACTACGGAGCTTCCGAAAGCCGTAAGGACGGACAGGCTGCCGGGTACTGAAACGGACAGGGACCTACTTCCTGACGATTTTCCGGGTCAGGACGGGCTCGCCGGAAGCATCTGTGATCTTCATATAATAGACTCCCTTACTGAGGCTTTCAAGGTTTATCTCATCTGTAAGTTCAAGCTGGAATACCCTTTGTCCCAGAAGTGTAATGAATTCGACACGGCCCCGTGTGGCTTCGAGTCCCCGTATATACAGGGTATGGTCAACCGGGTTGGGGAAAATCCGTATGGCCGGTTCGGGCGGGCCAACCGCAGAAACCGGTTCAATATAAAAGCTCGTCTGAAGGTAAACCGTATCTCCCGTGCATCCGTTTTCATCCGTTTCAACGACTTTAACCTTGCCCGTACCGGTACTCCTCCATTCGATCTCGACCGACCGGCCTCCCTGTCCGGACCATATTTCACCGCCTTCAATCGCCCAGGCATAGAGGCTTGAATCCGAATCATCCAGAACCGTGTACACGTAATTCGAATCGTGCACGAATTCATCCGCCCCCGATATGGAACCGGTCTGTACCTGTGGGGGCTGGCTGAGCACGGTATCCGTTTCACCGGAACACCCTAGCGGATCGGTAATGGTAATGTGGTAGTTGCCGGCCTTAACGCCGCTGGTCATGAAACGGAAGGGCGATGTGAAACCGTCCGGGCCGGTGGTATAAAAGGTGAAATTGCTGATGTCCGAGTATCCGGGAACGCTCTGGATCTTGATGAACCCGTCCGCCATGCCGTAGCAGCTTATGTTGTATTCCCCGTATTCCGATATGGAAAGGATCATTTCGATGTTGTCGACCTGGATCAGGGTGGTGTCGTAGACGGAGTTGCAGCCGTCGGCATCCGTAACGGAAACCGAATAATGTCCTTTGGCAAGGTTCAGGATGTTCTGCTGGCTGCTGGCATAATCCTCCGGACCCGTCCAGCTATAGGAAAATGGTTCCACCCCGTTGACCGGTGTGATGTAGATCGCGGAATTCCGGTCGTTTATGCAGGGATTCGTAACGATGGAATCGTATCGTATGCCGATGTGGGGAGGCTGGGTCAGGGTGACGGCAAGATCGCTGCGGCAATCCACCGAGTCGATTACATTCAGGTAATAATTCCCCGCAACCAGGTTGCTAATTTCATATTCATAGGCCTTATAGCCCCCGGGTCCGGTCCAGATATAGGTGTAATTTTTCCAGTCCAGGCCGTTCCCGGCAACCGTATCGATCCGGATACTCCCGGTAGAATCCCCGTAACAGATCAGGTTGTACCCGCGGTATTCCGACACCGAATGGCTGACCGAAATGGGGTCCCCGTCCACGATGGAGGTATCGCGCCCGTAAGTGCAGCCGCGTGCATCGGTCAGATCCAGGTGGTACATGCCTTCCTTTAGTCCAACGATATCCTGGAGCGTGCTGCTGAATCCCGAGGGACCGCTCCATGCGAAAGTATAAGGAACCTCTCCACCCGTTGCCGATACATAGATTTCTCCCGTCTGCATTCCAAGACAGGGATTCGGGAAAACCGAGTCAATGGTAATCTCGACCCGGTCCGCTTCACTCAGGGTCAGGCTGTCGTACAGGGTGCACCCGGTTGAGTCCGTGATCAGGAAATAATACTTGCCTGCCGTCAGGTCGTAGATGGAATCGGATTCGCTGCTGACGGTACCGCTCCATTCGTAGGTATGCGGACCCGTACCCCCGGAAGATGAAATTTTCAGGTAACCTTCGGAAGGGCCATAACAATCAACGGTTTTAAGTCCCCCGATCGCATACAGGATCTCCTCCGGCTGGCTCAGCCTTACGCTGTCGACGGCGCTTGCATCAGCTGCATCGGTAACCGTAACCCGGTACCACCGGTCCGCCGACAGACCTATTACCGTGTTTGCCGTGGCTGAGCCATCGTCGTCCCAGAGGATTTCATAGGGAGCTGTGCCCCCGGTGATGCTTACGGTCGCCGTTCCGTCATCAGCCCCGTAACAGCTGAGATTGGTGCTATCGGTAATCTCTGCACTCAGCTGGGCAGACAAACTGCAGAAAGGAACGAGCAGAGCCGTGAGAACAGGTATTAATTTTTTCATGGCTGGCCGATCCGAATCGTTTTATTCATTCATACGGATTTTCAAGGGATTTGTTTTCAGGTGAATATAATAATTGCCCGGCAATATTCCTTAGAATGCGTATAAATTGAGGAAGGCCCGGAACCCGGCGTCGTACATGAACCGGATCCGGTCCGGCAGGTCCTCCCCTGCACGGTGTTTGAACATCCCGAAATGAGGGGCATACTTCAGGTTGAATTTATGCTGCCCGGTGAAGCCGGGATTCCCCGTTTCCGGCATGGAAGCCTCCAGCGCGATGGGACCTGCGAAAAGGGCGGCTGCGGCTGTAGTGCCTTTCCTCAGGAATGATCTTCGTTTCATTTGCGTTGGAGTTGCTTTGCTAAAACTAGTCAAATTGCCTGGAACAGATTGTAACGGGCAGGGCAAACATGGATTTATGCGCATAACGGAGAGGGACCCTTGCCGGAGTATTTACGAATACAGATATGAATCAGGGGTATTCTGTTGATGCGGTTATCTAGGAAGGTAAAAGATCACGGACCGCCGATACCAGGTCCTTCTGGCGGAACGGCTTCTGAAAGACCTTTTCGGCACCGAAATGCCTGGCGCATTCCAAATAGCTTTCCGGGGAGATTCTTCCGCCGCCGGACATGGCAATGATCTTCAGCCCGGGATGGTTTTTCTTCATTTCAAGTATAAGTTCAAGTCCCTCCTTGTCCGGCATGATGATATCGGTTATGACAAGGTCGGCCGAATGCTTATGGAAAAGGTCCATACCTTCTCTTCCGTTCGATGCGAGATCTACTTCGTATCCCGCCTTCTCAAGCATTTTTTTCAACATGAGCAGAATGTACGGTTCGTCGTCTATGATGAGTATTCTTCTCACGATTTTACCTCCAGGGTTTCTTTTGTATCAAGTACTTCTCTAATTAATTTGCTGAAGTCACTCAGGATCAATGGTTTTAAAATCAACTCAGAAACCCCGAGTTCATTTTCGGCATTTCTGGGGATGGAATCCTTGTAACCCGTGATGATGATCACCTTCAGGTCCGGACGTATCTTCCGGGCCGCCTTTACCAGGTCCGTTCCCAGCATTTTCGGCATGGCCTGGTCCGTCACCATAAGATCGTACTTGCCGGGATTGTTCTTTAGCTCGCGGAGCGCCGAGGGGCCGTTTGTGTATATTTCAACCGAATAGCCCAGGCTCTCCAGCATTTTCTTTCCCATGTAGGTGATTTCCTTCTCATCGTCCACGAACAGGATGCGTTCGCTGCCTTTGATGGCTTCCTCTCTTATGGTTTCTTCGTCAATGCTTTCAGCCGTATGCTGGGGCAGGTAGATCATGAATCTCGAACCCTTACCGGGTTGGCTTTCCACCTTCATAAACCCGCCGTGGTTAGCCACAATCCCATGCACGACGGACAGGCCAAGACCGGACCCGGACCCGACCTCTTTCTTCGTGAAGAAAGGTTCGAAGATCCTGTCCATGGTCTGCTTGTCCATTCCGTGGCCCGTATCCGAGATCGTAAGCCGCACATAGGTCCCGGATTTGATCTTGATGCCTGTTTTCATCTTCCTGGCATCGAGTTCGAGCGCATCCAGTTTTACATCCAGTCTTCCGCCCTTGCTCATCATCGCATGATAGGCGTTGGTGCAAATGTTCATGATGATCTGGTGCATCTGGGTGGCATCCGCCATTACGGTCCCGCAGTCTTCATCCAGCTTCTGACGAATCTCGATGTTCGACGGGAAGCTGGCCCGCATCAGGTTCATTACTTCCCTGATGACAAGGTGAAGTTCCAGGGGTTTCTTTTCCACGTTCACCTGGCGGCTGAAGGTGAGGATCTGATGTACCAGGTCCTTTCCCCGGGCTGCCGCGTGGTTGATCTGCTCCACGTCGTACTTGAGCGTACTTTCATCGGGAAGCTCTTCAAGTGCCATCTCCGTATAACCCAGGATGGGAGTAAGTATGTTGTTGAAATCATGAGCTATTCCCCCGGCCAGGGTACCGATGGTTTCCAGTTTTTGAAGATGCAGCAACTGGGCCTCCAGCTTTGCCTTTTCTTTCTGATGGTGCTTGCGGGCTTCAATCTCCTTTTTCAGGTCCCTGTTTGCAGTGGTCAGCTGGCGCGTTCGTTCTTCGACCCTTCGTTCCAGGGTACTGTTGGCAGCCTGCACTTTTTCCTGTTCGGTCTGGAGCAGTTTGCGCATGTAGAAGTCCCTGCGAGCTGAAAATTCCATGAGATACGCGATGAACATCCCGATCACATTGCCCGAAATGAAGAAATAATTACTGTTGATGAATATTTCAATGGGTGTTTCGGTTAGCCACAATGCTGCGATTTCGTAACTGATGACGATGGACCAGCCCGCTATGGTGGCATAGATGAATCTTGCCCGGATGAAGGTATACCCGAACATAAGGATCAGGAACAAGCCGGCATAATAGGAGTAATCTCCGGCGAGGTTTGCCGCATAGATGTTCATCACGATGATGCCCAGACCCGCGAGATACATTATCCCCAAAATGACAATCTGCATGTATTTCCTGAAAAGCCCTGAATAGGAAAAAAGGATCACTCCAAACAGGATGGGGGTGACCAGCCCGAAACGTATGAACCAGAAAAGCTCTTTAAGTTCCGGGAACATGATTGCATCCAGGATGGCAAAGATGCCGTAGAAAAAAATGGCCAGGACGATGGAGAACCGGAACGGCATTATGGACCGGTTGAAATAATCGATGTTGAATTCCCTTTCCAGGTCACGGATCCTGCCCCTGAATGCGAGGGTCAGACCATGCAGCTTGTATTCCTTCGAGATGGAACCGGGAAACCCTAATAAATTTGCTGCTGCATCTTTTGTTTTGTTCATTTCCGTTCCTCCGTCAGGTTTTCACCGCAATTTTGGATTTTAAGGAACAGGTTTATGCCGAGCTCTTCCATATCCACCGAGATCTGGTCTTCCCTGGCCTCTGCTTCTATGGCCATCCGGATCAGGTCGTATTTTGACCGGTGGTGCAGGTACCAGTCGGAAAGAACCTCCATGAGCCTTTTGGTTGGGTTCACATGGGAAAAATTGCCGATGATGTATTCACCGTTTTTATCCATGTATTTCAGATATTTATTGACCAGGTATATGAAATGTTTCTCCTTGAAATAATCGAAAAGTCCAGCGCTCCAGATAAGATCATACATGGCGAAGGGCTTGAATCGAAGCACATTGATCCGGTAGTAATCGATGCTGCCGTTGACCTTCCGGTTCTGTTTGCTGGCAAAATCGATGGCATGCTGGTCAAAATCAACCAGGTGGAATTTAATCCGGCTTTCGGGATACAGGTTGTAGAATTCCTTCACATCCGTTGCGGGACCGCATCCGAGAATCAGCACACGGACCTTTTTCCGCCCGCTTTCCTCCAATCTTTTGCAGCATTTTAAAAAATATTCCTTCCGGTTCCTGACGGCCTGGGCTCCCGGCTGGTTTTGAAAAAAACGGTCCCAGTTGCTGTAACGCGGGTCCGGATTGACGTATTCCCTGTAAATGGCATGGATCAGCGTAAAATCCCCCGGGTAGCCATAGGGTTTTACAAATCCGTGCCCTATCAGGGTGTTCTCGTTCA
Source organism: uncultured Bacteroides sp. (assembly GCA_964575235.1). Taxonomy (GTDB): domain Bacteria; phylum Bacteroidota; class Bacteroidia; order Bacteroidales; family SM23-62; genus SM23-62. Next base: position 10,060 of record CAZNQG010000015.1, read on the forward strand.
GGGATTCCCTGATGACCTCGCGGAAAACATCAACCTGGTAGTCCTTCAGATGGTTAACGATATCTGTAAATACCTGGTATTCATACGGATCGGGTCCACCTTTTTCAACAAGCTGGTGGAGGAAACGGATGGTTTCCCCGGGCAGCGGCCTTTTCGTATTGAGCGACAGCATCATGCGGCGATCCTTGGATAGGGAGAGATAAAGCCATGCAAGAACATGAGTATTCAAAATAAATTTAAAGGAAAAACGGATTTGGGCAGGAATTGACGGAATAACATTGCTTACCCCAGGAGGGTGATTTTCCTCACTTTTGGAGATAAAAAAAGACCGTCTGAAAAACGGTCTCTCGGGTATCCTGCATCCATGGATGAGATTATTTCTTTTCGCCTTTGGATTCTTCGTCCTTCTTGGATGTGGAAGATGTCTTTTTTGCTGCAGGCTTGGCCGGGGATTTTTTGGAGGTTTTTTTCTGTTCCGTGGTTTTTCCCGTTTCCTTTTTTGCTGAAGGTGTTTTGGTTTCCTTTTTGGCTTTTGTTTCGGTTTTTTTGGTTTCCGCTTTTATTGCAGCGGTTTTCTCCTTCTTCACTTCCTTTTTGCTTTCCTCTGCGGGCACCGTTTTCTTCTGTTCGGCGGCTTCCGGTTCGACCACGGCTTCCTGCTTGGCTACGGCTTCCTTCCTGGCTTCTTCCACGGCTTCGGCTGCTTTTTCTTTTCGGGCAGCCCTTGCTTTGGTCTTGGCATCGTCTTTCGGGACATCTTTCATCCTGGTTATTTCAGGTCCGGGAATCCCCCTGATCTTTCTTTTACGGGGCCTTGTTACTCCGTATGTTCCCCTGAAAAGCTTACCCCGTCTTGTTTTGATGTCGCCTTTACCCATTTTCTGTGTTCATTAAGGTTTCGTAATCGCACTGATTATTATCGAGTTGACAAAAATAAAAAAACTTTGACAGGAATGAAACATATGGCTATATTTGTCCACCGAAATTTCAACGAACACAGGCCGTTTCGGCCAATCCCGCTCCCGAACGCACATCACACCCGCATGCACACACAAAACCATGCCCCCACGGCTCCATAGTTCAAGGGATAGAACAAAAGTTTCCTAAACTTTAGATCCAGGTTCGAGTCCTGGTGGAGCTACAAAACGTGTCCTGATTTTCAACATTATCTGCAAAATACCCATCTGGGATAACTCCGCCCAATTGTATCTTTGGGGTGCTATTTACCGGACAGTGCTGGTTAAAGAAATGGAGTCATTATATTGTCGGGTTTCAATGGGGATTTTTTTTGTTTTCCCAGTTGGCTTGCTGTAAATATTTGTATTTCGCCTGTCGTATTTTCCATCTTTCACGGGCATATTTTCTCATGTCCGTAATGGTGTCTGTTTCATCAACAATCTCAAAACCAAGCAGGGTTTCTATAATATCCTCCATGGTTACAATTCCCTCCATACCACCGTATTCATCAACAATAAGTGCTATATGTTCTTTTTTTTCCAGCAATTGCTCCCAAACATCAAACAGATTTTTTGTTTCGGGAATAATTACAATTTCCCTTTTTACATCCTTCAACTTTAATCCATGCTGGTCTTCGGCAAGTTTTTCAAAAACAATTTGCCTGATAACATATCCATTAATATTCTCCATATCTTCTGAGTACACAGGAATTCTTGAGAATTTCAGATAATTCTTGTTCTTTAAAAAATCTTCTAAGGATAAGTTTTCATCTGCAGTGATCACAACGACTCTTGGTGTCATTATAGTGCTAATTCTAACGTTTTTATGACGCAGTACATTTTGAATGACCTTATACTCTTTTTCATTAAACAGTCCTTCATCTGCTCCAATACTTGCCAGTGCTGATATCTCTTCCCTTGTGGTAGACCTTTCACCTTTATTTTTTGAGAAAACTCTTGTAATGATACCCGACATCAAAACAAAAGGATATGTAATGAAAATGGTGCCCCTGATAATGAACCATGAAATCATTGCCAACCTTCTCCAGAAACGAGCTCCTATTGTTTTAGGAATGATTTCTGAAAATATAAGAATCAAAAGGGTTAGAATAGCAGATATAATTCCGAAATATGTTTCACCGAATACTTTGACAGCCTGAGTACCAACACCTGCCGCCCCAATTGTATGTGCTACGGTATTAAGAGTCAGGATTGCCGATAATGGTCTATCGATATGGTCTTTTAGGGAAATGAAATGTTTTGCCCATGATTTACCTGATTCTTGTTTGGCAATTAAGAATGATTGCGGTGTGGAAAGCAAAACGGCTTCCATAATTGAGCAAAGAAAGGAAATAAAAAGTGCCAGAAATAGATAAGCGAAGAGAAGTATCATTATATAAGATTAACGTTTTTTGATGATATTCAAGACATTGCATTGTTTCATGAATTTATCCATTACCTGGTAACACTATTAAATAAAAAAAATTCTGGTGATTTTACAATTAATTCTGGCAGAGCTGCAATAAAGTGGTCCGCGTCTGCGGGTATTTTTTATTTTGTTTGCTGCAAACCCACCTCCCCTGTATAGAACCTACCTTGAAACCGGAGAGCCACATTGACCAGCAGGATGAGGACCGGGACCTCGACCAGGGGACCGATCACCGCTGCGAACGCTTCCCCGGAGTTGATCCCGAATACCGCTACGGCCACGGCAATGGCCAGTTCAAAATTATTGCTTGCTGCCGTAAAGGCGATGGTGGTGGTTTTCGGATAATCCGCACCGATCCGCCTGCCTATGAAAAAGGAGACCAGGAACATGACCACGAAATAAATGATTAGTGGAATGGCGATTCTGACCACATCGATGGGGATCTTTACAATGTACTCTCCCTTCAGGGAAAACATGACGACGATCGTAAACAGCAATGCAATGAGGGTCAGGGGACTGATCCTGGGTATGAATTTAGCATGGTACCAATCCTTGTTACGGACGCGTATCAGTACGGAACGGGTCAGGAACCCGGCAATAAAAGGAATGCCCAGATAGATAAATACAGTTTTGGCGATTTCTCCAATGGTGATATCCACAACGAAGGATTCCAGCCCGAACCAATCCGGCAACAGGGTTATAAAGACATAGGCATACACCGAGAAAAACAGCACCTGGAAGATTGAATTAAAGGCCACCAGTCCGGCAGCATATTCCGTGTCCCCTTTAGCAAGATCGTTCCATACGATCACCATGGCGATACAACGTGCCAGGCCGATCAATATCAGACCGGCCATGTAATGGGGATAATCCCTTAAAAAAACAACGGCCAGTACAAACATCAATACCGGACCTATGATCCAGTTCTGGACCAGTGAAAGCACAAGCACTTTGCGGTTTTGAAAAACATCACGAAGTTCTTCGTACCGGACCTTGGCCAGCGGGGGATACATCATAACGATCAGCCCTATGGCTATGGGGATGTTGGTTGTTCCCCTGCTCATCCCATTCCAGAACCCGGAAATGTCCGGGAAATAATATCCGGACAGTACGCCCGCCAGCATGGCAGCAAATATCCAGAGGGTCAGGTACCTGTCGAGAAAAGAAAGTCTTCTGCGGCCCGAATTCATACGTTTAACGTTTGATTTGTTCCCGGTAAAAGCCATGCATACTCTTTCCGATCTCATCACGGATGTTCCTGAATACGGCCATCACCTCCTTTTCCGTTCCGACAGCCCCCGCAGGATCTTCAAATCCGATGTGCAACCGGTTTTTCACTTCCCCGGTAAAGACGGGGCAATTCTCCTTGGCATGGTCACAGACCGTGACAACAAAATCGAATGATTCGTCCAGGAATATGTCAACCATTTTCGGTTTGTGAGTCGATAGATCAATCCCGATTTCCTTCATGGCTGCCACGGTCTTGGGATGAACTTCCCGTGCAGGATTCGTGCCTGCGCTATAAACTTCCAAACCGGGATCGAACGATTTTAAAAATCCTTCCGCCATCTGGCTGCGGCAGCTGTTGCCCGTACATAAGATCAGCATCTTCATTTCTTCGTTTTAACAGGTATAATTCCCCGGTAAATCCAGTTGATCCATTAATTCACCGGCAAGTTTCTTCATCCTAAGTACGGATTCAGGATTCAGGCAGTACTTCGTATTCACACCCTCGATCCGTCCTTGAATAAGACCTGCCTTTTTCAGTTCCTTAAGATGCTGGTTAACCGTTGACCTGCCCAGTGGGAGTTCATTGGAAATATCCCCCGTGATGCATACCCTGGTTTCGGCAAGGTACTTCAGGATGGCAATTCTGGCCGGATGCGAAACCGCCTTAAAATATTCGGCGCATTCCCGGGCTGTGGGGTCAAAGAGATCCGTTTTGGATTTAACCATAACCGTAAATTTTCGTGGCGTAAATATACGTCATAATTTCAGATATCCTAATTTGTTTTTGGGATCGTTAATTTTATCGTTGCTGTTTTCGCGCCCGGTCTCGTAAACCGGCCTGACTATCACCGGCCGATGAGGATCTTAACAAAGTCCATGGAACCATCCGGTCCGGATGCACGGATCAGGTAGATTCCGGGTTCCAGTCCGGCAACGGGGATGCGAAGGAGGCTTTCGCCGCCGCCGGCAAATGAGCCGAGCACCTGGCCCGTTGCATTCACAAGCATCACTTCCCGGAGGCGACGGGGAGATTCGATGGTTATGAATTCCCCGTAACAGGGAATCGGGTAGGCCCGGATCACCGGGTCGCTTGATGCATAATCCCGTGTCCCGTAAGGTGGGGCATAACATTGTTCGAAGTCCCCGTTATGGAATATATTACGGCCTCCTTCGTAATAGCATACCAGGTCGTTGCATGAGCCGTCCGTGGGCTGGTCCCCGGCCCCGAACAGCAATCCCCGTTCGCTGCCTATGCCCTCGATCCATTCCATGTGCTCGTAGACCTGGAAATGGATCCTTCTCCTCCATTGCCCCTCCAGGGGGATCGAGTCAACCTCTGAAACGATCAGGTATTCCGCGTTTATGAAAGGGGAGTTCCCCGGAATGGTATCTCCGGCCCTGACGGCGAAATCGTACAGAAGAAGGTCCCCGGTATCCGGCGGCTGCAATTCATTTTCCGGAGGGTTCCTGAACCAGACCTTCCTGTCTTCCGACTCGCGGATATAACCCAGGCAATAGGCTTGTTCCGGTAAAAGGAGATCGTTGAGGAACTTGAAAAGTTTGTGATAGGTGACGCCGTTGATCAGGGTATCCTCGTCCGTCAGTCCCCGGACACTGTATCCGGGTTCGGACCCGGAGGGTTCCCAATCTATGGGAGGGGTATAGTATTCGTACCAGAGTGCATCCGAGCGGGGGAAGGGGTGATGGTCCAGTTCGAAAGCGCCCAGGTCCGGGGCGCCTCCGCAGAATGCAAACCCGATGTCCACGCCGGCATCGACGAGCTGGCTCCAGGAGGAAAGCCGCATGAAATCGTTTCCGGGCAGGCTACCGTCTTCGTTGCGGGGAGCGGTCAGCAGGGCCGTATCCAGGCTCAGGAAATCCCCGTTCCGGATGGTAATATCCAGGTCGAAACTGTTATTGCTGATGTCGCACTGGGTGTAATCGACGTTCCGGATATGGCTTCCGCTGTAGGAAAGGTTGTTGCGCAGGATATGGCCGTACCCCGGTACATCGGTAACGTTGTCCGCCAGCCGGTTCAGCATGTTGTAATTGGTACCGTTCCAGCAGGCACTGTTGTTGTACCAGGTGTTGCCCGCGATGTGGTGGTTGGAGTAGAACCCGCTTGCCTTGTTCCTGACCGCCAGGCAGAAGCGTACCGTATGGCTGGGGATCGGTACGGGAAGGTTTGCAGCGGCGGTGCTGCCGTATCCCCCGGCCTTGAATCCGTTCCCGTCGCCCAGACTGAGAAAACCCGTGGAATACCCGTTGTAAAATGCCCAGCAGTTTTCAAACAGGACGGGTTCGGCAGCCCCAAGCACGTCGTAACCGTCATCGCTGTTGAACCAGGCCCGGCAGCCGCGGAAAACATTCCCCGTACCCCCGTCGTTGGGGTGGCACCCGAAGCCGTCTGTATTCCCGCCCTTTCCATCCTCCGATGTGTAGTCGTGGTTGCGGCAGGCATCGCAATTCAGGAACAGGTTGTATCCTCCCCTGCGGTGGCGCAGACCCGTTCCCTGGTTGTCGTGCATGTCCAGCCGCTCGAAAATATTATGGTTCCCCCAGCTGTAAACGCAATAGGATTCGGTATGGGTGGTGATGGTAACCTGCACCCCGGTCATTTCCAGTCCCCGGATATGTATGTAGTCCCCCTCCACCCAGATGCCGACCACCCGGCGGTTTGCCGGGGTCACCGCTGAAAAATCCAGAACCAGTGTTTCATCCGGATAGTTCCAGTAACGGATCCGCGCACCTGCAGTGCCGCTTTTGTCGAGAAAGGAGATGCATGCGAAGAGGTCCTGGTGGATCTTTGAAATATCCGATTCGGCGATCGAGTAGGTTCCTCCCCGGATATAGACGGTATCCCCCGGGCTTACCAGTTCCTGTGCCCGTTGTATGCTGGCAAGGGGGTCACCCAGGGTCCCCGTGCCGGAATCGTTCCCGTTGCTGGCGATGTAGTAAACGGCCGGAAAAGCAGGGATGAAACATCCCAATGCTATCAGGAGGATTGCCGGAACCGTTTTCCTCATAATGGGGTAAAGATAACAATCCAGCCGATACGGATGCGCGGGGGATCTGCCGGATGGTCTCTTCGCCAGGGATGCTCAGAGCACGATGATCCGGATGACTTCCCCACCGGAGAACTTCAGGAAATAAACACCGGCCGGCAGGCTGCCCACATAGATGCGATCCGTGTCCCATGTTTCGGACAGGATTCTACCGGAAAGATCGTGGAGGCGTACCGAAGCGATGCGGCTGAAGAACACCATTTCCCCGGCAGCGGGGTTAGGGTATGCCCGGATGCTTTCCACGCCGGCATGAACGGGGGCTACCCGGACGGAAAGGTTGCTGTAGCCGGGAGTGGAGAGGATAAAGCTGATCCATTCGTCTGTCCCGTCGCTGCTCCTTCCGTACGATACGTCGTCGGACTGGGAACCAAAGACCTTGAAATCGATGATGGCCGAATTCCTTTCAGGGGATTCAAAGATCCCGATTTCCTCCCCGTTTTTGTTGAGCCTGAAATTGGCGTGCATGGGGCCCTGGCCGTTCTGTCCGTCGACCCAGATGAGGGCAAAACCGGAAGGATCGAGGATGAGATCGGGCAGTTTCCACCGGGAGGGGTTCAGGGTGTCGTCCGAAAGGTACTTGTCCCCGAGCCAGACCGGGGACGGGTCCCGGTTAAAGATCTCCACCCAGTCGTCGTATTCGCCGTATTCATCCATGCGGGCAGAAGCATTCCCGGCCATAAATTCGTTGATAACAAGGTCCGGTGAGAAGGATTCGAACACGGAGATCTGGATATCCCGGCAAGGTTCCGCGGCAGTTCCCGATGAAGAGGAAGCCCTGATGCGGCAGGAGATCTGGCCCGGGGAATCCAGGGGACCCGTCCGGGCAGTGAAGATCCGGTCTCCGGCCATACGGTCGGGTTCCACGCCGTCATCTTTCATCACGATGCTTTCTTCGTTCCCCCAGTTAAAGGAATATAACAGTTCGGGTACGGTGCTGTCGCCGGGGACAAAAGCTGAAACGACGGCCGTTTCCCCCAGCCTGGGATGATTGGTGCGGATGTAATTAATAACCGGGAGAATGGGGTTGGACTCCAGGCTGGACAGGGCCGTTCCCGTCCGGGTCATTATGAAAGGCTTCAGGCCGTATGCTGCATGTTCCCCCAGGGCCTCTTCGTAGGAGCGATGGAAGTCCCCGATATCATACCCGTAACTATTCGGGTAATACGGATCGTTTTCGATGTAAGGGGTGATCATTTCATGGAGGGAATCGATCCGTGGGAAAAACACGGCCGTGTCCAGAATCTCGGTAATCAGCTGTTCCAGGTAATGGGAATACTGGTCCCTGTATTTCTGAATACCCAGTATACGGGTATGCAGGGGCCTTTCCTCGCCGTGGTTCGCCCAGTCGTATATGTCGCGCGTGGCCCAGTCCCTCCCGATCCAGTCAATCCCCAGGGTATTGTCCAGGTCATAGGGGATGAACTCGAACTTCCCGCTTGCCGTGTTACGGTAGAGGTAGTAATTATTCTTGAGGTAGGAATAATCGTCCCAGTTCCCGCAGATGACATCGAAGGCCATTATCTTCAGGTAATCGTCCACGTTGAAAACCCCTTCCAGTTCGCAGGGGAATTCGGCATCCGAAGTTACATTCAGGACACGGATCAACCGGTACAGGTCCTCGTAATTATCCTCCCGGGTATTCGTCCGCAGGTCGTAGGTTCTGCGGTCCTCGTTCTCGAACTTATAGTCTTCCGGATCGCTGCTGAAATAAACCAGGTCAGCCGGCCAGAGGCATTTGTAGAGATTTCCGTCATTGTTCCTGAAACGCAACCGGACAAATTCCTCGTCGATGTGTTCCACGTTGATGTAGAGTCCGTAATAATCACCGTTGATGTAAAGTTCAACGTGATTGGCCCTGCTGGCCGGAACGCCCAGTCTGCGAAGGATATCCCAGCATAACTTCGAGCGGATTACCGAAGGATCGTTGTGCTCGCCGTTGATGTTCATTTTTTCCAGGCCGTGGAATTTCCTGCCGGGGAAAAAAGTATTGAAAGAGACCTTGAAGGATTTTTTGCCCGAATAACGGGACGTATTACCCCGCAGGCGGAACCCGACCTGCTCAACCGTATCCGCCAGGCTCCCCGCTCTGAAAATGAAGGTGGCCGGGTATTCGTGGTAACTGCCCGGGTACCCGAATACGACGTCCAGGGAATCGGGATGGATCAGGATATCGATCCTGGGTACCAGCGAATCGTTGAAAACGGGTCCCGCCCCGGGGAAAACAGGTTGAGCCCTGCCTTCCGTGGAGGCAAAGAAAAGCAGCGGAAGAACCGGAAGCAAAAAGGATTTCATGGAACAGCATTGACCACCCGCATCCAATATAGGATAAAAACCAAACATGATTGTCATTTCTGCGGATCAAATTTCTTTTTGGAGTTCAATGCCATCCTGCATACCTTTACCTTTAAGTCCAATTTTAATCTTGCATGGGATCGTTCGATCGTTTAAGGGATTTCTTTGAGAGGGTTAAGAGCCTTGGTTTCTGGCAGAGGATCTTCGGATGGAAAGCGGTCAAAACCTTGAGCTACGAGGCCTACGAGGAATTCCGCAGGATTTCGGACCGGATCGACGAGTTGAACCGTGAGATTACAGATCAGGCGGCATCCATATCCGAGCTGGAAAAAAACAACGGGATACAATCCAGCCGGCTGGAGGATTCGAGGGTTACCATTCAGAAGCTGGAAGAAAGGATCCGTTTCCTGGAGCAGGATCAGCAGCGGCTGGTAAAGGAGAAAACCGAACTGAGCAACCGGATAGCACGCTTTGAGGAATCCGAGGAAACCAGGAAAGCGAGCTACGAGAAGAACGTTGCAGCCGTCAATACCCTGCGCACCAGCCTTGAAAACGAAAGGCAGCAGTTGAAGGAACAGCAGCTCCGGGAGAAGGACGAAGCATTCGAAAAAATGAAACAGACCTGGAAGGACCATGAGAGCCAGGTTGAATCCGTGATCCGGAACATTTGCAGCCGGAATTTCATCGAGTACACCGAAGAGGTCCCATTCCGGGGGAAGCCGGACAATGCCATTCGCATCGCCGGCGAATTCGTGATCTTTGACGCCAAGAGTCCCGCTTCCGACAACCTGGATAATTTCCCGGCATACCTGAAAGCCCAGACCGAGCAGGTCCGGAAATACATCCGGCACGAAAACGTAAAAAAGGAGGTTTACCTGGTCATCCCGTCCAATACGGTCGGGGTCCTGGAACATTACGTTTACAACATGGGGGATTATAACGTGTACCTGGTTACGCTGGATTCCCTTGAGCCGATCATCCTGTCGCTGAAAAAGATCGAGGAATATGAGTTTGCCGAACAGCTTTCGCCGGAGGAACGGGACAACATCTGCAGGATCATCGGGAGGTTTGCCCACACCACCAAGAGAAGGATACAGATCGACTGGTTCTTCAATTACCAGTTCCTGGAGATCCTGACCAAGGTCAAGGCCGACCTGCCGCATGACATTTACGACCTGGTCACGGAATTTGAAAAAGCCGAAAAACTGAACCCACCCCAGGAAAAAAGATCGAAACAGATCCCGACGGAGGACCTGATCGCCGAAAGCGAAAAACTCGGTATCGAAGCCAGGGCCAGGCTGGAACAACCCGGCAAGGATAAGAAATCCTGAATCACCATGAGACCTTCCTTTCCCGCCGGAGGATTTATCCTTTGCCTTGCCATCCTGCTGCCGGCCTGTCAATCAACCATCGACCCGGGCCCACGGCATCGTTATGTACCCGTCGCCCCGGGATATGCTGCTTCTTCGGTGAATGCCACCATTTTCCGGAAAAACTCCATTTCCACCTGGAAAAACCGGCAGGTGATTGCGTTTTACGACCCCACCGGGAAAGTGATGCTGGGATCCCGGGAACTTCCGGACAGTGTCTGGGATGTACAATCCACACCTTACCACGGAAACGTACGGGATGCCCATAACGGGATATCCATCATGCACGACGGGAAGGGCTACCTGCATATGGCATGGGACCATCACGGGGACAGCCTTAAATATTGCAGGAGCATTGCTCCCGGATCCCTGCAATTGGGTGCACCGGAGCAAATGACCGGTACACTGGAGGGGGAGGTCACCTACACGGAGTTTTACGGCATGCCGGGAGGCGATCTTTTATTCCTTTACCGGGACGGGAGTTCCGGGAAAGGGAACCTGGTTGTGAACCGTTACCTGGCCGGGGAATCCAAATGGCAGCGCCTGCACGATGTCCTGATCGACGGGGAGGGCCAAAGGAACGCGTACTGGCAGGCATGCGTCAGCAGAACAGGTAACGTTCATCTTTCCTGGACCTGGAGGGAATCCCGGGATGCATCCAGCAACCACGACATATGCTATGCCCGTACGCGGGACGGGGGAAAATCCTGGGAAAACTCCCTCGGGGATGCATACGATCTGCCGATCACAGCTTCCACGGCGGAATACGTCATGAGAATCCCGCAGAACAGCAACCTGATCAACCAGACTTCCATGGCGGCCGGCGCCGGGGACCGTCCTTACATTGCCACCTATTTCAGGGCCGAAGGGGACAGCTGCACCCGGTACAAGGTGCTTTACCGCACAGCGGATGGCTGGGCCGTATCAACGGTGAGTGAACGTGTGGGGGATTTTATTCTCGGGGGACCGGGCACACGGAGCCTGCCGCTCAGCAGGCCCCAGCTGGTTTACCGCGACGGGGAACAGGGCGGATGCCTCTACATGATATTCAGGGACCAGGAGTGCGGTAACCGTCCATGCATGGCCTGGGCGAAAACCGGTGGTGGCGAATTGAAATGGAACATCGATATACTGTACGACCTGCCGGTCGGTGCCTGGGAACCTTCCTTCGACACGGAGCTCTGGAGGCGTTCCGGCTCTCTCCATATTTTTTTACAGGATGTTCGGCAGGGGGACAACGAGGCCTTCACCGGGCATCCGTCCACCATCGTCGGTATCCTGGAGGTCGGTATGGAATAAAAAACCCGGCCGCAGCCGGGTTTTCGCATAGTACCAATGAAATTCAAAGAAAGGATTTATTTGTTCGATGCGGTCATCCCGATCAGCGTGTTTGCTGTGAGGACCAGCTTGATGAATTCCCCGCGGTAGCCCTCCGGATCCTTGCCCCTGGCATCCCGCGCAAGCGCGATCACATCCTCGATGTTGGCATCGGACTTGAATTCGGAATCGCGCAGGATCAGGCCGAATTCCGCAACGGCGGCTGAAAACCGGAAGGAAACCGAGGTGGATTTCAGGTCGAGGACCTCACCCTTCACAGGATCCTCGATCTTGGTGCTGGTATTCCCGTCGGGTTCCTTGTAACGCAGTTTTACGGTAAGCAGTTCGGCTTTCGGATCCGGCTTGACCGTTTCCTGGTTACGCTGGTATTTCAGAGGATCAATGCTGCCGACGTTTTCCTTCGATCCGGCGGGAATCAATTCATAGAGGGCCGTAACGTTATGGCCGGCTCCCATTTCCCCGGCGTCTTTTTGATCGTCGTTGAAGTCCTCATCGTTGAGCAATCTGTTCTCATAACCGATTAACCGGTAAGCTTTTACTCTTGCCGGGTTAAACTCAAGCTGGAACTTGACATCCTTGGCGATGGTAAAGAGGGTCCCCCCGAATTCACTGACCATCACCTTGCGTGCTTCCTGGATGTTATCGATGTAGGCATAGTTCCCGTTGCCCTTGTCCGCGATGATCTCCATTTTGTCATCCTTGTAATTTCCCATCCCGAATCCGAGGACGGTCATAAACACCCCGTTCTGGCGTTTCTGTTCCACGAGCCTTTCCATTTCGGCGTTGCTGGAAACGCCCACGTTGAAATCGCCGTCCGTGGCCAGGATGATACGGTTGTTGCCGTCCTCGATGTAATTCTCCTCGGCAACCTTATAGGCCAGCATCAGGCCCTGGCCACCGGCCGTGGACCCGCCTGCAGACAAACGGTTAATGGCGTCCAGGATCTTCTGTTTCTCTGCGCCGGATGTGGATTCAAGCACCAGTCCCGCAGCTCCTGCATAGACCACGATGGCGACCCGATCCTCCGCACGGAGCTCGTTCACCAGCATATGAAATGCATTCTTGAGCAGGGGAAGTTTGTTGGGAGTATTCATCGATCCCGACACATCGAGCAGGAATACCAGGTTGGAAGCCGGAAGTTTTTCCTTGTCGATGCTCTTCCCTTTCAGTCCCACATGCAGCAACTGATGTTCCGGGTTCCACGGACAGGCGGAAAGTTCCGTGTAAACCGAGAAGGGATGCCTGCCTTCGGGCTCCGGATAGTCATAGCTGAAGTAATTGATCATTTCCTCAACCCTAACCGCATCTTTAGGAGGCAGTTGTCCCATGTTAATAAACCTGCGGACGTTGGAATACGAGGCCTTGTCCACATCGATGGAAAATGTGGAAAGCGGCTGGCTCAGCACATCCTTGTAACCGTTCTCATGGATGGTTGAGTACCCTTCCGTATTGAAGTCCGGGTTGTATGCCGTATAATATCCGCCGGAGGCATCCGCAGAGGCTTTTTTGCTTTCAAAGCGCATGGGCAGCCCGGGCCTTGGATTGCCCCGTATCCGCTGATCCGAAACCGAGAGGACTTCTTCTTCGGGGACTGTGGGAAGGAGTTCCCGGTGCAGGATTACGTTGATCACCGTTTTACGGTCCACCGATATCTCTTCAGTTATAAATCCTACAAACGAATATACCAGGATGTTATCCTGTGGCAGAAGGGAAATCTTATAGTTTCCGTTGAGGTCCGTCAAAGTACCACGATTGGTATTCTTGACGGTTATGCTGACACCCGAAAGGGGTGTTCCCTGATCATCGGTTACTTTCCCGGTGATAACCCGGGACTGAGTGGCTGCGATGAGCAGCGCCGAAACGATCAGAATGATAAAAGATGAAACGATTGTTCTCATGACTGCTTGTTTTTGTTTAACTTCACTTTCAGGATGCGGGCACCTGGCAAATTCCATAAAATACCTTGAGGTTCCTCCCGGGCAATCGTGGGATGTGCCTGACGTTATAATAAATACCTTGCTGCCAGGCTTGATGAGAGTAACACATAACCGATGGAAGGGGCAAGATGACAAAGCCCTGCTCCGGGAGTACCTCGAGGGCGGAGACCTGGAAATCCTGGGCGAGCTTTATGCACGGTACATGCATCTGGTATACGGCCTTTGCCTGAAATACCTGCAAAACCGGGATGACGCCAGGGATGCCGTCATGCAAATCTTTGAAAAACTGATCACAGAGGTCCAGCGGCACGAGGTCCAGAATTTCAGGAGCTGGCTTTACGTGCTGTCGAAAAACTTCTGCCTGATGGCGCTGCGTTCGGAAAAATCCAGGGAACGGAAGATGGATGCCTGGTCCAGTGAACAGGAGGTTTCTGTGGAATTTGTCCCGGAAATGCATCCTATTGATGAACCGGATGTTCAGGAGCATTCTGCCCTGACCGACTGTATCGAAAAACTGAAGGCGGAGCAGAAGGATTGCATCCAGCTTTTCTATTACCAGAATTGGAGCTACCGGCAGATTGCGGAGATCCTGCACCTGGAAGAAAAAAAAGTGAAAAGCCATTTGCAGAATGCAAAACGTAACCTGAAAATTTGCCTGGAGGGGAAAAATGTCAAAAGATGAAAAATACAGCAAGCCCGATCCGGACGATATACTGCGGTACCTGAGCGATGGATTGTCCGATGAAGAACGGCATGCCCTGGAGCGGGAAATGCAGAAGGATCCTTTCATGGAGGAAGCCCTGGAAGGGCTTTCTTCCCTGACGACGGAACAGGCCAGGCAGGACCTTTCGGAACTGCACTACCGCCTGCGCCGAAGAGTAAAGGGATCCCGCAGCAGGATCTGGATACCGGTGGCGGCTTCCGTTGCCGTCCTGGTCACCGCAGGTGTTGTTTATTTTACGGTCCTGCGGGAAGGGAGCACCCTTTTTGAACGCAGGATCGCCGGAACGGAAACGGAATCAGCGGCCGGGGAGAAAGGCATGCGGGATGAATCCCTCAGCGATCAGCCGCTTACAGTTGAGGGCCAGCCTGAAGAGGAATCAGCACCCCCGCCCGTACCCGAAGATATCCGGGCCATGGATGTGGAGGCAACGAAGAAGGAATCACGCATAGAAGAAGAAGTTGTTCTTGCAGAAGATGCTGCACTGGCCGAAGACAGCATTCGCTTCCTTGCGGTTGAAGTCCCCGCTGAAGCCGAAGAAACCATGGAAAGCGGGGAGGGTTTGGAAAAGGCCCTGACGGAAGATGAAAGCACCGGGGAATACCGGATTACAGCTCCCCGGTCGAAACGTTCGGAAATAGTACAACCGGCAGCGCTGGGAGAAAGCACGGCAGGGGGTTATGATGCTGCAGTTGAAGCAGAAACGGCGGGCATGAAGCTTACATCCCCGGACAGGGGACCGGAAGTTCTCCGGGTGAGGATCCTAAACGACACGGTTCCGGCATTGCCGGTGGGGGGACTGGAATCCTTCAACCGTTATATCAACGAAAACATCAGGTATCCAAATGGGGAGGAAGGCACTGCTGAGGTATATGTAATAATCAATTTTACAGCGCTATCGGGCTGGCCACCCCAGGACATCGTTATCGAGGAATCACCGGAAGATGCTTTCAGCCGGGAGGCCATCCGCCTTCTTCGGGAGGGACCGGCCTGGCAGCCGGTTCTGCTGGAGGGGATCGCCCTGCAGGAAAACACCCGCCTGCGCATCGAATTCACACGATAAATAAATTGGCCGAAGGGGATGACTCGCGGGTGAAAATACCCGGGCTGTCCTACGCGGATGTTTCCCGGGTCAATCCGGGTTGTTTTTATTGTAACGTTCCAGGATTTCCACGGTATGTTCCAGGAGGGAGGCATCACCCGGCGGACCGTGCCCCGGGATGACGATTCGGCAACCCGGAAACCTCTGAATGACTTTTCGGACGCTCTGCGGCCATTCGGTCATGTTGGCATGAGCGGTAAAACCAGGCCTTTGATGACGCATGGACAGAATCATGCATCCCCCGAATAGGATTTTCTTCCGGTGAAGGTATACCACCGTATTGTCCATGGTATGCGATTCGCCCGGGAAATAGACTTCGAAGTTTTCGCCACCCGCTGCCAGGGTGAGTCCCTCGCCGATCGGGAAAGTATGGTCCGGCGGCGGAAAACCAAGTTCGCGGTATGCTTCCCGGAACCTTGGATCTTCCAGAGTATCGATCGAGGCCAGGATGAGTTCCCTCAGGTCTTCGGCGTTTTGCTCTATCAGGTTCGCGGTCAGGTCGGGCCCGTATACCGGGATGTTTTGCGACAGCAGGTATTCGTTCCCACCGAGATTGTCCTGGTGCCAGCCGGTGTTAATGGCAGTCAGGTGTACATTCCCGAATTCCTTCCGGATCCATTTATGGAGGTCCCGTGTGCCGCTCGTCTCATTGGGCGTATCGATCAGCATTCCCCTGTCCCCGGGCAGAAGAACAAAAAGGCTGTTGCTGCCGTACCGGGGAAACACATGGGTGATCAGGAATACGCTATCCTCTATTTCCATATAAAATAAATCATCACTTATGCTTTTTCTTTCCTGTGCCGTGCAGGTAAATGAAATAAGCAGCAATGAAACTTGCAGCAAACGGGTAATCAATCCTGGTGTCATAAGCAAAATTTTAGGTGCCCGGTTTCCCGGGATGTGAGATTTCACACTCTGCCTCGATTTCCACGAGCCATCCCGGATCGATCAGGCGGGAGACTTCCACGAAGGTGCTGGCGGGCCGGATTTCTCCGAAGAATTCACCGTGTGCCCGCCCTGCCTCCTGCCATGAATCACCGTTTACCAGGTAAACGCGTGTGCGGATCACATCCACCAGGCTTCCGCCGGCTTCAAGGATGGCTTTTTCAACGATCTCCAGGCAACGGCGGGTTTGCCGGTAGACATCCCCGGGGAATGCCACAGACCCGTCATCGGCGATGGGTGCCGTTCCGGAGACCAGGATCCGGTTGCACGTGCGAACCGCCCTGGAAAACCCGATCGGGCCTTCGTAGGGAGAACCTGACGAGACTGTTTTCCGCTTCATGCTTCTCCTTTCACAAGGATATAAATGAGGGTCAGGGCGATCAAAACTCCGGCCGCCAGTCCCGCAACAAGAATTACGATGTATCTTCTTTTCCTGGCCCGAACCGGGTCTTCGGTTTGTTCCCTTTTCAGGTAGGCCGACTCGAGAGCGGCACCCAGTCCCGCACCAATAGCCACGCCGATCACGGGACCAATGGCCAGGTTATCCATGGCTATCCCGATCGGAAATCCGAGTGGGATTCCCAGGGCCATCCCGATGGCAAATCCTATTCCTTTTCGATGCTTCGGTTCGGTTTGCATGGGCTCTATTCGGCAGATGTAGGCAGTAACGGGATCCTCATAAGGAACATGTCTGCGGTCATGTAAAGCATGGTACCGTTTTCGTTAAGAGCGCAGTTCGAAGTGGCCTGGCCGGTCTGGATGGTTCCCAGATGCTCGGCTTCCGGGGTAAAGATCCAGACGCCGCCCGGTCCCGTAGCAAAAATGATCCCGTCGCTCCGTACGGTCATTCCGTCGGCTGAACCGGTCCTCCCGGCCAGGATGGCTTCACGCGGGTCGTAGAACAGGGCTGTATCGGTAAGGGATCCGTCGCCGGCGATCCCGTATTTCATCCAGAACGAATTTCTTCCTGAATTGGCTACATAAAGGATTTTTTCGTCCGGCGACAGGGCGATTCCGTTTGGAGAAACCATATTGGGAATCAAAAGGCTGAGCTCACCTTCCGCAGACAGCCTGTAAACCCCCTGGAAATCCAATTCGCGTTTCGGGTCTTCCCACCGGAATTCCATCCCAAACGGCGGGTCGGTAAAAAAGAGATCGCCCCGGCGGTTGTAAACGGCATCGTTGGGGGAGTTGAAACGCTTCCCTTCCCATTTATCGGCAAGCGTAATGAAATTCGGCTCGGGCCGGTCCAGCGAAGCATCCATTCGTGCCATTCTCCGGTCACCGTGCTGGCATAGGACCAGCCTTCCTGAAGGATCAAGCAGCAAACCGTTTGACCCTGTTTCCCCGCCTCTCGGAAGCGTGTCCGTGTAACCCGATGGCTTAAGGTATAACTTCAAGCCATCTTTTTCAGTCCACTGAAAAACAGTATTCTGTGGGATATCAGAGAACAGGAGCATACGGTGTTCGGGAACCCAAAGCGGGCCTTCCGACCAGACAAAGCTGTCCGCAATGATCTCGGGAAGCGTGCCGGGTGCAAGGATACAGTCGAGGGTTGGGCTAAGCCGTTCGACCGACCCGGTGACGGGGTAGCGGGATACGGACCTTCCTCCCGGTTTACAGCTGCAGGTGGCAAGGGTTATCAGAAGGAGAAGCGGAAAAATATGGTTTGTTCTCATGATGATGTAGGCTTGGTGGTTCAATTTATAAAATTATCAGCAAAACAAAGGAACCAGGTCCCGGATTGAAGCTACGACCCTGGATGCGCGACTGAAATCGTGGAAACGGGTAAAATCGTTTTCAACGATGACACAGTCGATGCCAGCAGCAAGGGCTGATTTCAGTCCCCTGCCTGAATCCTCCACAAGCACCCCGTCGTGATCCCAGAGGATGTATTTTCTGGATTGAAACTCAGGCATGACGCTGCGATTTGACTTCCCGGTTCAGTAAATCATAAAACGCTGATTTGGCATATTTTTCCATCCAGGGTTCGTGGCCGCATCGCTCCAGGATGATATATCGGAAATCGGGGATAATCCTTTGCAACGGAATGAATACCCCTTCTGCAGGATGGGGGTCGTGATCGCCGTGGATGGCCAGAACGGGGCACCTCACTTCTCCTGCCTTTATAAGCAGTTCACCGCTGGAACGCAGACGTTCCGCTTCCGGCCAGATGGAACGGTATTTTGAAAAATCGTAGGTGACTTCGGTATTCTCTTCAGGAAATGATTCGAATGCATCCGCTTTTTTCAGGATGCCTGCGATCTCAATGAAGAGGGGATCTTTCAGGTCTTCTCCGGGGAGGTCTGCAAGCCTGAAGAGTTCTTTAAGCCTGTTTTTTGTATTTCCGTCAAGCCTGGACAGACGGGTTTCCATGATGTTCTGTGCATACAAATCCTCGAAGGGGGCCGATGCGACCAGGACCAGTTTATCGACCAGGACCGGATACCGGCCGGCAAAAAGCACGGAAAGCCAGGCTCCCCAGGAATGACCGATCAGGGTCACGGGATGGTCTGCCTGCAGGTCAACGATATCATGCAGTTCGGAAAGCAGCTGGCCGATGGTATTGCCGGTTTGCAGGGCCTCGATGGCCCCATTTTTCCTTGACAATTCCCTGGCCAGGGAGGTCAGGGAACCGGCAGCTCCGGGTCCCCCATGCACCAGTACGATCCGGTAAGGCGAAGATCCATAGGTCCGGTAATTCCCTGCGTCCGGATTCATTTTAACAAGCTGGTAAATTCTGAAGTGCAGGTGTCCCCGGGATGGGGTGGAATTCGGATCTGCTCATATAGGATGGACTAGGATTTGGGCTTATACCGGTTGACATCGGCGAAGAAATCCATCACATAGGTTTTCTGTTTAAAAACCGCGGAATGCGGCACGCCGTCTGGGATGAAATAAGAATCACCACTGCAGTAGGTTTCCCGGGTACCCCCGATGGTCAGTTCCATCTCGCCTTCGAAGACCGTACCCCACTGGGCGCCGTGACTGTGTTCGGCCACCTCACCGATGGCTTCGATCTCAAAGAATACGACCTGATGGTCAGCGGCCTGTGATATCCATCCCCGGACGCCCTTAAAGGGAATATCCGCTTCGGGAAGACAGGTTATGATTTCCGGATAGAATTCATGCATAGACTTCAGGTATTAAGAATGCTTTTCAGGTCGAGTCCCAGGTCCCCGGAAGCAACCTCCTTGTAAAAGGCCAGCAGGGTGTCAAAATCCGTTCCGGTGGTACGGGTGTATATGAATCTGCGTTCAGGGTATATCCTGAAAAAATTCATTGTTCGGGATCTTATGGGCGGGTGGGACAGAGGTTCCTTTCCCGGATAAGTAAGTTACTAAATATCCGGATACGGCAGGTGCAAAAGCCATAATTTAATTCAGGTTTACATGCTGATGGCCCTGTTCAAAAGCCACACCAGTTTTTTGGCAGGGGCAGGAGAAAAGGGGTTTTCTTCCGGTATTCCTGGATGTTGGTGGTCGAATGTCCGGTCCCCCGGCCGTAGTATTCCAGGGTGGAGTATTTTGACCAGTCAACGGAGGGATCCGTGTCCCTTGCAACCTTGATGCCGGACCACAGGCGTTCAGGAACAACAGTCCCACGAATCCCAGAGCTAAAATTGCATTCTTTTCATCCAGATAAATTTTAGCTGGAGAAGGAACAAAAACATCCGATAATTCACAGAAATATAATAACCCAAGTGGACAAATAACGGATCGACGGATCATTGCCTTAAACCTTTGAGATCATGGCAGATCGGATTCCTCTTTTTTATTCAGTCGAAATATTTTTATCGTGCCGTACTCTCCGACCCGGTCATCCAGATAGGGCATGATGGAAGGATTCCCGTCAATTTCCCTGGAGTCAGAATAAAGATACTCAGCTCCCAGCCGGATCAAGTTCTCAAGTCTTTCGTCTGAGAGTTTATCTTCCCAGAAGCACCATCCTTTTTTGTCGATGTAATAGAAGAATATCCTGCCGGATATGTCGTTCCCTGCAATACAGAGCGCATCCGACGGAACCGCATCACGGATATCCTGCTTGTAAACCAGAAGGTCCCTGTTGAATCCCGGTGAATCCGTATCCCATCTTCCCTGCATGCGTGCATAACACAAAACCGGTGCTGCAAGTACCAGTGCAATGCTCAGGTATCGCAGGACAGGAATTCCTGAGCCGAACATACGGCCTGCCCCATAAGCCACAAGGATAAAGAGAAGAGGATAAAAGGGGAACAGATAATAATCGTGGACTTTTCCAATGGCATTGATCTCGAAGAAAAAGTACATCAAAGTGATCATTCCCCAGACCATTAGAGCAGGATACAGCCGATGTCGATATAACCTGTTGTGAAACAAGAAGAAAACACCGGCCAAAAAAAACAACAGGGTGCCATACCCCAGCAGCAATTCCGGCAGTGTGGAAATCAGGTTGTGTTGCAGATAATCCAGAATTTCAACGATCGAGGACTGGTTTTGCGTTATGCCGTGGACGATATTCAACCCGGACCATTGGGGGATCACCCACGCATACCAGGATATTGGAAGGACCAGGAATAATCCGTTGACGATGGCCAGCAGCGCTGCGTTTTTCTTTTTCCCCTGACGTAATTCCAGTATGAAAAATGTCGCGGGTACCGAATAAAAAATGATGAAAGGCAATTTGACCAGGGCTCCGATACATAAGAATACAGCAGACAGGACCATCGGCCGGAAGGATCCATTTTTGATCCAACGAAAAAAAATAGCAACTCCCCATACCGAGCAGCAGAGGGCAAAGACGTCGGGGAGGGGATTGATGGAATAATAGTAAAAGCTGGGGGAAAAGGCGAAGGTCCATGCTGCAACCAGAGCCGCAATCTTCTGCCTGAATAAGGTCCGGATCAATACATACATCCCTGCCACGGCCATTACACTGAACAGGAACATCATGATCCTGGTAAGTATCAGATGGTTCCCGAAAATTTTATACGTTCCTGCAATCAACCATTGCATCAAGGGAAATTCGCGGCGAAATATACCGTCACCGTCGCCTCTGTTATTTTGGCGGGGATTCAGGATGTTAAAATCTTCCTCGTAGAAGTTCAGGATGGTGGTCTGGGTTTCGGCCTGTCTCCAGGCATGTATGCTTGTTATATCCTTGGAGAAATGGCGGAAGTGCATGGCAAAACTCACCAGTGCTATAAACCCAATGAGCCATACACTTTTTATATTGGCCAGCCGGACGAACATATGAGGATTATTCGGGATTTTTTTGACAGAGCAAAATGAACTCCTTGGAATCCTCAGCCAGGGCATTGCCAAGGAAGTCGCCCAGGATCTCGTATGCCTCGAAGGGAGAACGTTCAACCAGGTGTTCAAGCTCAAAGCGAAAAAAATACCGCAGGGGAACGGACCAAATTTCCCGTTCCGTTTCGCCGTCTTCGTCCCATTCAAACAAGAATTTGATATGGATCAGCTGTTTCATCAGCTCGGGCTGTGTTGAGACCATTCTTCGCATTTTCCTCCCCGGCTCGTATTCGCCTTCGAAGTCCACGTGGTC
The DNA here is from genome assembly GCA_964575235.1 of uncultured Bacteroides sp. GTDB lineage: Bacteria > Bacteroidota > Bacteroidia > Bacteroidales > SM23-62 > SM23-62. Next base: position 31,986 of record CAZNQG010000015.1, read on the forward strand.
ATGCAGACCCCTGATCAATTGATTCAAATCCGGCACAAAGGTGTCAAAGATAAACCTGCCGCCGGGTTTGAGATGTCGGTACACATTTTCCAGAGCCCGGAGCTGGTCATCTTTTTCGGTAAGGTGCATGAATACCCGAAAGGGGGCAAGGATCAGATCAAACTGAAAGTCATAATGGAAATCGACGATATTTTGCAGGCTGATCCTGCCGGCCTGATCCGCGCTCAGTTTTCCCGCCAGCACGTCCAGCATCGGCTGGCTGATGTCGATCCCGTAGATGTCCGCACCTGCTTCCAGGGCGTCGATAAAAAACCTCCCGGTACCCGTACCGACATCCAGGATCTTCCCCTTTACCGATTTAATCTCGTTCAGGAGAAATGCGTGGTCCACACCATCCCGCATGCGGTGGTAGATCAGGTCATAGAAGCGGGCGAAAACACCCGGGTATTCTGAGTTCATGGGGTTTTTCCTTGGGCATGAAGTTAATCAATTAATCCGTTATGGATCAGGTGTTGGTAACTTACCGGATAGCATCGGGGGATTATACATAATTTTAACGGGTATCCCGGCAACGTTATCAATGGGAGAACTTGGACTGAATTATTTCGATGTCATCATCCTGATCCTCCTGCTCTGGAGCGCTTACAGGGGCATCACAAAAGGGTTCCTGATCATGGCAGCATCCCTGGCCGCCCTGGTGCTCGGGGTATGGGGGGCCATCCGTTTTTCAGACCTGACGGCCACCTTGCTGGTTGAGCACCTGGCACTGCGCTCAAAGTACACTTCATTGATCGCCTTTGCCGTCACCTTTGTCGGGATTGTAATTGCTGTACATTTGCTTGCCCGGGCGATGGACAAACTGGTCAAAGCGGTGGCACTCGGCTGGGCGAACCGGATCGCGGGACTGGTCTTTGCCGTGCTTCGCACCGCCTTTCTGATCAGCATTGTCCTGGTCATCCTGAATTCCATTGACCGGAGATTGCCCTTCATACCGCGGGAGCATAAGGAGAACTCCCTGCTGTACGGGCCGCTTTCCAGGTTTGCCCCGGCCATATTCCCCTATCTGAATTTTGAGGACATCAAGGAACGGGTAATACAGCCGGGACAAAACGGGGTCGAAGTATAAAGCGGTCATGGAGAGCTAAAAGGCAGAACTTTACTATCTTTGGGCAAAATTTTTTCATGAACTTCATCGAGGAGCTTCAATGGAGGGGCATGATCCACGATATCATGCCGGGGACCGAAGACCAGCTCAACCGGGAAATGACCACGGCATATGTCGGGATCGACCCGACGGCCGATTCCCTGCACATCGGGCACATGGTCTCGGTTATGCTCCTGAAACATTTTCAGCTTGCCGGACACAGGCCGGTCGTGCTGGTCGGAGGCGCAACCGGTATGATCGGGGACCCGTCCGGGAAATCACAGGAACGGAACCTCCTGGATGAGGAAACCCTGCGCAGAAACCAGGATACGCTGAAAAAACAACTTTTAAAATTTCTGGATTTTAGAAGCGAAATTCCCAACGGTGCCCTGATGGTCAATAATTACGACTGGATGAAAGATTACACCTTCCTGAATTTCATCCGGGACATCGGGAAGCACATTACGGTTAATTATATGATGGCCAAGGATTCGGTAAGAAAACGGATCAGCCCGGACAGCAAGGAGGGGATGTCGTTCACGGAGTTCACCTATCAACTGGTCCAAGGATATGATTTCCTGTACCTCTACGATACGATCGGATGCAAACTCCAGATGGGGGGGTCCGCCCAGTGGGGGAACATTGTCACGGGAACCGAATTGATCCGCCGGAAAAGGGGAGGAGAGGCCTTCGCCCTGACATGCCCGCTGATCACGAAATCCGACGGGGGAAAATTCGGTAAGACGGAGGAGGGCAACGTATGGCTCGATCCTCAGTACACCTCGCCATACAAGTTTTATCAATTCTGGATCAACGTAAGCGACGAGGATGCTGAGAAATACATCCGGATCTTTACCCTGCTCTCCCGGAATGAGGTGGAAGACCTGGCAAAGCAGCATGCATCCGCTCCGCACGAACGGCTGCTCCAGAAAACCCTGGCAAGGGAGGTCACCACCATGGTCCATTCCAGAGAGGATTACGAGGCTGCTGTGGAAGCTTCGGAGATCCTTTTCGGCAAATCAACCCGTGAGTCCATTGAAAGAATACGCGAGGACATGCTCCTTTCGGTATTCGAGGGCGTCCCCCGTTACGAGATCAGCCGGGAAACGGCACAAGCCAGCATCCTGGATATTCTTTGCGTGCATACCGCAATATTTTCCTCAAAAGGAGAGTTAAGAAGGATGGTACAGGGCGGTGGACTCATGATCAATAAAATGAAAGTGGAAGATCCGGAACAACCGTTCCATACCGAAAATCTTATCAAGGGGAAATACATACTGGTACAGAAAGGCAAAAAGAACCATTACCTGATCGCATTGAAAGATCCGGAACCATCCGATTAATTTTTTCCATCATGAGCACAGAAGACTCCAAGTTCAATTTTGAATCGACGGACCTGATCGTTTACCTCTGGAAACGAAAGATCCCACTCATACTGATAACCGTTGCAGCAGCCATCATTTCAACGCTGGTATCGTTCACCATAACGCCCAAGTTCAAGTCCACCGTCGTCCTTTTCCCGGCATCCGAATCCCCGGTTTCAAAATCCCTGCTTCAGACCAACTATCAGGACCGGGTCGGCATCCTGGGCTTCGGTGCGGAAGAGCAGCTTGAAAGGATTCTGCAGGTGCTGCACTCGGACGACATACGCGATCAGGTCATCGAGAAGTTTAACCTAATGGAGCATTACGACATCGATCCGCTGGGAATGTACCCCCGGACGAAGTTATTTGCCGAGTATTCATCTAATATAAAATTCAAGAGGACCGAATATAACTCCATTGTAATTGAAGTATTGGATGAAGATCCCCAAACAGCAGCCGACATTGCCAACGGCATTGCTTCCCTGGTGGATGTCACCATGAACAACATGAAACGGGAAAGGGCCATGAAGGCTTTTGAACTCGTGGAGAAGGAATACCTCGAGGCGGCTCAGAGGGTCAAGGAATTGAACGATACCATTTCCTACTTCAATAAAATGGGCGTGGTTGCCCATGAGCACCAGATGGACCGGCTTACGGAGGCTTATGGAATGGCTGTTGCCGATGGCAATACAGCCGCAATCAGGAACATTGAGACCAAGATGCAGGAACTTGAGAAGTATGCGGGCCCTTTCATTTATTACCGGACCCTGTGGGAAAACGAGTCGGTGCGTCTTCGGGACCTGACCGCAAAGTACGTCGAAGCCAAAGCCGAAACCGAACTCACACTGTCCCATATTTTTGTTCTCGACAAAGCTTACCGTGCCGAGAAAAAAGCTTATCCCAAGAAATCCATCATCGTGATGGTCAGTACGTTCTCTGCGTTTTTCCTGGCTGTGATCCTGTTTATTTTCTTTGAAAGTTTTTTCAGGAAGATCCGAGCAAAATAAACAGGAATGGATTTTCTCCGGCATTGCTTCAAGAGACCCGGAAACCAATGAAACTGAACCTGGCAAATAATCGGGAAACCAACTGGGTTTACCTGGTATCCTTCCTGTTCATTGCGGTAAATGCCATATTCATCGCTGCGGAGTTTTACTTTTTCAGCCTTTTGCCGCTGGTTCTCCTGGTGGTCCTGGTCAGCATTTATGCCCTGGACAAGCTGGTCTACCTGGTAGTGTTTGTCACTCCGCTCTCCATACAGTTGTCGGATCTTGTCAAAGGTATTGATTTCAACCTGGCCATCCCTTCCGAACCGCTGCTCGCGGGGATCCTCCTTTTCTTTCCGGTTAAGTATCTGCTTGAGGGGAAGTTCGATAAAAAAATCCTGTATCACCCGGTATCGATAGCCATCCTGCTGAATGTGATCTGGATTTTCATTACCTGCATCACCAGTACCATGCCCCTGGTATCGTTCAAGTTCCTGATCGCCCGGTTATGGTTCCTGGTTACGTTCTACCTGGTCGCTACCCAGATATTCAGGCATACCGGGAACATCCGGACCTATGTCTGGATTTATGCGGCCTCCTTTATGATCGTCGTCGCCTATGCCTGGTCAAGGCATGCCTCCTTCGGTTTCTTTAACCAGCAGGCCGCTCACTGGGTCGTACAGCCTTTTTACAACGACCATACCTCATACGGTGCGGCCCTTGCCTTGATGATACCGGTCATCATCGGCTTTATAAGTACCATGGGCGATTCAAGCCTGATCCGGCGGGTGTCTGCCTGGCTGGTGCTGGCTATTTTCCTGGTTGCCGCACTCTTCTCCTACACGCGGGCAGCCTGGATCAGCCTGGTCGGGGCACTTGTTGTTTTTATCATTGTCCGGCTGAAGGTAAAGTTTAAATACCTTGCCGTGCTGGGTGTACTGTTGCTCGCATTCCTGTACAGCCAGCGCACCCAGATCACGATCCGGCTCGAACAGAACCGGCAGACATCCTCGGAGGATCTGATGGAACATGTTCGGTCTATTTCCAATGTAGCTACGGATGCTTCGAACATGGAAAGACTGAACCGGTGGAGCTGTGCCTGGAGGATGTTCAAGGAAAAACCTTTATTTGGCTGGGGACCTGGGACCTATATGTTCCAGTACGCTCCCTTCCAGCTGGAGAGAGAAAAAACGGAAATCAGCACCAATGCAGCAACCCTTGGGAATGCCCACAGTGAATACATCGGACCCCTGGCAGAATCCGGCTTCCTTGGAACGATCTCCTTTCTTGCCATTGTATTGGCAACCATCTTGGTCGCATTGAGGAACTGGAAGATGGCGGGCGACCGGGAAACCCGGATCCTGTCACTTTCGCTTTTATTGGGACTGGTGACCTATTACCTGCACGGCTTGTTGAACAATTTCCTGGATACCGACAAGGCTTCCGCCCTTTTCTGGGGATATACCGCCGCCATCGTTGCCATTGACGTCTACCAGCGGAAGATGGAAACCACTGATCCTCAAGTTTAGAAGTTGAATTGGATCGTACCGGTCCTACCGGGCGGCATGCATGTAAAGAGCTCCATGCCGGATTCATGGATTCTCCAGGGCGGGAGCAATGCCCGTCATTCCGGATTGATGTCTATTCCAAGTATGGTAATGTCATCGAAAATGGCCTGGTTCCCGGTGAGTATGCCCTGTCCCTCGATGATTTCCTGGATGTTTTGCTTTATGGAGCGGTGGTTGGCCAGGTGTTTTTCGATCTTCTCGGTGCCGAATTCCACACCCTCCTCGTCGACAAGCTCAACCAGTCCATCGGTATAACACAGCAGCTTGGAAGCTTCTTCCACAAAGCGAACCCCGATTTCGATCTTCGGTATCTCATCGAGCATACCCATCCCGACACATCCTTCTTTCAGCATGCTTAGCTTTTTCTTTTTCTTTTCAAACAGGATCGGGGGATTATGACCTGCGTTAACATAACTCAGTTCTCCTTTGCTGATGATGTATTTTCCGATAAAAAGAGTCAGGAATTTTTCACCCTTGGCGCTTGCCATCACCCGTTCGTTCAACCGGGTAACCAGCTGTTCAAGGGTGATGTTATCGGTGAAAAGTGCCCTCAGGTTGGCCTGGAAGTTGGACATGAGAATCGCTGCTGAGATTCCTTTTCCCGAAACATCCGCTATGCAAAATCCAAACTCATTTTTGTTCAGTACAATGCAGTCGTAATAATCCCCGCCCACCGAGAAATGAGGGTGGTAGAAGGCATTGAAATGAATATGTTTGTCCTGCGGCAGGCTTGCATTTTCAGGTATCAGCATGTTCTGCATGCGAGAAGCCAGTTCCAGCTCCTTCTTGATGGCTTCCTGCCGCAGGCTTTCGTTAAAGAGGCGGATATTTTCGATGGCCACGATGATGACGTTCGAAATGGTCTGGATGAAATGGAGGTGTTTGATGGTGGGGCTTACTCCCTCGGCTTCCTCGTCGATATCCCCGATCAGAACATAGGCCAGGGGAGTATCCTGGGTAATTACGGGGATGATGATATCGAAGTTTTTCAGCCGTTCATCCGGGGATGAAGTTACAAAGCTGATGTCCTTGATATGCAGCAGGTCATGCTCTACGTCGATGATGTCAACTTCTTCCTTGCTGAGCCCGCTCGTGAGTATGGTATCCCATTTGCCGTTCAATTTAATAAGCGCAATTTTCCCTATGTTCAGCTCGTCCTTGAGGATCGTTTCGTATCGTTTGAGAAGGTGTGAAACGGAAAGGTTTTCGTTGATGGCCTGGGTAATTTCAAGCAGTGCATTCAGCTTAAAGGAATAGAGCTTTAACCGTTTAAAAGATGCTTGTTCCGCCATTGGGTTTTTAATTATACCCGGGATCAGTCCTTCACTCGCTCAACATATTCCCGGGATCGGGTATCGACTTTTATCTTCTCACCCTGGTTTATGAATATGGGAACATTGATGGTAATGCCGGTTTCAAGGGTTGCGGGTTTCAACGCTGTACTGGAAGATGTGTCCCCTTTAACTCCGGGTTCGGCATACGTAATTTCCATAACGACGAACGGAGGCAGTTCGCAGGTAAGCGGTGTTTCCGTGTCGGCATGGTAGACGATCTCAACCTCCTGTCCTTCTTTCAGGAATTCCTCGCCTTCGATAAGGGAAGGATCCAGCAGGATCTGTTCGAAGGTTTCCAGGTGCATGAAATGGTATCCCGTGTCATCCTTGTAAAGAAACTGGTAAGGCCTTCTCTCGACACGGGCGACGTTAATTTTGACTCCGGCAGTGAAGGTATTCTCAATGACCCTGCCGGTGGTAAGGCTTTTCAGTTTGGTACGCACGAATGCAGATCCCTTACCCGGTTTTACGTGCTGGAACTGTACGATGGTGTAAAGATCGTTGTTGAAATCAATGCAAAGACCGTTCCTGAAATCTGCGGTAGTAGCCATGGATTAATGTATTGCTCAAAGATAGTAAAACCCTTAATATTTCAGTCCATCCCATTCGATCAGGTCGCATTTCACGGAACCTACGATCAGGTCGAATTTGCCGCGGATCGGGACACAATTGCCGTCATCCGAAAACCAGAGGGTCATATCGTCCTCCTTCCTGAAGATCCTGCCGGGCTCTACAAACGGCACCAGTTTGATGCAATTGAAGGTTCCCCCTCTCGTTTTGACGGCTTCTCTTCCCCTGAAGCGCATGTTGAAAGGGAACAGTTCTTCATCAAAAAAGGTATTTATATCGATAATGTCGTCGTATTTCATCGTGTCGAAATCAATGGTCCGGACATAATAGAAGACCGCAACCATATCCCGGATGTTCCCGGGGACATCGTGCACGCCCGATTGGCTGCTTACCGCTTTGAGACTGTCGTGAAAATATTCCACGATTTCGTATTTACGGTAGTTACCTTCCCGGATATCACGGATGGATTTCAGAGGGAGAAGGGTTTCCGGGTCGAAATAACCTGCGTAAAGATCCCGGATCTTATAAAGCCTGTCTGCAAGTCCCGTGGTCTTTGCTACGGCTTCCGCGTAATAAACCGGACGATTCCGGAACGTGTCGGATCTCAGGAAAGCATCCACACGTCCGGCGTTCAGGGGACCGTAATAAACCTGGAAGACCATTCTTTCACCCGGCACAAAGGTGTTTTTTTCGATCCCCGGTCCCAGTGGATTCTGTGCGTGCAGAGCTTGCATACCCAGGATTACGAAACCGATGCAGAGAAGTGCGGGTTTCATGATCTCTTTTACCATACCGTTTTCAAAATCCGTGCCTGTATCCCCTTCCCTTAATTTGCCCGGGGTGCCGAATGTTGCCCCGGCAGGATTTTGTTCTTCGGAGCAACGGCGATAAAATCTTTCAGGTAAAAGGGTTCGAAATAGGCAATGTCCTCAAACCTGTTTTCATGCCATGCTTTCTCCGCCTTGGAGATCATATATGCCGCGGAAGCCTCGAAATCGTCCAGGAAGACAGCGTTGGAATGCCGAATAATCTCCCTGCATTTTCCTGCCCCGTTCCCAAAAAAAACCACTTTGCCGTTTTCCAAGCGTTCGTGGTAACTTTCCATGTCAATGATCCGTGCGGAAACCTTTTCCAGTATTTTCCCGGAGGATAAATACAGGGCGGTATACACCTCCATTCTGCGCGCGTCGATCATCGGGCACAGCAGGGTATCTGCGTTCATTTCTATGGTTTTGGAGGCCTCCGGATGCTGAAGAATTCCCGAGACCATGGAATCCAGGGTCCCGATTCCGATCAGGGGAATACCGCCCCCGTATGCGATTCCCTTGGCCGTCGATACCCCGATGCGCAAACCGGTATAGGACCCCGGACCCTTGCACACTGCAACGGCATCCAGTCCGGATGCCTCCAGTTGGTTTTCCCTTAAAAGCTCATCGATAAACGGGACAAGATGACTGGAATGGGACTTTTCATCGCGGCTTTCACGCATCCCAAGGAGGGTAGAATCCGATGAAAGTGCCACAGAACAGGTCTGTGTTGCTGTATCGATATGGAGAATAAGCGGCATGGCAGGGTCCCGCAGCGAGGTTAATCCTTTTTCTTTTTCTTGTCATTCTTGAACAGGTCCTCCATCTTTACCACCTCGACGGGCATATCGTGCTCGAGCTTTTTGGAGACGGCGTTATAGGGCGCCACGATGATTTCATCATCATCCTGCAATCCCTCCAGGATCTGGATGTAATTATTGTCCTGGATGCCGGTTTTCACGCGCCTGACTTTTGCTTTTCCGTTCTCCACCATGAACACCAGTTCGACCAGGTCGCCCGGGCTGCTTTCCGTTCCGGCGGACGTATCCATATCTACCGTATCGTTGAGGACCGAGTCCGCCCTGGTGGTTACTGCCTGGATGGGGGCAGCCAGGACATCATTGACCGAATTGGTCTGGATATCGACCGTTGCGGACATGCCCGGGCGGAAAGGATTGTCGTAACC
>CAZNQG010000016.1:0-40892 GCA_964575235.1 uncultured Bacteroides sp.
TCGCAAGGGCCCTGGCCAACGAACCCCGGATCATCCTGGCGGATGAACCTACCGGGAACCTGGACAGCGCTACCTCGGCGGAGATCGTAAATCTTCTGGTGGCCCTGAACAGGGACAGGGGACTGACCGTTATGATGGTCACCCACGACCGGGAATCAGCCGAATCTGTTTCTGACCGCATCATCACGCTTAAAGACGGAACCATAGAATGAACCTCCAGGACATGACCATAATGGGTTTTTCAAACCTCTGGCGCACACGGTTGCGCTCGTCACTTACCATCATGGGCGTTGTAATCGGTATCGGGGCACTTACATCCATGGTATCTTTCGGGACAGGCATGCAGAAAAACATTACGGATGCCTTTAAGAAGAACGACCTGTTCACCAGCATGAACGTCACCCCCAAAAAGATCAATGTGGAGGAAATGATGGAAGGGGACCTGTCCGGTATTGCCTCGCTGGCCGATGAAAAGCCCGAGCCCCTTACCGACTCGATCCTGCAGGCCATCCTTTCCATCGACCACGTGGAGATCGCCTTTCCTGACGAGACCTTTGCGGGCAAACTGAAACTGAACGGGAAGGAAACTCAAAAAAGCATTCAGCCTTTCCCTGCCGCGATGAGCCGTTACAGTCCCTACAGCGAACTGCTGGGCGGTACGTTTTACACGACGGACAGCAGTGATTCCGTGGTGATCCGCTGGGAAACCCTCCGTAGCCTGGGAATCCTGGTTGAATACCCGGAACTGGACTATACCCTCAGCAGGGAGGACAGCCTGAAAGGAACCCGGATCCTGCCCGTCGATTCGGTGATCGGTACGGGAATCACCCTGGTTACCGCCGCCCTGAATGAGGATTTCCCACGCAATCCCCTGGGCATCCTGATGAAACGGGATTTCGAACCTTTCCGGGAGGAAGAGAGGACATTTACCATTTGCGGGATCGTAGGACCCAGGGACGAGTTTTCCTTCGACCGTTTCCGGGGGGCACTCCTGGTTCCCCGGGAAACTGCGCGGAGCATCCCCAGGCTTAGCTTCTCAAGCGTATGGGACATCCTGGGAGGAGACCGGGAGAAAGGGACTTACAGCTCCATCTATGTCCGGGTCGACCGGATGGAGGAGCTGAGCGCAGTGAGGAAACGGATCGAAGCCATGGGCGTCGGCGTATTCGCCATTGCAGACCAGCTCCAGGAGATCAAGCGAGGGTTCCTGATCATGGACAGCCTGCTGGGCGCCATCGGAACCGTGGCCCTGATCATTGCGGCGCTGGGCATCATCAACACCATGCTGATGTCCATCCTGGAGCGCACCCGCGAGATCGGTATCATGAAAGCAGTCGGGGGAAGCGAGAACGAAATCAAGTTCATCTTTTTCATCGAAGCCGCCTGCATCGGGCTGGTCGGTGCACTTTTCGGGCTGGTGCTGGGCTGGGCGGTGACACGCATTGCCAACCAAATCGTGAACAATGCCATCCTGCCTCCGGATCAATCCGCCATCGACCTATTCTATTTCCCCCTCTGGCTGATCCTGGGAGCCATTGCTTTTTCGATCGTAATAAGCCTGGCCGCGGGACTCTACCCTGCCATCCGGGCCGCACGCATAGATCCCGTGAAAGCGCTCAGGCACGATTGAACTGCTGCAGGAAGAATTGTTGAGATACCAGGATAGCCCGCGGGACCTTGCCTAAACCATTGGTTTACAGTCTATTATTAACAAAATAAAAATTTAACTAAAGTTTTAGTTGATAAAACGAAATATTTAGTTTATTTTTGCGTTGTACAACAGGAAGCAATTTGTCGAGATGAAAGAATTAACCAGGGCAGAAGAGCAGGTAATGCAGATCCTGTGGGACCTTGAAAGGGGATTTGTAAAAGACCTGCTCGAAGAATTCCCGGAACCCAGGCCGGCCTACAATACGGTATCCACCATATGCAGGATCCTGGAAAAAAAGGGATTCCTCGGCCACCGATCCTACGGGAATTCCCACCAGTACTACCCCCTGATCAGCCGGGAGGATTACACACGGGAGTACCTTAATAACTTTGTCGGCAGCTATTTCGGGAACTCCATAGAACAGCTTGTATCCTTTTTTTCCAGGCAGAACAAGGTGGACATCCGGGAGGCCGACCGGATCATTGAACTGATGAATTCCATTAAAGCAAAAAGGAAAGATGGATAATCTCATGGTTTACCTGCTTGAATCGGCTACCTGCCTTTCGGTGTTTTACGCCATGTACATCCTTTTCTTGAGGCGGGATACCCATCACCGCCTCAACCGGGTATACCTGCTTTTTTCGATGATCTTTTCCCTGCTGGTCCCCCTGATGGAACTGTCCCTACCGGGAACGCTTCCTCCCCGGCTGGTCGCCTTCCGGATGGATCCCTTGACGGTCGGTGCTGCCGGAGGGGCCCCGGCTGCTAAAAACGGCCCTGACCCGGCCGGGATCGTGAAGCTCGTATACTTTGCTGTATTCGGCTTGCTCGTCTTTCGCATCCTGATGAATTACAGGGTAATATGCCGGCTCCATGTACGCGGCAGGCATCTGTCATCCGGGCATTGCAAACTGGTACTTCATTCCCGGAATTACCCGCCTTTTTCATTTTTCAGGAATATCTTCATCAGTGAAGCCCATTACCGCTGGGGACAAATCGACGATATCATCGAACACGAGAAGGCCCATGTCCGCCAGTGGCACAGCCTGGATATGCTGATCGCAGAAGGCATCATCATCCTGCAGTGGTTCAACCCTGTGGCATGGCTGATGAAAAAAAGCATCAAAGAAAATCATGAATTTCTTGCCGACGAGGCAGTACTGAACCGCGGTTTTTCCCCTGAAGCATACCAGCTCAGGATCCTTGCGCAGTTGTTCGGCATCCGATCAATGCCGGCCGTGCATAATTTCAATCAATCGATAACACAAAAACGGTTAAAAATGATGGAAAAATCGAAATCTACGGCGGCATCGGGACTGAAAATGCTCCTGACGCTGCCAGCAGCCATGCTGCTGTTCTATATGTTTGCCTGCTCATCCGGTCAATCCGAGCTTTCCGCTCAGAATGCTTCGGATGAGGATCAAAAGGCCGATGTCTATTACCAGGTGGACCAAGCGGCCGAGCCGGAGGGCGGGGTGATGGCCTTCCGGAAACACATCGCTGAGAACATCCGTTACCCGGAAGAGGCAGCCAGGAAAGGGGTCCAGGGAAGGGTATACATCCAGTTCATCGTGGATGAGCAGGGGAAACTCGTGACGTTCGTGGAAAGCTCCGAGGTGCCACCTCCCCCTCCGCCTCCCCCTGTACCGGAAAAAACAGACGCCGGGGATGTACCACCGCCACCCCCTCCCCCTGAGAAAATCGTCAGGGAAGGCATCGTGGTAGTGGGCTTCAGACCTCCGAAGGAAGTGGAGGCCGAATATGCCGGGGAAGATATCCAGTTGCTGGCCGACGAGGCGATCCGGGTGATCCGTGAATCAGACTTTAAATGGAAACCGGCCATGAAAGACGGGAAGCCCGTCAAATCGGCCTGGACCATGCCGATCGTATTCACACTGGAATAAGGACCGGTCATCCCGGAGCCTGTCCCCCACCCTTGACGGGCTTCGGGATCCGCTGGAATCTTATACCTTTGTAGCCGGCATTTGCGGCCGGCTATGAAAAAATGCATCTTCATACTGGTGCTGGTGGGCTTAACGGCCTGCTCAATGCATGCCCAGGATTACCATACGGGCATCGGCGTTAAGATCGGGATGGCGCCCGGGATCAGTGCCAAGCACTTCATCACGACCGGCGGGGCCCTGGAAGGAATTGCCACCTTCCGCTGGGAAGGTGCCAACCTGGCTGCCCTGGCGGAATTTCACCTGCCCGTGTTCGACACCGAGGGTATGTATTTTTATTACGGCGGCGGATTCCATATTGGTGTGTGGGATTCGGGAAAAGCAAAGGACCATCCGCCGACCGGGCATAAGCTGAACCTGGGTCTGGATGGCATCGTGGGACTGGAATACGCTTTTCCCGATGTGCCCCTTTCCATGGGACTGGATTGGAAACCGAACTGGAACATTTTCACCGATTCCAGGCTGATCATTGACGAGATCTCCCTGTCTCTCCGCTACCTCTTCCGCTGATCCTTTCCATCAGCCAGTTCACCCTGGCACCCGAATCCCCATGGGAGGGACTGCTTCCCTTTCCCTGAAGTTCTTTCACGACGGACCGGATCATGGGCATTTGAACAGGTTCCGGAGGCGGGATATCGAAGCTCATTTTACCGCTTTCGGTCTCGAGCTCAATGGGCGTAAAAGCGAAACAGGAGAACCTCAGGCTACCGGACGCTCCGACCACCTGTATCTCATCCCGGGCCGATTCAGGCGATGCCACGAAGCACCAGGAGCCGCTGTAAAGCACCCCGCTGGCAAACTCGATTGCGGCAACGACCGTATCCTCAGGCTCGTAAAGCCCACCGATGTTGGTCCCGCACCCTTCCGCCGACCGGGGATCCCCGAACAGGAACATAAGGATATCGAGCTCATGGCAGCCCATATCATGGAAATATCCACCGCCGCTTATGGAAGGGATTACCCTCCAGGGAGGATCATCCCTGAGGTAATCCTCCTTACGCGGAACCTGGTGAAGGCTTGATGTGCACAGGCAGGGTTTCCCGATGGCATCCGAGTCAAGCAGATCCCGGACCTTCAAGAAGTACTCCATGCTTCTCCGGTAATAGGCAACGAAGATCGGAATGCCCGTTTCCATGGAAACCTCGTTCATCCGCAGGCAGTCAGCATAGCTTGAAGCCATCGGCTTTTCCACGTATACCGGCTTGCCCGCCCGCATGGCCATGATGGCGTATTGAGCATGCGAGGAAGGGGGTGTTGCCACATATACGGCCTGTATAAGCGGATCGGCAACAAGCTGCTCCGCCGTGTCATAGACCTTCGGAACCCCGTGACGTCCGGCATAGGAAAGGGCCTTCTGCTTTGTCCTGCTGCTAACGCCCGCCAGACTTGATTTGGGTATAAGGTTGAATGCGGGTGCACTCTTCTTCTCGGTCACATCCCCGCAGCCGATCATTCCCCAGTTGATCTGTCCCCGTATCTTCATGCTTTTCTGGGCTGAATATATTAAATTAAGAGGTACTTCCAAGCCATTATCCTACTATCTTTTTTCATACATTTGTATAAGTCAACCGGACCATCGTGGCAAAATATCTGCAAATCCTGGCCGGAGCATTCATGATGCTCCTGCCCGTTGGGGAATTCTCCGGCTCAGCCCTGGCACAGGGCACGGATACCCTTGGGTACCATCCTGTAAGGGGAAAGGTCGTGGACGTCCGGACATCCAACCCGATCATCTTTGCCAACGTCTACCTGGAAGGAACCAATATAGGAACGGTTTCCAACTCCGAAGGGGAATTCATCCTCAAGATCCCGCTCTTCGTGGATAACAAGACCATCGTAATTTCCTCGATCGGCTACAAGAACATGGAATTGCCCTTTGAACAGCTGGATCCCGAACACAACCTGATCCGGCTCGAGCCCCGGCCCATCCCCATAGAAGAGGTCACCATCATCAACCGGGACGCCAGGGAACTGATACAGGACGCATTGAACAGGGTGCCTGAGAATTACAGCAACCAGCCCGTCATGTTCACAAGTTTTTACCGTGAGACCATTAAACAGAACCGGAGCTATGTGGCCGTTTCGGAAGCTGTGCTGGATGCGTACAAGAGTTCCTACACGAACCTTGCCGACATGGACCGGGTTAAGATCTACAAGGGGCGCAAGAGCACGGACGTTAAGAAAATGGACACCGTGCTGTTCAAACTGCAGGGCGGCCCGCAAACCATGTTCCTGCTGGATATCGTGAAGAATCCCATGGAGTTGTTTGACCGGGAAACCATGGGTTATTACGTATACCAGATGGGCGGCATCGTGAACATCGACGACCGCAGAACATACGTCGTTGAATTCAACCAGCTCAAGCACATTGATTTCCCGCTGTATGCCGGCAAGCTATTCATCGACGTGGATAATCTGGCCTTCGTGGGAGCAGAATTCCGGATCAGTCCCATAAAACTCGACCAGGCCGCCCAGTACCTGATCCGGAAAAAGCCGGTGGGCATGCGAATAGACCTGATCAATGTAAGTTACCTGGTCAATTACAGGATGACCGAGAACGAGTGGTCCCTCAACTACGTCCGCACGGAACTCATCATGGCGGTTCGCTGGAAGAAAAAGCTTTTCAAATCGACCTATACCGCCATGTCTGAAATGGCGGTAACGGATGTGGACCGTGAAAACATTACCAAGTACAGGTTCCGTGAAGCGACCCGGCGCAACGATATCTTCATCGAGCAGGTGGAAGACTTTGAAGATCCCGATTTCTGGGGCGAGTACAACATCATCCAGCCCGAAGAGTCGATCCAGAAGGCCATCGAACGGCTCAGCCGGAAGTTGAAACGCAGGTCCGACTAAATCAAACCGGCCATCCTCCCGTCAAAATCCCCGTACGCCTCCGGTTCTAACAGCCAGCGAACGGGCTTGCGGTCCCCGGCCGAACGGTAGATCGCCGAGAAGATTTCCACCCTAACCCTGCCGTCCCGGTCGCCCCTTTCCCAGCCGCTCACGCCTTCTCCGGTGCTTTCGACCGTGCCGGCTGCTTCGTGGCCCATGATCAGGGGCGGGATTCTCCTCCCGATAAACCAGTTTCATGTAATCTTCAGGTAACAATGCATGCATGGGCGATCGATTTTTTACGGTTTTATAGATAGGGTATTTCCCGCACCGGGCATCATAGGGTCAGAGAACAGAAATCACAGCTTTGCATCTTAACAACAAATACCCGAGAAAATGAAAGAGAGAAATCAAAAACAAATCGGAAATCCGTGGTTCATCGCATTTCTTTTTGTGCTCCTGCTTTCGCTGGCCTATGCTTCCGTGGCATGGTCGCAGGTCACGCCATCCTACCGGTCCTATTCAGGGAAGATCCTGGACAACCAGACCGGGAAGCCCGTCGTGTTTGCCAACGTGATCCTGAAGGGCACCAACGTGGGTACGGTGACAAACGCGGACGGGGAGTTCATCATCAAGGCGCCGGTGGACTGGGATGTGCAGGGACTGGAAATCACCCACCTGGGTTACCGGTCCCACACGATAGAAATGGCCTCCTTGAAGGAGAGCGGCAACGAGATCCTGCTTGAGACGGCAGCCGTCCCCATCCGCGAGGTTACGGTTTCATACGGGGACCCCGTCGAACTGCTTCAGAAAGCCGTTGCGAACATCCCCGTGAACTATTCCACCGAACCGGTTATGCTGAAGGCCTTCTACAGGGAAACCATTAAACAGAACCGCAACTACGTAGAGGTCGCGGAAGCCGTCCTGGACATATACAAGGCGGAATACCACCGGGTGGCCGGCATAGACCGGACCCAGATCTACAAGGGCAGGAAAAGCCAGGACGTGCAGAAAATGGATACGATCGTCGTCAAGCTTCAGGGGGGACCTTTCATAAGCCTCCTGCTGGACATCGTTAAAAATCCAGGGGAGATCCTTACCAGGGAATACATGCAGATGTACAATTATACCTATGGAGGTATGACCTCGGTACAGGACCGGGAATCCATGATCATCAATTTCGAGCCGAAACCATTCGTGAAGGACCCGCTATACGAGGGAAGGATTTTCCTAGATATCGAGAACCTTGCCATCATCGGCATCGATTTCAACCTGGACGAAGACAAGGTCAGCGAGGCCGCCCAACTGTTCATCCAGAAGAAACCGAGCTCCATGCACGTGGATATCGAATCGGCCAATTACCTTACGAAGTACCGGGTATACGAGGGAACCTGGTACCTCTCATACGTCCGGTCCGAACTGGACTTTAAATGCCGCTGGAAGAAAAAGCTTTTCAACTCGAAGTTCTCTCTAATGAGCGAAATGGCCATTACGGACGTCGAGAAGGATAATGTCCGTAAATTCAGGTACGGCGAATCCGCCAAATTCTCCGATGTCCTGGCCGAGCAGGTAAGCCAGTTCGAGGACCCGGACTTCTGGGGGAACGACAACATCATTAAACCGGATGAATCCATTGAAGAAGCCATCGATAAACTGAGTAGGAAGCTAAAAAGAAGAATGTAATTGCAAATTACGGGGTTAGTGGTAATTTTGTGTGATGGGTGTAACCAGTCCCGTTTTGCGGGACTGGTTACCATTTCCCGTACCATTGAACGACAGGCAAAGCATACGGAAGATCAGGCAGGGGGACATCGGGGCTTTTGAGACCCTGTTCAGGCAGTATTATTCCACCCTCTGCCGGTGGGCCTACCGGCATCTGAAAGACCGGGATGTCTCGGAGGAGGTGGTCCAGGACCTTTTTTACCACATCTGGCGTGACCGTGCGGGACTGAACATCCGGGTTTCCGTGAAATCTTATCTCTACCGGGCTGTATCCAACAACTGCCTGATGGTCCTGAGAAAGCAGAACCGTCGTGCCGCCATTATATCGGAACTGGCGAGGGAATCCCGGACCGGCATGGAACAGCCGGCCGAAGTACTGGAAACCCAGGAACTTCAGGAGGTGGTGGACCGGACCCTTGAAGAGCTGCCGGAACGCCCGGCAACGGTTTTCAGAATGAGCCGGTACGAGGGAATGAAATATGCGGAAATCGCTGAAAAGTTATCCATATCCGTCAAGACCGTAGAGGCAAACATGGGCAAGGCCCTTGAAATGTTCAGAAAGAATTTGAAGGAATACATACACCCATGATATGAAAGCGGACTGGAAACTGATGGCAAAAATCTTTGAAGGAGAGGCCGGCGTGGATGAGACGAACCGGTTTCAGGACTGGTACCAGCAAAACAAGGAAAACAAACAATTATGCGATATGCTTAAAAAGAACTGGGACGCATTGGCAAACAACGAACAAAAAATCGAAGTGGATGAGGACCGAGCCTGGATGACCCTTCGAAACCGGCTGGAAAGGGAACAACTCATTCCCCGGCAGTCCGAAAGGCCCGCCATCCGCAGCTTGTCCCTGTTGCGGGTAGCTGCGGCGGCCGCCCTTCTGGTAGGGCTGGGTATATTTTCCTACCTGATGTTTTCACCTTCGGAAAAAATGGTCCGGATGACCGTGAGAACGGTCGACCAGCAGGTTTTCGGACTGAACCTCCCGGACGGGTCGCAGGTCGACCTGAACGCTGGATCGAGCCTTAAATACAAGCTTCAGCGATCCGGCATCCGTATGGTCTCCCTGGAAGGCGAAGCCTTTTTTGACGTAAGCCTGGACGAATACAGCCCCTTCATCATCAGGGCCGGCAATGCCACGGTCCGTGTTACCGGAACATCTTTTTCCGTTAGGATTGTTTCAGGCTCCAAGCGGGTCGAAGTTTATGTGGAATCCGGAAATGTTCAGCTCTACCCCGCCCGGCAGGAAAACCATATGCTCATACTTGGTGCGGGACAGATGGGCGTGCTCGAACAGAACCGCCTGAGCATGAATACAGACATCGAACCCAACCACCTGTCGTGGAAGACCCGTAAGCTGGTATTCCGCGAAACCCGCCTCGGGGATGTGGCCGGGGTACTCAATAGAACATATAGCCGGAAAGTCCTTTTTACCAGCGAGTCATTGGAAGATTGCCTGTTTACAGGTACCTTTGATGCACAGCCCATCGATTCCGTCGTGAGGGTAATCAGGCTGGCCTTTGACCTCGATGTTGAGCGGGACGGCAGGGCATATGTTTTATCCGGAGATGGATGCCATTAAAAACCTCTTACGGTTCTTTTTTCTCTTCCTTGTATGCCTTTCCGGCAGGGCGCAGCAGGTACCCGACAGCGTGGGAGTGCAGCTTCCCGATACGGTCCTGTCCATTGAAAACACCCTTTTCCTGATCGAAGAGAGAACCCCCCTGTATTTCTCCTATAACCCGGATATCTTTGCAGGTGCGCCAACCCTGCAATGGGGGGGAAGGCATTACGTGCTTGGGGAAGTACTGGACCGCATCTGCCGGGTTCAGGATGTGCAGTACACAACGGTCGGCAACCAGGTTGTGTTCCACCGTGAGGGCGAGGAACCCGTACCCGGAAAACCGGAGGCCGGACCGACGCCCCCGGGTCGGAAGATCCGGGGAAGGATCCTGGGCAGCCCGGAAAACGAATCCCTGGCATACGCCACGGTCTGGTTGAAAGGCACCCTGGAAGGAACCATGGCTAATTCCGACGGCTATTTCGTCCTGAACCTCGATGCCGGGGAGCTTTCAGACACCGTTTCCTTCAGTTGCATGGGGTACAGGACACTTAGCATTCCCGTTTCAGGACTCTCAGATTCCCTGAACCGGATCCGGCTTCAGATTTCCATCATCCCGATCCAGGAAGTGGTCATCCGTAGAACCGATCCGGTATACCTGCTCCGGCAGGCCCTGGAAAAGATACCGGACAATAACCCGGCGGACCCCGTGATCGAGACGGCCTTCTACCGGGAAACGATCCGGAAGAACGAGCGATATGTTTCCGTTTCCGAAGCCGTAGTCAAGGTATTCAAACCGGGCTATGCCTCCGGCTCAACCGAACAGGTGAAGGTCCTCCGCGGGCGCAGGAACAGGGATTTCAGCGAAGAAGATACCCTGGTGGTGAAACTGAAAGGGGGACTCGAAACCAGCTTTCTGCTGGATATCGTTCGAAACCGGCCGGATTTTCTCCGCGAGGAACTGTTCCACCGCTACGATTATTTCATGTCCGACATCGTGATAATCCAGGATAAAAGCGCATACGCCATTGATTTCCGGCAGAAACCAAACACGGAACTTCCCCATTATGCCGGTCGCATCTACATAGACCTTGAAAGCCTTGCCTTTCGTGCTGTGGAATTTGAGGTGGACCCGAAAACCATTTCAAGCGTGGCCACTTCCATGGTGTATAAAAAACCCAGGAAAGTCATGGTCAGGCCCCTGCAAGCAGCCTATACGGTGCGTTACAAATCCGAAGGAGACCGGTTCTATCTGTCGATGATCCGCGCCGACAACCGGTTCCGGGTAAGACCACGCAGGAAGCTGCTTGGGAACGAGTTCCGAACCGTCTCCGAAATGGCAGTAACCGGGATTCAAACGGAAGGGGTGGAACGCTTCAGGTTCCGCGAAATAAGCAATCCGGGGGATATTTTCGCCGATCTGCTCGGTGGTTACGATCCGGATTTCTGGGGACCCTATAACTACCTGATTCCGGAGGAAAGCCTGGAAGATGCACTGGAAAGGATCAGCCGGCTTATGGAACGGGCTGATTGACCCTGCCGTATGTAACCTTTGATCAGTCTTTTCAGCCCGAGGAATTGCGTTCCCGGATCTCCGCCTGTATCGCCTTTTCCCTGAACAGCAGGAATGTCAGTCCCGCAAGCACGCAGAAAAGGAAACCGACAATCCCGTTCAGTCTGATTCCCAGGTCATTCCCGGGATCCTTTCCCCACAGGGTCATGATGGTAAAAATCATGATACCGGCCGTCATGCCCAGCTTATAGAAAAAATTCCGGACCGCGAAATACATGCCTTCCTTCCTCAGGCCGGTCTTGAGCCCATCGAGCTGAGCGATCTCGGCGATGATGGCATAAGGGATGATGCCCAGGATGGCCACGGGAAGGGAAGCGAGCAATGCGAACAGGTAGATCTGGAATTTCGGAGGCATCGGCAGCTTGCCGAGGAAAAATATGGCCAGGAAAATGACCCCCAGGAAAACCAGGGCAAAGGAAACGAGGTATTTTTTCTGTATAAACTTTGAAACATGCAGGATCAGGGGGTAGAACAGCAGGGACACCAGGATCATCACCCCGAATACGGTGCTTCCCATGGCTTCCTTAAGTCCCAGCAGCACCTTCAGGTAATAAAGCATACCGCTGGCGATGATCGAAACAGCAAGGAAGTATGAAAAATCCGCAAATAAAAACAGCCTGAAATTGTAATTCCGCAGGGTCTGGCCCAGGGAACGGATGAAATCGATGCGGGCCGGGGGACCCGAACAGCATTTTTTCTCGTTGATGCTGATGACGGGGAAATGCATCAGCACTCCCGCGATCAGGGCAAGCAGGCCAATGGCGATCTGGAATGTGCGGATACGGTGTTCCAGTTCCAGCATTTCCTCCAGCCTGGATGCGATCAACGGGGCCTGGGCGGCAATGATCAAGCCTAGTACGTAGGCTAGAGACATCCAGGTGGACAGCCTGACCTTATCCCGCCCCGATGGGGCCAGCTCGGGCATCAGGGCATTGTAGGGTATGAAATAGATGGTCAGGAAAAGGTAAAAGAAGGTCAGGGTAAACAGAAGCCATAAAATATTTATATTGCTTTCCCTCACGCTTGGTGGAATGAAAATCGCGATGCAGAATAGGGTCGCCGGGAGCCAGCCTACCCGCATGAAGGGAATCCTCCTTCCCCTGCGGTGCCTGGAACGGTCGCTCATCCATGCGATGAGGGGATCCGTAACGGCATCGAACAACCTTCCGCCTGCGGCAATCAACGCAAGCACGGAAAATATCCCCAGGTAGACAATGGCCGGGATCAGGTCGTGCAGCCCGGAATTCCTCGGGGGCAGATACATATAGATCAGCATGACCGACACCAGGTTAATCAGTATGGACCAGCCGGCCATGCCGGATGAATAAGCGAGTATTTGGAACTTTGTGAGCTTCATGTCACGCGCGCATCTCAAGTTACTAAAAATGCCCGTGATTTCTGAACGGATTCTCCAGGCCCTTTATTTAACGCCGGCTGATATTCTGATAAAGGTTCCTTAAATTTGCGGCATGACCAGGATCTATTTTGCGGGTTCCATCCGGGGAGGAAGGGATATGGCTGATCGATATGCGGAATTGATCCGGTTACTCCGTTCGTACGACCGGGTTTATACGGAACACGTCGGGGACGATGCGTCCGTCCGCCGAGAACTTCTCAGGCACCACGACCGTTTCATACACGACCGGGACCTGCAATGGTTGAGGGAGTCGGACCTGGTAGTCGCGGAGGTTACGATACCCAGCCTGGGGGTCGGTTATGAGATCGCCCGGGCCATCGAGCTTGATAAACCGGTACTCTGCTTGTTCAGCAAAAATTCGAAGCACCGGCTCTCGGCCATGATTGCCGGCAATCCCGGTCTGACCCTGGTGCTGTACGAGAGCATGGCCGATGCGGCGGAAAAAATTGAGCGTTACATGGCCGAAAGGCCGCGCTCCGGAGCCTGATCAGGAAAGATCAAGCATGCTGCTCGTCGTACCGGCGTATCTTGCTCATGATCCGTTCCTCTGCCTCTTCGTACATTTCCCGTATATATGGTTCGGAGAAATTAAAGGTCCTTTCCTCCAGGCTCATGGACCCGATCCGGTCAAAGAGCATTTCCTTTGCCTGCTGGATGTCCCTGCCGTAGATGTGGTAGGAATCCGCCTGCCAGTTCAGCCTGCCCAGTTCCACCTTTTTTCCCGTACGCCGTACCAGCTCTTCGGCGATCACTTCCCGGTTGAAAACAATGAAACCGAACATGTTCATAAAACTCGCGCCCCATGCATCGTTGCTCCGGAAGCGGATGTTGCAGTTCAACCACTGCACGCCTTCCTCGTCTTCCAGGATCCGGTACCAGAGCGATTGCAGGCAGGGCGGATCGTAAACCCCGATGTCGTGGTTGGGCATCCAGGTTATCATCTGTGCCTGCCGGGTGAAGGGCTGGTCGGCCAGCTTGCGGATGACGTTTTCTATCTGGTCCACCTGGAACCCCACATCCCTTCTTTCCTTCGTTGCTCCCGATCCGACCAGTTCCTTCCAGGAGCCATAACGCTTTAATCTCCCGTGATAGGTATATTCCCATCGCGTATCCGAGGCATCGTTCATATTCTTGACCCAGTGGTCCTTGAATCCCTTCAGTTCGAGCACGTACTCCTTCAGGTCCTCGATCCCCCCCGGGAATGCCTGGTGGATCATGGGATCGCTCTCCGGTTCGAGGACCGTGATGTTCATCGTGCAATCAAGGCTGGGCGGATCGCCGGGTTTATCGTACTGGGTTTGGAAACGTGTCCCCTCCCTGTAAAGCAGCATCAAGGCCTTTTCGTACGCCTCGGCCAGGGATCTTTCGGTCACGTGAAGGACGGGTATGTTTCTCATGGCTTTCCTTTTTGGTAAAGATATTCAATGGGGCAGGTTTTATCCAGGCTTGTTGAAACATTGTTTATTTTTTCTATTACATTAACGGTCGAATTCATGCTGAGGGTCAAATGAAAGTGATGGTCATATTCCTTCTGGGCGCGGTCCTTGCCGCCTGCAATCCCTATGGGCCGAATTTCTTCACCCATTACCATATGCAGGCCGGGGTGGACCCCGGATCCGGCGGCAGCATGAAGAAAGTCCTGTACCGGCTAGAATCCCTCTGCTTGTCGTAATGCTTTGTGATTTTCAGGCTGTTGCAGGAGGATAAAAGAAGGGCTGCAGCCATCCCTGCGAGAGAGGTTCTCATATCAAAACTATCCATAAGTTCAATCTCCCAAACATTTACCGGGAAAACCGCTGGAAGTTCATAATTTAGTGAGCGTGAATTTCTGAAAAAGATCGCGACATGGGAAACAAAGTGCGCCGGCAAGACATGGAAATCACGGACCCCGAAGGGATCCTTGCGATAATCCGGAAAGGCCTGGTATGCCACCTGGCCCTGGTAGACGAGGGGAAACCCTACCTGGTTAGCATGAATTACGGATTCCTGGACAACAGCCTTTACCTGCACTCCGCGTTGGAAGGCCGCAAGATTGACATCATACGCAGGAATCCGGAAGTGTGTTTCCAGATCGTAACCGGTACCCGGCTGGCCACGGGACCGGATGCATGCAGTGACTGGACCATGAAATACCGTTCCGTGACCGGTTTTGGCAAAGCCTTCCTGGTTGAAGATAAAAAGGAAAAGACCCGGGCCATGCAGATCCTGATGGACCAGTATACGACGAAAGGCCCTTTCGAATTCTCAAACGAGCGCCTCGCCCAGACCAGGGTGATACGGATCAAAATACAGGAGATGACGGGAAAGGTATCCGGTTATCCCCCGGAAGAAACCGGATAAAATCCCGGTCCGGATTTCGCCGGACCGGGATCCCTTTTTCATACAGGTGCTGCTATTCGTTCGGCAGCTTGAATTCCACCGGGATGGTAAACTGCACCGACACGGGTTTACCGTGCTGTTTGCCGGGCTCCCAGTCCGGCATGCTGTAGACCGCAGCCAGTGCGGCTTTGTCAAGCATCGGGTCGACTCCCTTGACTACCCTGGCATCCGCTACCTTGCCCTTGGCATTTACGACGAACTCCACCAGGACCTTGCCCTGGATCCCTGCATCCTTTGCCTTTGCCGGATATTCAAGGTGTTCCTGAACGTATGCCTTGCACGCATTGAAATTCTGTCCCCGGAACGTCGGCAGGATCTCTACCATGATAAACACGTCCTTCGCATCCGTTGCGGGCGGCTTTATATCCTTCTCCTCCTTCCGTGGCTTCCCGGTACTTTTCTCCGTAACCGCCTCCGATTCACCGGTGATCTTAAAAACCTTTCTTCCCATCTTGACGGTGTAGTCCCCCGCCCCCTTGGTAAAGGCCGTTTCAAATCCCACGAAAGAATATACCACGACCGCATCCTTGTCCTTTACCTTCAAGGCAAAATTCCCGTCCTTATCGGTGCTGGTACCGGTGGTCGTTCCCTTCCAGACCACGCTCACACCGGGCAGGGCGTCCCCTGTTTCGGCTTCAACCACCTTTCCTTTAACGAGATAGGTATCATCTCCGGCAACCGGGCCGGAAGCGTTTGCAGCGTAGACCATCGTCAGGGCTGCGAGCACGGGCACGGCGAACAATGCTTTCAACCATGCGCTTTTCTTGGATTTCATTCTGGTCATCATGATCATTCGTTTTTTGGTTAAAGACTTACTGAAGGCGTTGGAGAGCCTGAAAACCTCCGTACCCGTAAGCTGGTTAACCAATAGGGCTTGATACGTACCGGTTCCTTCGCCGCTGCTCAGAACGGCAGCATCGGCCTGGTATTCATGAACTTCTTTTAATGATCTGACATACAGCCATATAAATGGATTGAACCATTGAAAGATGACGATTAGCTCCATGAATAAAAGGTCCGCGAAATGAAAAAACCGGTAATGGGCGTATTCATGGTCAAGAATCGTATTCTTTTTCGGGTCCTCCCTCAGATCCTCGCTGGCAAAGATCCTGTTCAGAACGGAGAAGGGAATGATCTTCCGGTTTATGAAAATTACTTTCATCGGGCCGTACCACTCCTTCCCCACCCTTCTCAGCAGCATCAACCGGAGGCTCTGTGCAAGAAAGCTCAAAAGCAACAAGCCTACCCCGCAAACATATACAATACCCGCCAGGGTCAGTCCGTCGAGACGGAAACCACGGCCCGAGGAATTGCTCACTTCCACTGCCGATGCGGCAATGCCCTGGTTGTCCAGACCGATGAAAATGACAGGAAAACTCACGTTCTGCTCCGGCATGAATATTCTTTCCAGGGGAAGAACGGGCAGTACAAGAGACAGGACCAGGGTCCCCATTAGGTAAAACCGGTTCAGGGAATAATTGGTCTCCTTTTCCATGAACAGGATGTATATCCCGTAAAACAGGGCCATGGCAAGCCCGGATTTGAGAAAGTACAACAGCAGGGGGTTCATTTTTTATCGGATTTGGTTTTGTTCAATTCGCTTTCGGTCATCTTGAGTATCTCTTCCATTTCCCCGATGTCCAGGTTTTTTTCACGAGCAAAGAAGGCAGCCATCTTGGGGAATGAATCGTTGAAATAATCCTTCATGAATCCCATGAACTGAACGCGGGCATATTCGTCTTTCGCAACCCGTGGAAAATAAAGATGTGTATTCCCGAAGGCTTTGTGATCGATAAACCCCTTTTTTTCTAAAACGCGTATTACCGTCGAAACAGTATTGTATGCAGGCTTTGGATCCGGGAATTGATCCCGGACATCCTTGGCCAGTCCCTCTCCCATCTTCCAGAGGATCTGCATGACCTGCTCTTCTGCTTTAGTCAGTTTTTTCATAGGATGGTTAATATAATGAATACGGAATTTTCAGGCTTCCAACGGAACAAATGTAAAACTATAATTTTAGTTTTACAACTAATTTTATAGTTTTTTTACTATTTTTTTAGTTAATGCCTGAAAATCACCCCCAAACTGTGGGATTTCAGTTTGAAATCGTACATTTAATATCCAATCCAAATTGCTGAAACATGAAAACATTCCGAATGCCCCTGACGGTCTTTCTTTCTCTGACAGCCTGCTTCCTGCCAGCTCAGGAACAGAACATGGGCTATTATCGCTATCCTGCCCTCCATGGAAAAACCATCGTCTTCACCGCGGAGGGAGATATATGGAAGGTAAATACGGAAGGCGGTATCGCACAGCGGCTTACAACGCATCACAGCCAGGAAACCCATGCCTCGATCTCCCCGGACGGGAAATTCGTAGCCTTTTCGGCAAGCTATGAGGGTCCCCGGGAAGCCTACGTCATTTCCATGGACGGGGGTCTCCCAAAAAGGCTTACCTATCACGGCGAAGGCTCGGAAGTGGTCGGCTGGACTCCCTCGGGCGATGTGCTCTATACCACCCGGCATTATTCCACCCTCCCGAACAACCAGCTGGTGCGGGTAGACCCGGAAACCCTGCAGGAAACCCTGATCCCCCTTCACCAGGCAAGCTCCGGTTCGTACTCTCCGGATGAAAAGACCCTGGTCTTTACCCGGCTGCCCTTCCAGGGAAGCCGGACCAAAAGATACAAGGGAGGTACGGCCCAGAACCTCTGGAGCTATACGTCCGGTTCCGAAGAAGCCGTCCCCCTTACCCCGGATTACCCCGGAACCAGCAAGGACCCGATGTGGTACGAGGGAAGGGTGTATTTCGTCTCGGACCGGGACGGCACCATGAACATCTGGTCCATGCTGCCCGACGGGACGGACCTGCAGCAACATACCCGTTATAAGTACTTCGACGTGCAGGACCCCAAACTGCAGGAGGGCAACATCGTTTACCAGGTCGGGGCGGATATCTACATATACAACATCCCGGCGGAAACCGAAGGAAAGATCACCATCTACCTGGCATCCGATTTTGAGCAGCGAAGGCAGAAATGGATCACCAATCCCCCAGGCGGTTCAGCCAGAACGCATATTTCCGGCGACGGCGACCACCTTTCACTGACGTTCCGGGGCCGTGTATTCGTCACCCCCGTAAAGACGGGACGGTTCGTGGAGGTTACGCGTAAGTACGGGATCCGCTATAAAAACGCCCGGTTTCTTCCCGGATCTCAGGATCTGGTCATGCAGTCCGATGAATCGGGCGAGGTGGAATACTGGAAAGCCCCCCTCAACGGCATGGCCGGGTGCGAACAATTGTCTCACGGAAGCACCGTAGGGATGAGGGACGGGATTCCTTCACCCGACGGAAAATACATAGCCTACACCGATCTGAACCTGGTACTGTGGCTACTGGATGTTCAGGGCAAATCGAAAAAAGCCCTCGATACCGGGAAAGTGGAAAACATCGGATCCCTGAGCTGGTCGCCCGACAGCAGGTGGCTGGCATACGAGTTTACCGCCCCGAACCAGAACGTCCGCATCAAACTTAAGAACATCCGTACGGGCTCATCCAGGTACATCACGACGGATCGCCTGGACAGCAGGAATCCGGCCTGGGACCCGGAAGGCAAATGGCTGTATTTCTGCTCCGACCGGGAATTTGTGCCCCGGACGGGCGTCTGGGGACCCCGACAGCCCGAGCCGTATTACGACCGTACCACCCGGATATACATGCTTGCCCTGCAGAAAGAGCATGAATGGCCCTTCCTGGAAAAAAATGAATTAATGGAAAAGGAAGAAAAAAAGGAGGATGCAAAAAATGACGGGGATACCGGCAAAAAAAAGAAGGACGACAAGGACGATGCCGACGGCAAAACCGTTAAAGAAGTGAAAATCGATCTGGAGGGACTGGAATCCAGGCTTTATGAAGTACCCCTCAAAGGAGGTAATTATTTTGGAATTACACTCACCAAAACCCATCTGTACTACGCCGATTACGTGCGCGGCGCTGAAAAATCGGAAACCCTGCTGAAAGCGCTTAAGATCACGAACGAAGATCCCAAACCCGAGGATATCCTTTCCGGCATCCGTGGATTAGAACTCTCGGGCGACCGGAAGAAAATACTCGTACAGAAAGGAGGCGATTATTACGTATTCGATGCGAACGGCAAGGCGCCGGGCAAGCTCGACGAGGCGAAGGTCAAACTGGACGGATGGAGCTTCATCGTAGATCCGGTTGATGAGTGGAAACAGATTTTTACCGACGCATGGAGATCGGAACGGGATTACTTTTACGATCCGAACCTTCACGGGGTGGACTGGAAGGCGGTTTACGACCGGCACCTGCCGCTGGTGGACCGGGTCACGGACCGGGAGGAACTGAACAACCTGATCGCCCAGATGGTGGGTGAACTGTCCGCCCTGCACATCTTTGTGAGCGGAGGCGACCTCCGGCGCGGCGGGACCAATGCCCCTCCGGCTTCCCTCGGGGCCCGGCTGGAAAAAGACGAAACCGGGGGCGGTTTCAGGATCGAACACATTTTCCGTTCGGACCCGGATTACCCGGACGAACTTTCACCCCTCGCCCTGGCACACAGCCGCATCCGGGAAGGAGATGTGATCACCCACATCAACGGGATCCCCGTGCTGGAAGCGGAACATCCATCCGCACTTCTCAGGAGGCTCAACAGCAGGCAGGTCCGGTTGACCATCAAAGATGCAGGGGGAAAGACCTATGATGAGATCGTAAAGCCCATATCGACCAGGCAGGAAGCCGGTCTGCGCTACAGGGAATGGGAATACACCCGAAGGCTGGAGGTGGAGGAAAAAGGAAAGGGGCAGATCGGGTATCTCCATCTTCGCGCCATGGGTTCTTATAACTTCACGGAGTTCGTCAAGGGATTTTACCCGGTCTACCATAAACAGGGACTCATCATCGATGTCCGGTATAACCGGGGCGGGAACATCGACGCCTGGATCCTGGAGAAACTCATCCGCACGGCCTGGATGTACTGGGCCCCTCGTGCCGGGGAACCTTACTGGAACATGCATTATGCGTTCCGGGGACATATGGTCGTCCTGGTGAACGAGCGCACGGCTTCGGACGGGGAAGCCTTCGCGGAGGGTTTCCGCAGGCTCGGGCTCGGGAAACTGATCGGAACGCGGACATGGGGAGGTGAGATCTGGCTGAATTCCTCGGTGACTACCCTGGTGGACCGGGGGAATGCCACGGCCGCCATGTTCGGGGTATACGACGAGGAAGGCAACTGGCTCATCGAGGGTCATGGAGTGGATCCGGATATCGTTGTCGATAACCTGCCGCACGGTACATACCTTGGCAGGGACGCTCAGCTCGAGGCAGCCATCGATTACCTGGAAGAACTGATACGCAAGGATCCACGGCCGGTACCGCCCATCCCCGGCCCCCCGGACAAATACAAAGACTACGGGACCCACATGCCCTGAAAGCATCATAACCCGGGCAGCAGGCAGGTCAGCCGGAAAGCTGGCGGGCACAAAAGGCACGTACCCGGTTGTGCATCCCGTAAGTTTGAATACTTTTATAAGCCAAAAGCGCAGTTGTGTCACCGAATCCTAAGAAAAAGAATATTATGGGCTATATTGACAGCATTTTCAACCTGAAAGGCCGCACGGCGCTCATAACGGGCGGGGGCGGTGTCCTTGCGGGTGCCATCGGCCTGGGACTCGCAAAGGCCGGGGTGAACGTCGTCATGGCCGGCAGGCGCAAGGAAAACACCCTGGCCAACGTCAACCGGATCAAGGAAGCGAGAGGCGAAGCGCGGATGGTGATCATGGATGCACTGGACCGGGATATGATCCGGGAGGCCTGCCGGTTCGTCCTGAGTCATTATCCGAGCATCGACATCCTGGTTAATGCAGCCGGAGGCAACGTGCCCGGTGCGACCATCGCCCCCGACCAGAGCGTTTTCGACATGGACATGGATGACTTTGAACGCGTATCGGACCTGAATTACAAGGCCGCCGTCCTGCCCACCCTCGAGGTCGGCAAAATCATGTCTAAACAGCAAAGCGGATGCGTCATCAACATATCCTCCATGGCCGCGATGAGAGCCATCACACGGGTTATCGGGTATTCGGCCGCCAAGGCCGCCGTGGCGAATTTCACGCAGTGGATGGCCATGGAAATGGCCCTGAAGTGCGGCGGTAAGATACGGGTGAACGCCGTGGCCCCGGGATTCTTTATCGGGGACCAGAACCGGGCGTTGCTGACCGACCCGGACGGCACCCTTACCGAGCGGGGTGCCAAGGTCATCCAGAACACCCCCATGGGCCGGTTCGGGGAAGCCGATGAACTGGTAGGCGCCGTACTTTTCCTGGCCAGCGACGCCGCTTCATTCGTTACCGGGGTGATCCTGCCCGTGGACGGCGGGTTTAATTTCTTCAGCGGTGTGTAAAAGGATATGCCATGCTGATTCTTAGCTGGAGATGGTTCGGTCCCCGCGACCGTATAACACTGGAACAGATCCTTCAGACCGGAGCACGGAACATCGTGACGGCCCTGCACGAGGTGCCCGTCGGCGAGGTCTGGAGCCTGGATAAAATCCGGGAGCGGAAAAAACGCATCGAAGACGCAGGGATGAGCTGGAGCGTCGCGGAAAGCCTCCCGGTGCATGAAGACATCAAGAAACGTACGGGCAGGTACCGGGAATATACCGAACGTTTCAAGCAGACCCTTGCACACCTCGGCCGCGAGGGGATCCCGGTGGTCTGCTATAATTTCATGCCGGCGCTGGACTGGTCGAGGACCGATCTGAAGTTCAAATTCAGGGACGGCAGCGAAAGCCTGCATTTCAATTTCGCCCATTTTGCAGCCATAGACCTTTTCATCCTTCGTCGTTCCGGTGCGGAATCATCCTATCCCTCCCGCATCGTGGAGGAGGCAGGGGAATTCTTCCATGGACTGGATGAAAGCGCCAGAACGAACCTCAAGGATACTTTTCTTCTGGGTTTCCCGGGTTCCGGAGAAACCTTCACCCTGGAAGAGGTAATGGAACGGATCCGGGGATACCAGGGAATGGACAAAGATGCCTTCCGATCCAACCTTGCCCGTTTCCTGGAGGAGATCGTACCGATAGCGGAACATTCAGGCATCCGTCTTGCCATCCACCCGGATGATCCGCCATGGCCCCTGATGGGCATGCCCAAGGTCATGAGCACGCTGGAAGATGCCGAATACGTCATACGGGCGGTTGATTCACCTTCCAACGGCATCACCTTCTGCACCGGCTCCCTTGGAGCCGCATATACCAACGACCTCAGCGGTATGGTAAAAAAGCTGGCGCCCAGGATAAATTATGCACACCTGAGGAACGTCTCCCGCGACCGTGAACTTAATTTTCAGGAGGAAAATTTCTTCGCCGGAGACGTGGATATGTACTCCGTAATGAAAACGCTGATCCTTGAGGACATGAGACGATCCGCGGAAGAAGGCGATGATCGGGGCATACCGCTCCGGCCCGATCACGGGGCGCAGCTGCTGGGCGACCTGCAGGAAACCAACTACCCGGGTTATTCCCTGTACGGGCGGATGAAGAACCTTGCGGAGATACGGGGATTGGAAGCCGGGATCCGCAGGAGCCTTGAGGAAGTTTAACCGTGCATCCGGTGGATGCCAACAACCATAATCCATGAAGCCTGAAAAATCCGGAATCGCGTATTCTGCATTCCCCGGTCAGGGCAAAGTCTTCACCCGGAACCGGGCCATCATCCGGCTCTGCTGCACACTGGCGGTTTCCATGTGCATGTCATTCGGTTCCTTCGCAGAGTATGGATACGATCTCTGGCTGAGATACCGCACCATAGAAAACCCGGAATACCTTGAATCCTGCCGCAGACTCATCCGGTATGCGGTTGTGGAGGGTAAGGCACCGGAACTGGAGGCAGCCCGGCTGGAACTGTCAAGGGGGGTCGGGGGACTCCTGGGCCGGGAGCTGAACTTCAGGGAAACCGTCCACGAAGAGGGCTGCATCATTGCCGGAACCCCCGCAGCCAGCCCTTATCTGGACGGGGAACCCTTCAGGCAGAAAGCTGCTTCGCTGGGAAAGGAAGGCTATGCCATTTTCCATGCCGTCATAGAAAACAGGGATTGCATCGTGATCCTCGCCTCGGAACCCGTCGGGGTACTGTACGGGAGCTTCCACCTCTTGCGGCTTATGCAGACCGGACGGGATCTGGGCAACCTGGACATAACCGAGGTACCCCGCGTTCGATACCGGGTGCTCAACCACTGGGACAACCTGGACCGGACCTCGGAACGGGGCTATGCCGGGTTTTCGATATGGGACTGGCACCGTCTCCCGGATTACATCTATCCACGTTACATAGATTATGCAAGGGCCAATGCCTCCATCGGCATTAACGGCACGGTACTGACCAATGTCAACGCCAATGCATTTGCGCTCACCGGGCAATACCTGGAAAAGGTCGCAGCCCTCGCGGATGTGTTCCGGCCATACGGGATACGGGTTTACCTGACCGCACGGTTCAGCGCCCCGGAGGAGATCGGGGGACTCCCGACCGCCGATCCGCTCGACCCGGCCGTCATGGAATGGTGGCAGGGCAAAGCCGGCGAAATCTACAGCCTCATCCCGGATTTCGGCGGCTTCCTGGTAAAGGCCAATTCAGAAGGACAACCGGGTCCCCAGGATTACGGGCGTTCCCACGCCGAGGGCGCGAATATGCTGGCCGAGGCATTGGCGCCCTACGGGGGAATTGTTATTTGGAGGGCCTTTGTCTACGATAACAATGTGCCGGAAGACCGGGCCAAACAGGCCTACAACGAATTCGTACCTCTCGACGGCGCCTTCCGGGCAAACGTCATGATCCAGGCTAAGAACGGTCCCATCGATTTCCAGCCGAGAGAGCCGTTCCATCCCCTGTTCGGGGCCATGCCCTCCACCCCGCTCGCCCTTGAGCTCCAGATCACCCAGGAGTACCTGGGCCAGGGCACACACCTGGTCTACCTTGCACCGCTTTTTAAGGAATGCCTGGATTCCGACACCCATACCGGCGGTCGTTATGCGCCCGTATCAGGCATCGTGGACGGATCGGTCCACAACCTGGAACGCAGCTGTATGGCGGGTGTGGCCAACACCGGGACGGACCGGAACTGGACCGGTCATCAGTTCGGGCAGGCAAACTGGTACGCCTTCGGCAGGCTGGCCTGGGATCATGGCCTGACATCCGCTGAAATCGCGGATGAATGGATCCGGATGACCTTCACATCCGATCCGGTGTTCGTGAAGGATGTCAAAAGAATGATGCTCCGTTCCCGCGAAATATGCGTTCAATACATGACCCCCCTCGGATTGCATCACATCATGGCCAGGGGCCACCATTACGGTCCGGGTCCCTGGGTAAGCGGCGGCAGGGCGGACTGGACATCGGTCTATTATCACCGTGCCGACGCGGAAGGCATCGGGTTCGACCGGACGGCCACGGGCAGCCGGGCACTCGACCAGTACCGGCCGGAAGTTCGAGAACGGTATCAGGATCCCCCCAAATGCCCGGACGAATACCTCCTGTGGTTCCATCACCTGGACTGGGACTACCCGATGAAGTCGGGCCGGAGCCTCTGGGAGGAACTGTGCCGGACCTATTATGCCGGGGCCGATTCCGCGAAATGGATGCAGGAGGTTTGGCAAAGACAACAGGGAAAAACGGACCGGGAACGCTATGAACAGGTATCTTCCTTCCTCTCCATACAGGCTAAGGAGGCCGTTTGGTGGAGAAATGCCTGCCTGCTTTATTTCCAGACGTTTTCAAAACGCCCTTTTCCGGAGGGACTGGAAAAACCGGGAGAAACCCTGGAATATTATATGAACCTGCGTTTTCCCTATGCGCCCGGTATCCGTCCGTCCTGGTAGGCGGTCTTCCTTTACGCCAAGAGGCTGCCGATCCGACCGTGATCCTTTTCCAGGATAAATAATCCTCCAGTCTGGATACATGCCCGCCCGCCTGCGGTTATCGCTTTGTCCTGGAGCATTCAAAAGACGGCAGTAGCTGGGAGATTCCATGAAACCCCGGAGGAGGAGCTGGATTCCCCGCATGGCTATATACCCCTGGATAAACCGGGAAGCATTGAGGAACTGACCGTTGCGCGTTATGAGGAAGACCCGGCCGCGGCCAGGCTTTCCTGGACTCCGGCTGAAAATGCCACCGGTTATGGGATCCGGTATGGGGTTGAACCCGAAAAGCTCTACCTCCGGCATACCGTCTACGGAGATACCTCGCTCTTACTCCGAAGCCTGAATGCAGAGCGCGGTTATTTTTTCGAAGTCGTCGCTTTTAACGGGAGCGGAATTTCGGAGCCATGCCGTTGAAGGATCCGGGCATCATAGACCTTCCGCTTTTTTCCCCGGTTTGATGTAACGGCTCGGGGGCGGGCCCAGGTAACTCTGTCCAAGGGGCCCGGTTTCGATCACCAGTTTCTGGAGTACAACCCCCGGTTCCACCAGCCAGAATTTCAGAACGTGGCTGCCGGGTTCAGCCACATCGAGCTCCGATACCCGGACATTGACGTTGTTGCTT
The DNA here is from genome assembly GCA_964575235.1 of uncultured Bacteroides sp. GTDB lineage: Bacteria > Bacteroidota > Bacteroidia > Bacteroidales > SM23-62 > SM23-62. Next base: position 25,663 of record CAZNQG010000016.1, read on the forward strand.
ACCCAGTGTTCCCAGGTTTTGAAGTCGGAACCCCCGTGCATGTTGACGATCTCCACGGGATTGTCGTCCAGGGATATCCCGTAATGGATCCCCCCGCTGTCGTAATAATCCAGCGTGGGTGAAAGGTAGGCATGGACCCTGATCCTCCCGGAGTGGAGCAGGTAAACCGGGTATTCCAGCCGGGGAGTTCCATTCCCCGGACGGATCCCCTCGGCGGTCACCGGCAGGGCCGTCATTCCGGAGGAGGTCCTTCCCAGGTTCGGGATGTGCAGCCAGCGGGTCGAATCGTTTTCCACCTTTCCGGTACAATCCTCCGCCTCCATGGAGACATAACCGTTTCCCTCCATAAAACCTTCAAAATCCCCTGGAACCCCGTCCAAAGTATTGTTCACCCGGATCCGGACCTCTGCCGCAGAGCCGCCGGGCCCAGAGATCCTTAACGGAACGGTGAAATCCCCTTCCGGTACCTGTTCCAAGTCCACCCCGATCCATATCCGCTCTTCGTCAATCACCCTGCCCCCAGAGGACGACAGGTCGATCCACGGTTCTGAGGCATCGATGGTATAATCAAAGGGGACCGTTCCCCGGTTGAAAACTTCGATGTAATGGAACTGCCGGTTGAGGCAATCGAATCCGCCGGGCAATTCCAGGTCACCGGAATCTGGCCAGCATTGCCCGGAGCCTTCTGCGGCAAGGCCCATCAGGGCTTCATCCGGAAGTTCCAGCGATCTGACTTCGGGCATGTTGTCCTGCCTGGGCTGCTGCCAGTAGGTATACCCGATGTGGGTCTGGGACATCATGTGGTTCCATTTTCCGCCGGACAGCTCGGTGTGGAAGTAACGGGTCAACTGGGAATCCTTTTCAAAGAGCTCCTCTACCCGCGCGGCCAGCTCGTTGGTCACGGCACGGCCCTGGTCCGCATAGAGCCGGTTTTTCCCGGCCGCCATGTACAATTCGTTCAGGTTGGCGCATGCGACGACCGGGAAGAGGACAAGCTGGTAATAGGCGTCCCGGTATTCGGGATCAAGCTGGTCCATGATCCTTTCGGCATCGGCTGCCAGCTGATTGTAATCGGCGACGACCCGCTCGGCTTCCAGGTAATTCAGCAGGCTGTAGGTCTCCGGTGACAGCAGTTCAGGTTTCCTCCTGGAATTGTATTTGGTGTACAGGGAAAGAATCCGGGCGATTTCCCCTGCATGTACCGGTCCGAATTGCTGGGTGGCCCAGTTCCGGTAATAATCCGGCAATTGCTCCGCAGGGAAGCGGTCCGGGTCCCACGCAAAATCGAGGAAAAACTGTATGGGCAGTTCCATGGGCTTGATGTCTCCCACGTTTACGATCCATATCCGGTCCACGCCATGCCTGTAAGCCAGGTGCATCTGTTCCCATACCCTCTCTATCTGGTTTGTATTCAGCCATTTATAATTCCGGGGTCCACCGACATAATCGAAGTGGTAATAAATCCCGTACCCCCCCGGCCTGTCAGCCGAGTCGGGATGCGGCAGTTTCCTTATATTCCCCCAGTTGTCGTCGCACAGGAGCAGGGTCACGTCTTCCGGTACCCGCATTCCCCGGTCGTAATATTCCTGAACCTCCTTGTATAATGCCCACACCTGCGGGATCTCGCTTGCCTTCTTTCCGGTTACCTCTTCCAGGATCTGTCTCTGATCGGCCACGATGCGCTCCAGCAATCCGATGGCCGTGCCCTGGGTCATCGGCTCATCCCCGTCGCCGCGCATTCCGATGGTCACCAGGCTCTCATAGGATCCCATGCGCTCGATGCCCTTCTTCCAGAATTCCCGGAGTTTTTCCTCGTTTTTATCGTAGTTCCAGGGACCGGACCCGTAGCGTCTCCATTCCACGTGTGCCCTCATCATGGGCTCATGGTGGGAGGTCCCGATCACAATCCCGTAAAGGTCTGCCAGTTCGGGACTCTCGGGATCATCGTCGTAAAAAGCCCGGCCCCACATGGCCGGCCACAGGAAATTTCCCTTCATCCGGAGTATCAGTTCGAATACGTGCTCATAAAAGGCATGGTTGAATCCGCCGAAATGTTCATGGGCCCATCCCGACAGGGCGGGCGCCTCGTCGTTTATAAAGATCCCCCGGTAACGGACGGCCGGTTCTCCCTGTCTGTGGGGACCGGGCTTCACATACAGCCTGTCCCGCCTGAGCACCGGCACATCCGCCCACCAGTACCAGGGTGAAACGCCCATGCTGGATGAAAGGTCCATCATTCCGTAGAGGGTGCCTCGCTTGTCGCTTCCGGCAACCACCAGGAGCTGGTCCACACCCGGGAAGGGTTGTTTCAGTTCCTGAATGATATAACTCTCCCATTTACCGGCGATCGTGCTCAGGTCCAGGAGTTTCTTTTCAGACAGCTCATCGATCAGTGGGTTCATCCCGATGGTGCCGATCAGGAGGACCGGACCGGTTCCGGGCCGTGTATCCCGGATGATTTCCGGTTTTGTTCCGCTGACCCTTTCTATATCGGCCTGCAGGAGTTCCGCTACCCGGGCAACCCCGGGATGGTCATCCGTACTGATGTAAAGTGCGGCGGCATGGCCGTCTACCGCCAGGGGAAAATTATCCTCGCCTTTGTCCCCTGTGATATAACTTCCCTCCATATCCGCCGCGGCCGGACGGCATCCCAGGAGGATCAGGGGAACGGCGAGCAGGATCATAAAGGACTTATGCGCTGCGAAAACTGCGGAACGCCGGACCCGCCCTTTATTCCGTATGGATTTGGCCCGATGGGGTCGATTGGATTGTTTCATGGCTGTGTATTTAATTACTATTCTGCTGCGGTTTGCATAACGGCCTCATACGCCGCCTTGGGCCGGTAGTCCCTGTCAAACAGCAGGGGATAATTGGTCCTTCCCCGGATCGGCCAGTGATTCCTCCAGGATTGCCCGTCGTGAACCCCCCAGAAGGTAACGCGGTCCACCCGGTCGGCATGCTTTACGAACAGGCCGAATATTTCCGCGTATCGTTTCGCCTGCAGGACCTGTATGGAATCGGGCAGGCCGGCGGTGTAGGGATTGTATTTCTCCTGGAATTCCTCGGAATAGGTTATGTCGGCACCCTGTCGGCTGGTCGGCATCGGAAGCACATCCACGTCCAGTTCCGTGATCACGACCGGGATCCCGAGTTCCGAGTAGGCAAGGATGCTTGCTTCCAGCTCATCCATGGATGGATAATCCAGTCCCCAGTGTCCCTGCAACCCGATGGCATCCACCCTGACACCGTTCGCCTGGAGATCCTTTACCATCCGTATGACTCCCTCCCGTTTGGCCCGGTGGGTCATGTTGTAGTCGTTATAGACCAGGATGGCGGAGGAATCCGCTTCCCGGGCATACTCGAAGGCCTTCCGGATAAAATCCTCCCCGATGATTTCCGCCCACCGGTTTTTCCCTATCCGTCCGTCTTCGCCCAAGGCCTCGTTGACCACATCCCAGCACTGTACCTTCCCCTTGTAGCGGCCCATGACCGTAAAAATGTGGTCTCGCATCCTCTGCAGGAGGGTATCCCTGACGGTGGGATTTCCGGATTCATCCTGGAAAACCCATCTCGGGGTCTGGTGTTGCCAGACCAGGGTATGACCCACCACGAACATGCCGTTTTCCTGACCGAATTCCACGAACCGGTCAACAGCCCCGAAATTGTAAACTCCGGGCTCCGGATGTATGACGTCCCATTTCATAATGTTCTCAGCCGTGATGGAATTAAATTCCCGGGCCACGAGCTGCACGGCCAGGGAATCCTTCCCATCTATCTGGGCACGGTTCAGGGCGGCTCCTATATAGAACATGCCGTCGAATGCTGTTTTCAGCGTCTGTTCGCCGGACTGTTGCGATGTGCATGAATTTCCTGCCATGAGGATTAAAAGCATCACGGCAGTCAGTTTGTCTGTATAATACCTTATTGTTTTCATATCCTTCCGTATGGTTCGAGGTTCATCGTTCATATTCTGAAGGATCAACCCGGATTTCTTCATGTTGCTCTCCTGGCCCCCCGGTGGCATCCATTACTCCTGTCCCCCGGCTTCACGCCGTGCGGCCAGGTCATCCTGGATGGTATATTCCAGCTTCTTGTTTATACGGTAGAAGCCAAGGGCCACGAGCGCGCCGATAAAAGCTATCGCAGGATAGATGCTGACCGTCATGCGGATCCCCGTAATGGCCTGAGTGCTTTGCTCCACGTTGGGAACATACCCGTAAAGGGCAAGTACATAGCCCCCTATGGCGCCCCCTATGCCGAGTCCCGCCTTAAGCCCGAACACCACGGCCGAAAACACGATCCCGGTGGCACGGCGCTTGTTCTTCCATTCGGAATAGTCCGCCACATCGGCCATCATGGCCCACAGCAAGGGTATCGTAACGCCGTAGATCAGTCCGTAAAAGACCTGGATGATAAAGGTCGGAACGACCGCCCCGGGTCCCACGGCAATGAATAACAGATTCACCAGCGTCGTACCTGCGAGTCCCCCGATATAGACATTCCGCTTCCCGTAGCGCTTGGCCAGCATCTTTGAGAACAAGATGCCGATGATCATGGCGGTCGTGCCGCATACGTTAAACAGGCTGAACGCCATGCCGGCTACATCCCGGTCGGCAAGCCTGCCCGAAAGTCCCACTTTCGCCAGAAGGTCCAGCATGCTGCTTTCGTTCAGGTAGTACCTGAAAAAATACAACAGTACGCCTCCCCTCATCGACAGGTGGATGAACACCAGGAGGGTAACGAAGAACATGGCGATCCAGGGACCGTTGCGGAACAGGTCGCCGAAATCCTGTTTCAGAGTGGTCTTCTGCTGTGGAGGGGGTTTAATCCTTTCCTTTGTGCTGGAGAAGGTCACCATGAAAAAAACGACCGCCAGGACGCTGAATATCCCCATGGTAAACTGGTAGCCTTTGGCCGTATCGCCCTCCCCGAAGAAAGCGACCATCGGCAGTGCAAGTCCCTGCACCACGAACTGGGCCCGCATGGCGAATACGAAGCGGTAGGACGAAAGGCTGGTCCGCTCCACCATGTCACCCGTCATCACTCCGCTCAGCGCCGAATACGGCAGGTTGTTCGCCGAATAGACCATCATCAGGATGATATAGGTCAAATAGGCGTAGATCAACTTGCCCGTTCCGCCAAAACCAGGCGTGGAAAAGGTCAGGAAGGCCATGACGCCGAAAGGAAGGGCCGTCCACAGGATCCATGGCCTGAATTTTCCCCAGCGTGTATTGGTCCGGTCGGCAATGGCTCCCATCATGGGATCGAATATTGCATCCCATACCCTGGCAACCAGCAGCAGGGTCCCTGCCGCCGCGGCCGTGATCCCGAAGGTATCGGTGTAAAAGTTCAACTGCAGGATGATCATGGTCTGGAAAATGAAGTTCGCAGCGCTGTCTCCCAGGCTGTAACCCATTTTTTCCCTGACGGAGAGTTTTTGTAATGCAGGTTTCATGGGGAATGCTTCAATTAGGTAATGGAATTAGGTTATTTTATGGTGGAGCTTCGCCGGATCATCTCATGCTTGAGAACGATGGTGTTCAGGTGGGTTGAATTTAAATTGTTCAGTTTGTTGATAAGGGTTGAGGCGGCCACCTCCCCCATTTCCTGTCCCGGATAGTTGATGGTCGTCAGGTTGGGATCGATCACCCGGGAAATGGGATCGTTGTTGAATCCGGCGACGGCAATGTCATGAGGCACCCGGATGCCTGCCTGTTTCAACCTGCAGATGCAGGCAACCGCACTGGTATCGTTGGCGGTAAAAATGCCGTCTGCGGATATGTCCCCGGCCGTTATTTTATCCACCACATCGATCCCGGCCTGTTCAGTGGTTCTTCCCGTAAAGACCAGTTCCTCCCTGAACGGAATTCCGTGGTCCTTAAGAGCCTTCTTGTAGCCCTGGAACCGTTCGGAGTAAACGTTCCTCTTCAGGTTTCCCCCGATGTGTACAATGGTCCGGCACCCGGTCTCAATCAAATGCGAGGTGATGTCGTACCCGGCCCGGAAATTGTCGATGACGACACTGATGCATCCCGGGTGGTCAAAAACCCGGTCGAAAAATACAACCGGGATGCCCTTGTTGAAAAGGATATCCAGGTGATCCAGGTTATCCGTATCATAGGCCAGGGAGATCAGCAATCCGTCAACCCGGCTGTTGAACAGGGTGGTCACGCAGGATACTTCCTTCTCGAAATGTTCCTCGGACTGGCTGATGATCAGATTGTAACCGGTCTGTTTTGCCACTTTCTCCATACCGGCTATCACGGTGGACATGAAGTAACTGTCCAGCCTCGGAAGTACGACACCGATGGTATTCGTGCTTCGTTTCCTGAGGCTGCTGGCGAAGGTATTGTGCTGGTAACCCATTTCCCTGGCAATCCGGATAATCTTCTTTCGGGTGTCCTTGCGCACTGAAGGGTGATCACGCAGTCCCCGGCTCACTGTGGATGCAGAAATGTCCAGAACCCTGGCTATATCGTATATGGTTACCTCCTTCTTGACGGTTTATACAAATAAAGGACAATAAATGTAGTGATGAAAAGTGAAAAGTTACGAAAAAATACAGATTTATTGCAATCGGTTGCAATGTATGTTATTTTTTTTTTAAATTTGGTTGTAGCGGTGCTGACAGGCGGCAGAGATCGAGAATTGCATCTAAAACCGTATGAATATTGATCCGTACCTTTACGCTCAACTCACCCAGTACTTTTTCCCTGATCGCCGGAATTTCGCCGGCATGCAAGTATTTTTTATTCCCCGTATATCCGTATGAAATATTAATACCTAACCATTAATCAACATTAACCTAACCTAAAATCAAAACTATGCACATCTCTGATCGAAACGGCAATCGTTTGCACAAAATGCTGTGCAAGCTATGCGTAATCTGTGCATGCCTCCTGTTCACCGGCATTATTGCTTTCGCCGGTGAAACGGATGGTAGCGCTACCGATAATGCTATGAAAGAAGGCCTTCAGCAGGTCCAGGTTACGGGGACCGTGACTTCGGCCGCGACGGGGGAATCCCTGCCTGGGGCCAGCATCCTGATCCAGGACACGGATGTCGGGACCGTTACGGACCGGGACGGCCATTACTCCATCGAGATCCCCGGACCGGATGCTGTGCTGGTCTTTTCTTACGTGGGATACGTCACACATGAAGTAGCAGTAGGCAACCAAACCATCGTTAACGTGGTCCTGGAGGAAGAGATCTCCGCCCTGGACGAGGTGATCGTGGTCGGATACGGGCGGCAGAGGAAAAGCGACATCACGGGATCGATTGTTTCCGTAAGCAATGAAGCCCTCCGGGAAGTCCCTACCGCGAGCGTTTCCCTGTCCCTGCAGGGACGAGCTGCCGGGGTGGAAATCCGCCGGACCGGTACCCGGCCGGGGGCGGAACCCCAGATCCGTATCCGGGGGAACAGATCCCTGGGCGGGACCATGGAGTCAGAGAAAAGTCAAACATCGGCCAACGATCCTTTGATCGTGGTTGACGGCATCCCCTACGAAGGAGGTCTGAACTACCTCAATCCCTCCGACATCAAATCCATCGAGATCCTGAAAGATGCCTCCGCCACGGCCATTTACGGTTCCAGGGGCTCCAACGGGGTCATCCTGATAACCACGACCAGGGGACAGGCCGGGAAGGCCACCCTGACGCTTGACAGCTATTATGGCATCACTTCCATCATCAGCAAGTACGAGACATTCAGCGGGGAGGAATTCAAACTGATGAGGGACATTTCCCGCTACGATGCATCCCAGCCCTACCTGCCGGTTGAGCAGGAATCCATTGACCTGGGCCGTTCCACGGACTGGCAGGACCTGATCTACAAGAACGGTTATGTCACAAGCCACAACATAAGGGTTGCCGGGGGGAACGATCAGGTTACCTATTCGGTCGGAGGGGGATTCTACAAGGAAACCACCATAATGCCGGGCCAGGCTTATTCAAGAGGTACCTTGAGGGCTACCCTGGATCAGAAGCTGGGTAAGCGTGTCAGTTTCGGGCTGAACACGATGAATACCCTGGGGATCACGGACGGGGAAAGCGCCGGATCTGTTTTCTGGCTGATCGCCATGAGTCCCCTTTGCATTCCCTACGACTCTGTAGGGAACATCATCAAGCAGCCTGCCTACCCGCGGGAAGAAGCCTATAACCCGCTTCTGATTAACCGGACCGATGAATGGACACAGCAGCGCAGGGCCATCCGGACCTTCAATTCCTTCTACGGGGAGCTCGAGATTTTCGAGGGACTCAAATACCGGTTGAATGCGGGACTGGATTTCCGGACCAGCAAGTACGGGCACTACTACGGGAGCGAAACCCCTTTCAAGGACGGAAGCCCGAACGAGGCCAGGCAGGATAACTTCGAAGCCTGGAGCTATACCCTGGAGCACCTGCTGATCTTCGAGAGGACCTTTGCCGACAGGCATCATCTCAATTTCACGGGCATGTTCAGTGCACAGGAGTCACAATCCAGCAATTTCGCTGTTTCAACGGCCAACATCGCCGCCGACTACATCCAGTATTACAATCCCTCCCAGGCGGCTGAATTCACCCCGAACGACCACAGCTGGTACTCAAAATGGGGGATCCTCTCGTACATGGCCAGGGCCTTTTACAATTGGGATGACCGGATCCTTGTCACCGCCACGGCCAGGGCCGACGGATCCTCAAGGCTGGCCGAAGGGAACAAGTGGCATTACTACCCGGCGCTGGGACTCGGCTGGAACATTCATAACGAATCTTTCATGCAAGGGGCGAACTTTGTTTCAAACCTGAAAGTCCGGGTGGGCTACGGACAGACTTCCAATACGGCAATAGCCCCGTACCGGACCCTGGGCAGCCTGGATGCCAAACCCTACAGTTTCGGTCCCACCGGGGTCTACGGTTACCTGGTCAACAGGCTTCCGAACGCAAGCCTGGGCTGGGAATACACCACCACAACCAACCTGGGACTGGATTTCGGCTTCCTTGCCAACCGGGTAAGCGGAACGTTGGATGTCTACAGGCAGCAAACCAGCGACCTCCTGCTGGCAAAAACCCTGCCTCAGACCTCCGGCGTGGAAGGTTCCTACCTTGAAAACATCGGGGAAACCGAAAACAAAGGCGTGGAAGTAACCCTTACGGCCAACATCCTGTCCAACGTCAGCGGATTTAACTGGGTCGTAGACCTGAACTGGTATATGAACCGCGAGAAGATCGTGGCCCTGCAGGATACTTCCGTGAAACGTGACATCGGGAACGGCTGGTTTGTAGGTGAGCCCGTCGATGTAATCTACGATTACAAGAAAATAGGCATCTGGCAGCAGGATGAGTATATGGATGCCATGATGATGGGTTTCTTCCCGGGACAGATCAAGCTGTATGACGTTCCCGATCCCGAAACCGGGGAAGGCGACGGCCGGATAACCGAGGAAGACAGGATGGTTCTGGGTCACTACCAGCCCGACTGGGTCGCTGGTATGACCAACCGGTTCAGCTACCGGGGCATCGATGCTTCCATCGTTCTCTACCTGAGAATGGGCGGGATGCTGGTCAGTACCCTGCACCAGCCCAACAGCTTTCTGAACACCCTTCAGGGAAGGAGAAGCGGGATCAAGGTGGATTTCTGGTACAGTTATGTGGATACGGAAACCGGTGACACGATCTCCAACCCGACGAACTCCTATCCAAAACCGGATGTTACTTACCAGAATCCCTATTACGGATCAACCCTGGGGTATTTCAGTTCCACCTACCTGAAGATCCGGAGCATCAACGTTGGCTGGACCCTGCCCGATAAGTGGATCAGCAAGCTCGGAATCAGTTCGTTGCGGGTGTACATGACCGCCCAGAATCCCTTCAAGGCCTTTTTCTCTCCCTACATAAGGGCCGGGGGACTTGATCCGGAGCCGACCGGAAAGGGAGGCAGCGATACGCAGGGGCTCGGTACTGAACGGCTTACCGTCGGTGCCAATACCCCGCCTACCCGGTCCATTTTATTCGGGCTCACCCTGAAACTGTAACCGCAAGAAAAAAAGATAAATCATGAAAGCGATAATGAAATATTTAGGATTCCTTGGTATAATCCTTGTGCTTGCACCCGCGTGTTCAGAGGTGCTGGAAGAACAACCGCGGTCGGAGCTTACACCGGAGTTTTTCTCCACGGCCGACGGGATCAACAAAGGGGTAATAGCCGCTTATGCCTACCTGCGGTTCGTTTACGGAGCCGAATCGCATATGTCCCTGACCATCATGGGAACGGATGAATTCACCCACGGCGTGGAGAGCCTTAACATTCCGATAAATACTTATGTAGGGGGACTGAACCCGGAGCACGGCATGATCGGGGTGGTCTGGTCCAGGGCCTACGCCGCCATCAACACCTGCAACGGGGTCCTTGAGAAAGGCCCGGATGCGGATATGAACCCCGACGAGAAGGCCAACCTTCTGGCCGAAGCCAAGTACCTGAGGGCGCACTGGTATTTCCTGCTGGTCCGGTTTTACGGGGATGTTACCCTGAGCACCAAGTTCATCACCGAACCTTCGGACATAGCCTCACGGGCCCCGATGTCGGAGGTTTACGACGTCATAATCCAGGACCTGGAAGAAGCTTCCGTGGAACTGCCGGATGAACCCAGCGAACCCGGCAGGGCTGCCAAGCCCGCAGCGATGCATCTCCTGGCAATGGCTTACCTGACCCGTGGATGGCGCCTGAACCAGCCGGAAGATTTCCAGAGTGCATACGATGTGGCCAAGAACCTGATCGACAACCGGGCAACCTATAATGTAGAACTGCTGGCTGATTATGCCGAGATACACGCGGAGGGAAACGAGCATAACACGGAAGTTCTCTTCACCTGCGAGAGGAACAACGACGAATTGTTCAACCTGACGACGCAGACCTACGGGGTGGACCCGGACTGGGGGAACTCCCAGAACCGGAGCAACTTCTTTTTCCGGATCGTATACGAGCGCCTTCCGGGAATGCTGCGGGATATGGAGAACGGAAGGCCCTGGGCCCGGTTCAAGCCGACGGACTGGCTGCTGAATGAATGCTTCGCGGACAAGACAAACGATTCCCGTTATTACAAATCCTTCAAGGTGGCATGGATATGCAACTATGGAGACGATGAAAGGATACCCGTATGGGATACGACAGAAGCCAAAAACGGGTGGGTGGACAGCTCCCTGGTCGGGGAACCGAAATTCGGGGCAGGGGACACCGCCATCCTGATGGTTCCGGAGAATCTGAGCGTGGAGGATTCCGTGAAACTGGGATGTTCCGTCTGGACGCCGCTTGCCATCAGTGCACAGAATGCTTATTTCCCGACCATGAAGAAGTACGACGATACCCAGCGGGCCGACATCCAGGCCACCTCTGTCCGGCCCTACATCGTTTACAAGTTCTCGGATGTTTACCTGATCGCTGCAGAGGCGGCCTTTAAGATGGGTAACAGCCAGGCGGCCGCCGACATGATCAATGTACTGAGGACCCGGGCCGCGGCCAACGAGGCTGCGATCCCCGCCATGCAGGTTACGGCAGGGGACATTGACATCGACTTCATCCTGAACGAGCGCTCCCGTGAACTCTGCGGAGAATCCATGCGCTGGTACGACCTGGTGCGGACCGGGAAACTGGTCGAGCGGGTGCGGCTTTACAACGCAGATGCCGCCCCGAACATACAGGATTACCATGCCCTGAGACCGATACCCCAGACCCAGATCGACCTGTGCACGGATCCCACACAGCCCGACGGAAAGTACCCGCAGAATCCCGGGTACAATTAAATACCATGAGTTGGAAGAAACGGGGAGTGGATGCTTTCCACAACCCGTTTCTTTACAGATAAAGTTAATATCGGTTATACTATTAAAACCAAATCTTATGATTAAAATTTTATTCAACCTGCTTGCAGCAATGCTCGTCACAGGAATTGCCGTTGCCCAGGACAACCTGGCCATCAACGGCGGGTTCGAGCTCTCCACCAACGGGGAAACCGTGCCTGCAGACAATCCGGATCTTCTCGAAGGCTGGCAGATCCTGTTCGAAGGTGCGGAAGCCACCTTCATGATCCAGGACCTGACGGTATACGAAGGCAGCCTGGCCCTCAGCGCTAACGTTACCACGCTGGGTCCCGACCCATGGAGCGTACAAGCCATTAACTGGCCCGTTCCCACGGAAGAAGACGACGAATTGTACCGCGCGACCCTGATGGTTTATACCCTGACACCGGGACTGAACATGAGCTTCACTGCCGGCCTGTGGTCTGGATACCCGGAAAAAGGAAGGATAGGCCAGGAAGCGGATCCCGTTGAGGTGCCCTTCGCCCAATGGACGAAGCTTAGCTTCACCTTCATACCGGAACTGGATTCCGCCAGGATCCCCATTCATTTTCATACCACCGGCATGCATTATATCGACGACCTGCAGATCATCCATTCCTCCTTCGCCCGCTGCGAGATCGACGAATCCGGCGACACCCTGATCATGGATTTCGGCTGGAGCGTCAAGGAACCCGATGCCGCTTTCGACCTTTCCAACATCCAGCTGACCGTCGACGGGAACAAGAGGAACATCGAATCCCTGCATTACGACACGAAAACCATGGCACCCTGGAGGAATATCCTCAAGGCGAATATAGCAGGCCGCGTCGGGGAAGGCTCCACCGTAACAATCACCTGTGCCCAGGATGCAACACACCCGCTGGAGTACCTGCCGAACCCGGATTTCAAGGACCCTGCCTTCGTACCGGCGGACAAGATCCCCCGCATCTCGAACGAGCCTGTGGATAATAAATCACTGGCCGTAGGCGTGCGCAGCTTTGCCGCGGTCCCCGGTCTCGTCTACTACGTGAACGAGGGAAGGGACCTGCTGGTGGTCGAGGGACTCGAAGATGCTTCCCTTGTCGATATCTACAGCATCACAGGACAACTCATGCGCTCGAAGAGGGCGGATGGTTTCAGGGAAACCATGGGCATTCAGGATCTGGCACCGGGAGTGTATGTGCTCAGCGTGCGTTTTGCAGACAATTCCAGGTTCAGTGCGAAATTCCTGAAATGATATTAAGAACTAATAAAGGACTCGCGGCCGGTCCCCGGAACGGTCGCGGGCCCCTTTTTAATTCAGAAATAATCTTGATTGGCAAACTTTAAAATCTGACACTATGAAAAAACTGATCTACTCTGTTTTAGTAATCGTACTCTATTGCGGCACCCTGAGTGCCCAGCAAGACTTTGTGACCAACGGCGGGTTCGAAGACTCACCGGTAAACATTATGTATACAACCAGTACAACGGAAGTTGCCGGCTGGCTGCTGGAAATCCAGAGCGGGGCCTGTTCTTTCATGGTCTCCGACCAGGAAGCTGCCGTATATGCAGGGGATCACGGGCTGATGGTGAACGTCACCGAACTGGGAAGCGATTCTTACAGCCTGCAAGCCGTCGGCGACAGTCTGCATCTCGAGGAGGAGGAATTTTACAAGGCAACCCTGATGGTCAAGTCCATGGTTACCGACTCCGCCCACATGGCTTTCACCGTCGGGAGGTATGATCCTTTCAGTGAATATGCACGGCTCGGCGGCGGCCCTGACCACTATTACCGGCTTGCACCCTTCAACGAATGGCGGAAGCTTTCCGTGGTCTTCATGGCCGTGGTGGATCTGATCAGGGTCCCGATCCACTTCCAGGAGCTCGGGATCACCTACATCGACGAACTCCATGTCACACAATCCGAGATCTGCGATGCATGGATCGACGAAAGCGGCGACTACCTTTACCTGGACCTCGGGATCAACACCGATGCGGTGCCTGCGGCATTTGACCTGTCGAACATCACCCTGAAGGTGAACGGCAACGACCGCGGGATCTCCTCGCTTGAAGTAGACGCAGAAACCCTGAAACCCCTCAGGAGCATCCTGAAGGCACAGGTAGCCGGCACCATCGGAACGGGTGCCGCCGTTACGATTTCCTACAGCAGGCCTGCGTCCGGTTTCCTGACATACGACGATGCAAGGGTCGATGCGAACTACCCGAACGACAAGGTTCCGAAATTCACCAACATGCCCGTTGAGAACCTTTCGACCGTCGTCGGGGTACACGATTTCAATGCCACTTCCGCTTTGACATGGTACCTGAACGAGAGCAGGGACCTGCTTACCGTTGACGGGCTGGAAACGGCTGAACTCATCGAGATCTACAGCATCACGGGCCAGCTCATCAAGAGCGTCCGGGTCAGCAACACCCGGGAGACCATCGGGATGTCGGAATTCCCTGCCGGTGTGTATATACTCAGCGTCCGGAACCTGGATCGTTCCGTAGAGAATGCGAAATTCATGAAATAATACCTCACAATTTAATTGGTTAGGATAAGGTGGCTGGCCCTCAAGCCAGCCACCTTTTTTTCAGAGAATCCTTCATATTCCACAGCAGGCATGAACGGGCACTTAAAGATCTTTACCCTCGCTATACTAATGTCTGCCGGCTGTTACCTGCATGCCCAGCATCGCCCTTTTCCCCAGAACGTGGACTATCCGTCCGGATACAAACCCTCTTCCCTGAGCCATTCGCTCGCCCGGTCCGAATATAACCGGTGGAAAGCCGCCTACCTGGCACCCTGCGGTTCCATGTACCGGGTTACCACTACCAACGCTGCCCAAACCCTATCGGAAGGCACCGGGTACGGGATGATCCTTACGGCCTATTACGGCGAACGGGAATATTTCGACGGCCTGCTGGATTTTTATAAATCCAAACTTACCCGTACGGCCAAATACCTGATGGCCTGGGACGTGACCTGCGACGGGATCAACGATCCGAACTGCGCCACCGATGGGGACCTCGACGTGGCCTATGCCCTGCTGGTGGCTTATAACCAGTGGGGCGGGAAATACCTGAACGAGGCCAATGCCATCCTATCCAGGATAACCGGCGATTTCATCGTCCGCTGCGGGGACAGCATTTATACGCTCCGGCCCGGTGCCGGCTGGGGGGGATGCGGACTCACGGACCTGTCCTATTATACCCCGGGTTATTTCAGGCTCTTTGCAGAAATAAGCAAAGACAGCATATGGGATCACCTGGCAGCGGATACCTACCGCCTGCTCCACGCGGCAGCCCATCCTGAAACGGGACTCGTACCCGACTGGCAGTCTGTGGACGGCATCCCCGGCGGCAACCCTCCTTCCGGAAGGTACGATTACTACCGCTACGATGCAAGCAGGGTTCCCTGGCGGATAGGCCTTGAT
>CAZNQG010000017.1:0-40840 GCA_964575235.1 uncultured Bacteroides sp.
GCTCATGCTGAAAAGAAATTACGCCAAGACAAAAGAAGGACTCTCTATACGAATATTATGTAAGATCTCAGCAGTAACGATGCTACAGTATATTAATTTCTTAAACAACAAACCGCTAAATCATTTAAAATATGCGTTGGCATCTTAATAGCACAACGCGTTAATAATAGCTCAAATTGAATACATCATTATGCCTGAAGCAAATTTGGTGACTATTAGGAAGTACGGAGAAACTTATGTTAAACAGTGGGTCCAGGGCTATATTGATACCTAGACTGCTCTTGATAGTATTTACCTCAAATGCGTTAGCATGGGTGCTGATGGACTTATGAACTTTAATATTCAGGTGCATGATGAATTATATACACAAGGGGGAATGGCAAGAAAGGTGTCAGGAAAGAGAATAACTGGTTATGCCTTTTTAAGAGAAGATTAATTCTGATATGATTAATTAAACCCGGCCATTGAGCCGGGTTTTTTTGTAACTTGAAAGGAAAAATGGCTACAAAAAGAGTCTTTTTTGAAAATTTATTCTCATTTAAAACATTAGTGATTGCGCTGCTCATCGGTTTCCAGGTGCATAATGTAATTTTGAATAGGCAACTTCTTAATAGAATGGATGAGATTGAAAGAAACGCTTGGGATGTTGGTAGCACGGTTATAAGTGAACTTGAATACGGTTCTTCAGATAGTAATGAGAATTGTTCTAAAGCTGCTATTTGGGCAGAAGTGGCTGCGGAATTTGCGGAAGATGCTTATTATAGTTCTATGGATGCAGCAGAAAAAGCAGATGAGGCAGCTGAATTCGCTGAGAAAATATATTATAGAATACAATAGATTAAGACTGCAACATATTCAGAAAATCCTTCATTGAAATTAGTTGACATTTCTCCCCTGCGGCCATTAAAGGTATGGACTATGAAAAAGAAGTTGACTGCTTAGGAGAAACCTCAAACGCCTGGAAATAGATCCCGAATATCGGGAATACATAGAAGAGTTATCTGCTGTTATGTGGCCTACCGAAGATCCAAAGAGGAGTTGGAATAATTTCGTAAATTTCTTTTGCATTTGAAAAAATGAATTGGATTAATTTTGTACACATCCCACTAAATTTATTGATTATGAACAACTTTAAAAAGGTAATTCTTTCATTTGGGATAATCATATTTATTCTTATAAATTTTGAGTTATATGCCCAAGAGGTTAGCGACTCAACCCAAAAGGGATTTTTTCACACAGCCTTATCATTTTCAGAGTTTAATAATGACAATGCAAGAGCAAATACGGGACTTTTATTAGGAATCCAGATAGGATATAGTAAAGAAATATTTAAAGAAGTTAGCGGTCGAATCTCAACAAGTTATAATTTCTCAAACTACAAAAAAAGAGATTACAAAGCATATATGTTTGATGCTGGCCCCCAAATAGAATGGTATCCTACAATAAAAGGACAGAAGTGGTTATGGTTTGGAGGAGGATTTAGATATCGGTATGTCTCAGCAACTAATAGAGAAAACGATAATTTTGAAAGTTATCAGGGTATAGGTTTTCTCATCAACTTTGGATGGGATACAAGAATAAAGAATACTAATAGTTATTTTTATATTGATACCGAGTATGATCAAATAAACTCAGAAGAGGATGTTCAAATAGGTTTTTTAAAGATTAATGTGGGTATTAAATATTAACATCATTGTAGTCCTTAAAAATAAAACTGACGAATGAAACTGCGGTGGACCATGAAAAAAGAATGCCCCCGGTTTCACGGAGGCCTTCGCAACACAGAAGGGATGCATTAAAAAAAATCTGTGCTACCAGCTTACCGGGTTGCTTTCGGAAAAGACGGGGGTTAGGTCCACCCCCATACTGGTGCCGGACTCCGTAACAATGACTTTTACCAGGTGACCTACCGGGAGGAAAGTGGATACGGAAAGGACGAGTTCGGCCCCGTCGGTCTTCAGGATATGGGCCTCCCAGCCTTCCTTGGGCAGGAAGTATATATAGTAATACAGGCCGTCCGTATAAAAGGAGTTTTCGGGTTCGTTCATGTAAGCGGAGGCTACCAGGTCAAATTCATCGTAAACCAGTATAAGTGCGCAGGTTGGTGTAACGGTGATATTGATCAGGGTTGTGGATTCAGAGATTGTAGCCTGCTGTTCCTCGATCAGGAAGGACAGGGTATGGTTCCCGTTGTCGAAAGGACTCCCCGCCTCACCGGTTAACGTGTATTCCCCCACGGGCAGGGTAATTGGCATCCCGTCTATGGGTCCCTCTCCAAAGGTGTAAACGACCCCTTCGGAATCGGTAAAGGAAATTTTGCCTTCTGCAAATTTATGTGTAAACCCATCGAAGGGATCTTCCGAGGCGGATTTGAGTCCCCCGAAATCATCCGTCTCGATAATAAACCCGGAGATGCGGATCGTGAAGGTAACCTCCGTCGGATGTTCTTCTTTTGAGCACTGACCCAACAAAAAAAGGATAAGTAATGGCCATAGAAGAATTTTAGGCTTCATAACGAGGTTCGATTTACACCGGAAGCAATTTACCAAGAAACCCAGAAAATAAAAAACCGCTGCGCCGGAATAAAATTCTGTGTGTATCCGCATCCGGTCATGTTTGAATACGTTATGGTAATTTTTCCTCTGCAAAAAAAGAAAAATAAGTCCGGACCGGCTGGAACGATGTATTTAAGGATCGAATGTTTTGGTTATTTTTGGGACACCAGACAGGATTATACACAAAACGGTTCATTACGGTGACAAGCACAGGAAATGATTTTGCGGTAGTGGTGCCCATGGCAAACGAAGAGAAGGAATTCAGCGATTTTATCGATGCCCTCAGCACTACCTTGGACCGCATCGGTACGGGCAGGGTTTACCTTGTGGTGGACCGGGTGTCCAGGGACCGCACCTGGGATCTCTGCAGGGAACTGGCGGACAGGGACAAGCGCTATACGGCGGTCTGGGCGGAAAAGGACCGGAACGTGGTGGATGCCTATCTGAACGGGTACCGGGCAGCCTCTTCAAACGGGCACGAGGTCATCATCGAAATGGACGCCGGCATGTCGCACGATCCCTCTGCCCTTCCCCTTTTCCTCCGGGTGCTCCGGGAGGGAAAGGAATGCGCTTTCGGCAGCCGGTTCATCAAGGGGGGCTCCATGGTTGATTCAAACCCGGTGAGGACCTTCCTGTCCAGGTTCGGCACCATTCTTTCCAACATCCTCCTGGGAACCCGGCTTTTCGATATGACCTCGGGATACCAGGGATTCCGGCTTAACGTGGTAAGGGATTTCGTGGATTATCCCTTCCGGTCGACCGGGCATTTCTACCAGACCGAGTTGCGCTACCTGCTGAGGCATAAGAATTGCGTGGAAATCCCCATCCGCTACCGCGTACCCTCACCCAGCATTTCCGGCGCTTCCATCCGTAATTCACTGTGGACCCTTTTATGGTATTTCTGTAAAAGGATCACAGGCCAAGCAGTATCCATACCATGAAAGCATCCCGAAGCCTCATAATAACCACCATCGCATCCCCGAACAAGGCCCTCCGGGCTTATGCCGGGGAGTGCAGCCGTCACGGGGTGGATTTGATCATTGCAGGGGACCGGAAGAGTCCCCGGGATTTTTCCTTGACCGGGGCCGATTTCTGGAGCCTGGAAAGGCAGATGGAATCGGGTTTCAATGTGGCCGCAGCGATTCCGGAAAACCACTACGCCCGCAAAAACACAGGATACCTTGCGGCCATGGAAAAAGGCAATGAATCAATCCTGGAAACGGACGACGACAATCTTCCGTACCCGTCATTCTGGGAGTCCCCGGAAAAGGAACTTGGGGGAAGGCTGATAACGGACAGAGGATGGATCAATGTATACCGGTTTTTTACCGAAGGGGAGATATGGCCCAGGGGATACCCGCTGGAGCATCTCGGTTCTGAAAAACTTTACCGCTCGGAGAAACCCACCCTGCACAACTGTACCATACAGCAGGGCCTTGCCGACGAGAACCCGGACGTGGATGCCGTCTACAGGCTCACAAGACAACTGCCCCTGAACTTCCGGAAAGACCTTGTCTTCGTGCTGGGCAGGGGCAGCTGGTGCCCCTTCAACAGCCAGAACACCGTCTGGTTCCGGGAGGCGTTCCCCCTGATGTACCTGCCCTCCTTCTGCAGCTTCAGGATGACGGACATCTGGCGAAGCTTCGTGGCCCAGCGTATAGCCTGGGAATACGACTGGAAGATAGCCTTCCGTTCACCCACCGTATATCAGGAAAGAAACGTTCATGACCTGATGAAGGATTTCCGGGATGAAGTGCCCGGGTACCTGCATAATTCGGAAATCGCCACAGCCCTGGAATCGTTGAAGCTGTCCCCGGACCCAGCAAAGATCCACCGCAACCTGACCATCTGCTACGAAAAGATGGCGGACATGGGGCTGGTGGACCGGGGGGAACTAACAATCCTGGAAAAATGGGGACAGGACCTTAAAAACCTGGGTATTATCCCGTGAGCAATACCGCCGAAATAAGATTATCCGTACTGAAGGGATCCTTTGCCATCCACCGGTTCCCTCCGGGTTCCGGGATCCCGCGCCTAGCATCCGGCTTCTCCTGCCTGACCCGTACGGATGAGGAGACCTCCCTGGTCTGCTCCGATGAAGCCATCATTCCCTCTATGAAAAGCAGCAGGGGATGGAAATGCCTGAAGGTGGAGGGACCGCTGGATCTGGACCAGGTCGGGATCCTTCATGCACTTACCCGGCCGCTCCATGAAGCCGGCATCAGCGTCTTTGCCATCTCAACCTACGACACGGATTACCTGCTGGTCCCCGGCCGGGCATTCCGCCAGGCGCTTGTGTTGCTGTCAAAGTCCTGCCGGATCGAGGAATAGTTTTTCTTATCTTTGCCAAAATCTTTGCGATGTACCGAGTCCTGATCCGTCCCATCCTTTTCCTGTTCCCCCCTGAAACCGTACATCGCCTCGCAGTAGGCTTGATTAAAACCCTCTTCTGCATTCCCGGCCTGAAAGCCTTGATCAGATCCGTATGCCGGGTACGCGATGAAAAACTTAAAAGATTGGTATTCGGCCTTAAATTCGAGAATCCTGTGGGACTTGCGGCCGGTTTTGATAAAAATGCAGGTTTCTTCAATCAATTCGCGGCCTTCGGGTTTTCCTTCATTGAAGTGGGCACGGTTACTCCCGCCGGGCAGCCGGGAAATCCAAGGCCGCGTTCCTTCCGACTTCGAAAGGACCATGCCCTTATCAACCGGATGGGATTCAACAACGAGGGGGCCAGGGCTGTTGCCTTAAGGCTCCGTAAACGCAGGAACGGGATTATCATCGGCGCTAACCTCGGGAAAAACACCCACACCCCCAACGAGAAGGCAGCGGATGATTACGCGGCATTGCTGGATGAACTGTACGATGTGGCCGATTATTTCGTGGTGAACGTCAGTTGCCCGAATATAAACGATTTAAGCCATTTGCAGGACCCTGAGCAGCTCCGGGAGATCCTTGCCAGGCTACATGTCATCCGTGCCGAAAAACCGCTCAGAAAGCCCGTATTGGTTAAAATTTCACCCGATCTTAACCATAAACAGATAGACGATGTAATTGAACTGATCGGCGATTATGGAATGGACGGTATCATCGCAACCAACACCACGATCACCAGGGAAGGGCTTTCAACGGATCCCGCAAGGGTGGAGTCCATGGGGAGCGGGGGACTCAGCGGGAAGCCGCTGAAGGACCGGTCCACAGAAATCATCCGCTACATCCACCTTGCTTCCGGCGGAAAACTCCCCATCATCGGGGTTGGCGGAATATTTTCTGCAGATGATGCCCTGGAAAAACTGGAAGCCGGTGCAAGCCTGGTTCAGCTTTACACGGGATTCATATACGAAGGCCCCGGACTGGTGCGCAGGATAAACCGGGACCTTGCAAGCCATGAAAAAAAACGCCCGGTAACCTAATCCCCCTATTCCCCCGCTTCTGTCCGATATTCCCGGAACGTTTTATCGGTATAAAATACAATTACCCTCTCCATCTCACGCTTTTCAGGTTTGACGGGCTCTTCGTCCATTTTTTTTATTCCCGGTGTTTCTACCCTGG
The DNA here is from genome assembly GCA_964575235.1 of uncultured Bacteroides sp. GTDB lineage: Bacteria > Bacteroidota > Bacteroidia > Bacteroidales > SM23-62 > SM23-62. Next base: position 6,108 of record CAZNQG010000017.1, read on the forward strand.
CGGACAGTTTTTTTTCATCCTTAGCTGGGGAAGTTTCAGAAAACGGACCGTCAAATAGCCCTTCCACAGGCTGTCTTTCCTTGTACATGTGTCCCTCACCGGTAATCAGCCATTCCGCATTGATTCCCGGGAAGGCATCCAGTATCTTTCGTATAAAGTCAAACCCGGGCTTATTCCTTCCCGACAGGACGTGGGAAACGCTTGAACGCTGTACTCCTATCTTGTCTGCAAACTGGGAAGAACTAAGATCCTCCCTTCTCAATATTTCCTGTATCTGTTCCTGCATCTCTAATTCACAAATGTAATATATTATCGAATAACATTTGTTAATTATTTCGTTTCTCTAAATTTTACATTTGTCAATGGCCCGTATGTATGATTCGGGGTTTAGCACGCTTTTTAAAACGCTGTCACTACGGTTTCTTTTAAATATTACATAATTGAATATAAAGGTTTTGAATCATACATTTAGAATCGGGAATACGACGGGATCCGGTAAAATCATCAATTTTTGTATTTTTACTTTATATAAATTGAATAAAATACTGGCTATTAGTAATATATATTAACCACAAGGCTGATTTAATCGTATTAATTGACATTTGTAAACAATTATTTAATCATTTGAATGAATTACCGATCGCAAAATACTGGTTTTTAATTATATAAAACATATCTTCAATGGTATAGAACATCGTCTAATAATCGTTTTTAAAAGGTTGTATGATTCGAACTGGTTTGTTTAGATTTGTATCGTTAACAAATGACAACTTGACAGTATTAGGTTACATTTGTAATTCCCCTCCCCTGCCTTTTCGTACGGTTCTGCAGGATCGGATATTTTTGCGCCATGCAGACTTTTTATACTTTTAGGCCAAATACGATTCCCTTCGCATGAAAAAGCTTCAACTGCACTGGCAGATTCTGATCGCTCTTGTAATCGCCATTGTTTTTGGTATACTATCCCCCTCCTCCTATTTGATCCGGGAGAAATCCATGAAATCCCTGGTCCGTTCCAATCTTGAAAAGCCTGTTCTGGATCAGCTTGACAGTCTCCGTGATCTGCATTACGCTTCCCTGAGCGACTTTGAGGATGCACTGGATAATGTACTTACCCCGGAACAGAAAAAAAGAAATCTCGGAGCTATTGTGGAGGCGGCATATTATAATCCCAGGGTACAAGCGGTTAGCTGGATGGGAGACCTTTTCCTCAGGGCACTGAAAATGATTATCATACCGCTGATCCTGAGTTCCCTGATCTCCGGAGTCACCAACATCGGCAGCGGCGGGAACCTGGGTCGGCTGGGACTGAAAACCCTTTCCTATTACATCCTGACCAGCACCATGGCCATCCTGACCGGTTTGATCCTGGTCAACCTCTTTCGTCCGGGCATCGGAGCTGACCTGAACTTTACACAGCACGTAGAGGGGCTCGTTGAGAAACAGCAGAGCCTCGGCAGGACCCTGTTGGACATCGTTCCGACCAATATATTCTCATCGCTGAACAACAGCGCCATGCTTTCCATCATCTTTTTCGCCATTTTATTCGGATTCTTCATAAACCGCGTGAACAGTCCCCACAGGGAGATCCTGGTAAAGGCATTCAATGCGATTTTTGAGGTCATGATGCAGATCACCCTGTTCGTGATCAAATTCACCCCGCTCGGGATCTTAGGGATTGTGGTAAAGGTGGTGGCGGACCAGGATGACCTGGGAAACCTGGTTACACGGATGGGACTCTACATGGGTACGGTCGTTATGGCTCTGCTCGTGCATTTCTTAATCACCCTTCCGCTTGTGTTAAGGGTCATCGGAAAGGCAAAACCCTGGAAGCATATGAAAAACATGTCTACTCCCCTTCTCACGGCCTTTTCCACCTCTTCTTCCGGGGCAACCCTGCCGCTTACCATGGAAGCCGTTGAACACAATTCGGGTGTATCTAACAAGATCAGCAGCTTTACCCTACCCCTGGGGGCCACCATCAATATGGACGGAACCGCACTGTATGAATGCGTCGCCGCCATCTTCATCGCCCAGGCATACGGGGTTGACCTTACGATCGTCCAGCAGTTGATCATCATCGTTACAGCCCTGCTTGCCTCCATCGGTGCGGCGGCAATCCCCATGGCAGGGCTGGTTATGATCACGGTGATCCTGACTGCCGTGGGCCTTCCCCTGGAGGGCGTAGGGCTTATTCTGGCCGTGGACCGTATTCTGGACATGTTCCGTACAGCCACCAATGTATGGAGCGATTCCTGCGGAGCCGTGGTAATCGCTAAATCCGAAGGCGAGGAACTCAAGGTATAACATCCGGTCCGTATCCAACCCGGAGGCATCCCCGGGGCTTCAAACCATGATATAAATCATGCCACAGACTTCGCCGGGTTCCATTTTTTTTAATTATTTTTAAACCGTACCCGCAACTACTATAAGTAATTGAAATTCAATGGATTTACTCGAGAAAATAAAAGCAAAGGCCAAGTCCCATAACATGCGCATCGTATTGCCTGAGGGACTGGAAGAACGTACCCTGCAAGCCGCCGATGAACTGCTGCGAAACGAGATTGTACGCATCATCCTGCTGGGGAACCCCGAGTCCGTAGAGGCGAAAGCCGTGAAGCTCGGCCTGCAACATCTGCACAAGGCTACCCTGGTCGATCCGCTCGATCACGACAAAAAGGACACATACATTGACATGATGGTTGAACTCCGAAAGCACAAAGGGCTGACCAGGGAAGAAGCCTCCCGCCTGATAGAGGACCCGCTCTACCTGGGAACCCTCATGATCAAGAACGGGGATGCCGACGGAGAAGTGGCCGGGGCCATGAATGCCACATCCGACGTGCTCCGCCCGGCTTTCCAGTACGTAAAGACACTTCCCGGGATCAGCGTGGTATCCGGGGCTTTCATCATGATCCTGAAGGACAGGGAATACGGTGAAAACGGCATCCTGGTATTTGCCGATTGTGCCGTTCATCCGGACCCGACGGACAGGGAACTGGCGGAGATAGCGGTAGCCACGGCGGCTACCACCCGTGCCATCGCAGGCTTTGAACCCAGGATCGCCATGCTCAGCTTCTCAACGAAGGGCAGCGCGAAGCACGAGCTGGTGGATAAGGTGGTTAACGCCACCCGGATCGCAAAGGAAATGGAACCCGGGCTGCAGATCGACGGGGAACTGCAGGCGGATGCTGCAATCATTGAATCCATCGGCCTCAAAAAAGCCCCCGGCAGCAAGATCGCCGGAAAAGCCAATGTGCTCGTATTTCCTTCGCTGGATGTCGGGAACATCGCCTACAAGCTGGTACAGCGGCTGGCACATGCCGAAGCCATCGGTCCCGTGCTTCAGGGAATGGCAGCCCCGATCAACGACCTTTCAAGGGGTTGTTCCGTTTCGGATATCGTAAACCTGGTGGCCATTACGGCAAACCTGGCTGCGGGAAAATAAAAAACAAAACCAATTAAAAGGATATAAAATGCCGGAAAGATTAGAAGATTACAGCCTGAGTAAAAAAATCAGGCAGGGTAAGAATGGAGGGATCCAGAAGGTTGGAGTGGTCGGTTGCGGGAACATGGGTCAGGAGATCGTCCGCTCGGTCAGCCAGCACGGGATCGACGTTATTTATTTAGACCAGAGCGAAGAAAGGGTAAAAGAAATACGCAAATCCATTGAAACCAGGCTGGATGCCATCATTAATAAATGGGGACTTACCGAAAGCGAGAAAAGAGCCATCATGTCCAGGATCGAGGGAACCACGGATTACATGGATCTCAGCGAATGTAACCTGGTCATCGAATCCATTAACCTGAGGCAGCGCATGACCTCCCTGGAAGCACGCAAAGATGTGTTCAGAAGGCTGGAGGAGGTTCTGGATACGGAGGCCATCATCGCCTCCAACAACGCCACCCTGATGATATCCGATCTGGCAGGCGCCCTGAAGCACCCGGAAAGGGCTGTTGGACTGAATTTCATCTTTTCCTCCTCCAACGTTAAGCTGGTGGAGGTGATCCGGGGCAAGGACACCGGCCGGGAAGCCTTCGAGTTTATGATAAAGTTCATCAAGATGCTGGATAAGAGACCCATCACCCTGAACGAATCGCTTGGGAACGTAAGTACAAGGCTTATCGTAACCCTCATCAACGAAGCCTGCGAGATCCTTATGGAAGGGGTTGCTTCGGTCAAATGCATCGATGAAACGATGAAGTTCGGCTACGGCCTGCAGCTGGGTCCCTTCGAACTGGCCGACCGGGTGGGACTGGACAAGGTCCAGAAGTGGATGGACAATCTGTACTACGAATACGGGGACAAGAAGTTCAAGCCCGCCCCCATCATCAAAAGAATGGTGCGCTCGAATTACCTGGGCAGGAAGAACGGGAACGGGTTCTATCTGTACGAGGAGGGGCAGATCAAGAAGCACCTGATTACTACCACCGAATTTCATTAATGCGCTTAAATACAGTGAAAGATCATGAAAATCATCGTAATAAATTGCGGCAGCTCTTCCATAAAATACCAGCTCTTTGACCTGGCCACCAGGGAAGTGCTGGCCAGGGGACAGGTTGAGAAGATTGGCCTGCACGGCTCTTTCATCAAGCATGAGCGCAACGACGGTGACCAGGTTAAGCTTCAGGGAGAGATTGTGGACCATCAGGCCGGGATTGAATACATGCTCGGTATTCTGACCAGCAAGCGGCGGGGCAGTCTTAAAAACTTCGAGGAGATCGATGCCGTCGGACACCGCGTGGTTCACGGCGGAGAAAAGTTCCATGATTCGATGCTGATCACCCAGGAAGTGATCGAGGGCGTTGAAGCGTGTATTGACCTTGCCCCCCTCCACAATCCCCCGAACCTGAAGGGAATCTACGCCATTCAATCCCTTCTACCGAAGGTGCCCCAGGTCGCCACATTTGACACGGCCTTTCACCAGACCATGCCGGACCATGCCTACATGTACGCCATTCCCTATTCCCTGTATACGAAGTACGGCCTGCGCCGGTACGGTTTCCATGGCTCCAGCCACTTGTACGTATCCAAAAGGGCAGCCGAGATCCTGAAGAAGAAACCGGAAGAACTCCGGATGATTACCTGCCATCTTGGCAACGGGGCTTCCATGACAGCCATCGCCAACGGCAGATCGGTGGATACCAGTATGGGACTGACACCCGTTGAGGGATTGATCATGGGAACCCGTACGGGGGATCTTGACCTGGGGGTGCTTACCTACATCATGGACAAGGAGGAAATCGGACTGAGTGCTACCAGTACCCTGATCAACAAGCACAGCGGGATGCTTGGTATAACCGGCGTATCGTCCGACATGAGGGAAATCGAAACGGAAGCTACCGAAAAGAACAACGAACGCGCCATCTTGGGACTTAAAATGTACCATTACCGGATCAAAAAGTACATCGGCTCCTACATGGCTGCACTGGGTGGTGTGGATGTCGTAGTTTTTACCGGCGGGATTGGTGAAAATGCAAGCAGGAGCCGGGAAGAGATCTGCAAGGGCCTTGAATTCATGGGCCTGGAGCTGGACCTGAAAAAGAACGGGGCAACAAAGGGCCGGGAGGCCATCATCAGCAAAAACGGTTCACAGGTGACCGTCATGGTGATTCCCACCAACGAAGAGCTTGTAATCGCCGAGGATACAGCCAGGATCATCCGGGAAATCAAGTAATCCACGCATGCAGCTTACAAAACTTTCAGAGATCCTGGAAAAGGCCAGGAAAAGGGACTCCAGAAGGCTTGTCGTCGCTGCTGCAGAAGACCATAACGTCCTGCAGGCCGTAATCCGTGCCCGGGATGAACAGATCATCAAACCCATCCTGGTTGGGAATACGGCAGAGATACTTACCATCTGCAGGGAACATCATCTGGACCTTGAGGATATACCCCTGCTCGAGGAAAAGGACCCCAGCCGGGCTTGCGGCATCGCGGTCAGCCTCGTTCGCAGCGGGGAGGCGGAAATACTGATGAAGGGACTGGTCTCTACCGCACCTTTTCTGAAAGCGGTTCTGGACAAGGAAACGGGACTGCGAAAAAGCGATGTACTAAGCCATGCCGCCCTCTTCGAAATAGCCTCCTACCACAAGCTGCTTGCCGTAACCGATGCGGCGATGAACGTGGATCCAGGGATCGAGGAAAAAGCCTGGATCATCCGCAATGCCGTCGAGATCTATCACCGAATGGGGATCAAGGAGCCAAAGGTTGCCGTTCTTGCTCCCATCGAAACGGTGAATCCCAAGATCCACTCCACAACCGATGCACAGGAATTGCGCAGAATGAATGCTTCCGGGGAAATAAGCGGCTGCCTCGTGGACGGTCCCCTTGCACTCGATAACGCCGTGTCCTCCGATGCCGCAAGGCATAAAGGCATCGATTCCCCGGTTGCCGGCGATGCGGATATCCTGCTGACACCGGACCTGAACTGCGGGAACGTCCTGTATAAATCGCTTATTTTCCTGGGCAGCAGTATCTCCGCAGCCGTCGTGATGGGTGCCGGTGCCCCCATCGTACTGACCAGCCGGGCCGATTCGGAGCAAAGCAAACGGATGTCCATTGCCCTTGCCGCCGCGCTGGACTAACCTGCTTTATACCATATCGAAGCGTGAATATATTTAAAATATTTCTTCTAATTTCGGTTAAAATCCTTATGTGCCATGTCCCTTCATCATATACTTGCTATAAACCCGGGGTCCACTTCAACCAAGGTGGCCATTTATGTCAACACAAAGGTGATTTTCCTGAAAAGCATCCCGCATGACAGCGAGGAACTATCGAAATTCAAGAAAATCTCCGACCAGTTCAGCTACCGCAAGGACATCATCCTGGAGGAACTGAAAAACGCCCATATAGAACTCGATAAGATCGAAGCCGTTGTGGGCCGGGGTGGACTGGTAAAGCCCATCAAATCGGGCACCTACAGGATCAACGAGGAAATGAAGAAAGATCTCAGAACGGGGGTGCTTGGAGAGCATGCCAGTAATCTCGGGGGACTCATTGCCGATGAAATCGCCAATGAATTTCCCAACGCCAAGGCATATATCGCAGATCCGGTAGTGGTGGATGAGCTGGAAGACGTGGCCAGGGTGTCCGGGCACCCCAGATTCCGCCGGCTATCCATCTTCCATGCCCTGAACCAGAAAGCGACGGCCCGCTCCTATGCCCGTTTGCTGAATAAAAAGTACGAAGAACTGAACCTGATCATCGCCCACCTCGGCGGCGGCATTACCGTCGGGGCGCACAAGGAAGGCAGGGTCATTGATGTTAACCAGGGACTGGACGGGGACGGGCCTTTCTCTCCCGAGCGATCCGGAACGCTTCCGGTCGGTGCACTTGCACGACTTTGCTTCGAGGAAGGGATCACCCACGAAAAGGTCAAGAAAATGATTACCGGCGAGGGTGGCTACGTAGCCTATTTCAATACGAACAACGCTTACCAGATCGAGCTTATGGCAGACGGTGGAGACGAGAAGGCCAGACTGATCCAGGATGCTATGTCCTACCAGGTTGCCAAGGAGATCGGTGCCATGGCCACGGTTCTCCACGGAGATGTGGACGGCATCATCCTAACCGGAGGAATTGCTAACAACCCCATGGTCGTGGAATATATTAAGAAGATGGCATCCTTTATCGCTCCCGTCATCATTTATCCCGGAGAGGACGAGATGCATGCCCTTGCCATGAACGGGCTGCGCGTGCTGAAAGGCGAGCTGGAAGTCAAGGAATACTGCGAGGAGAACATGGTTAGGCCCGACTTGCCGGACCAGGAGCACTAAGGGGTTGAAACCGCTACCGGCAACGTTTTCCCGTTAAAATATTTCCACCCGTCCCGGGCAAAATCAACGATAAATCCCGCCATTTCTGATGGTTCGAGAGGAGCCTCCAGCCCCGGAAAGGCTTCCGCCAGCATTTCGGTCCGGACCGATCCAAGAGCAAGTGTATTGAACCGGATCGTTCCATTGCCGAATTCCGCCGCCAGGCATTCCGTAAGAACATGCACCGCTGCTTTGGAGGCACTGTAGGCGGAAAGGCCAGGGAATTTCCTGGCTCCCTGCACGCCGGCCATGCTGCCGATGCTTACCACATGTGCATGGCTGGCTTTCTCCAGCAAGGGCATTAGCGAACGTACCAGGAGCATGGGGACCAGGAAATTGACCGTCATCATCCGGACGGCATCGGCCGGGTCCATTTCCATGACCGGTTTCTTGATCAGGAGTCCCGCGTTGTTGACCAGAATGTCCACCGACCCGAAATGCCTGCCTACGAGTCCCGGGAGTTCCGATCCGATTCCCTCCAGGTTCTCAAGGTCATAAGGAAGGATGATGATGTTTGAACCGGGGCATGTAACCAGGCACTCCTGCTCCAGGGCCTTCAATCCTTCCTCGTTGCGGGAAAGGGCAAGCACCGTACTTTCCTTTCCGCAGGCAAAGTTCCTGGCCACATGGTACCCTATTCCCCTGCTGGCACCGGTCACAATAATGTTCATGGCTCCGGAGTTATTAGAAGGAGTTAAAATAGTAAAAATCACGGATTCGGGAAATTTGTCTATTTTTAAACCGGTTTAACCTCATTGAATATTCTCCAAGATGAAAAGGATTCTGCTGGGCATATTGATGGCGCTTCTGGCCGTTCCTTCCTCGCTGGCAGAATGGGAAGATCCGCCCAGCTTCAGGGACAGGCTGTTCTTCGGTGGGAATTTCGGGTTCAGCTTCGGCAACACAACCAGCATCATCGTTTCGCCCCTTGCCGGTGTACGTATCACGCCAAGGCTATCCGGGGGAATCGGGGCCCGGTATGAATACTATAAAAACAATTATCCGGGGTCCATTCCCTTCGACACCCATATATTCGGGGGTTCGGTATTCAGCCGCTTTACAGTGATTCAAAGCATCGGAGAGGTGGTGGGATTCGGGGGATTGAACACGGGACTTTTCGTGCAGGGGGAATACGAACTGCTGAGTCTCGAAAGCGAGCATTTTGACCACACAAGCACTTCGCCGGATGGCAGGTTCAACCTGCATTCCATTCTCGTCGGAGGTGGTATCTATCAACCCATCGGCCAAAGATCCGGGTTTCTCATCACCATCCTGTGGAACCTTAACGAATCCTATAATACCATCTATACCAATCCGCTCATACGCCTCGGTTTCACTTTCTAATGCTTATTTATAATTAATTTAACAGCATCCTGCTTTGATATTCCTGTGCAAAGGAGTTTCTTTGTCCCTTATTTCCAAAATCCCAATCTTTTAAACAAAGCCATGATCGTAGAGAAAAACAAAGTGGTCGGTCTGTCCTACGAGCTCAAAGTGGACGGCAAAACGGTCGAAGCCGTTGGCGCTGACTCACCCCTGGTCTTCCTTTTCGGTGCAGGAAACCTGCTCCCGAAGTTCGAGGCAAAGCTGAATGGACTGAAAATCAACGATACCTTTGAATTTGAGCTGTATGCAGACGATGCCTACGGGTCCGTCAAGGAGGAAGCCATCGTGGATGTTCCGCTCCGTGCTTTTGAGGTGGATGGAAAAATTGACCGGGAACTGCTGAAGAAGGGCAATACCATACCCATGCTGGACCAGTCGGGAAACCGGCTGAGCGGAAAGATCGTCAGTTTTCATGAGGAATTCGTGACCATGGATTTCAATCATCCCCTGGCCGGCAGCAACCTTCATTTCAACGGTACCATCGTCGAAATACGCGAGGCTACGGCGGACGAGATTGAACACGGACATGTGCACTCGCCCGGGAACTGAAAGGACTGCTCGGAACCCAACTGTCACGGGGGATCCTGCTGATCATCCATGCAGAACGAATCGGCATCCTTCCAGGCAGGGAATCGTTCACGAAAGCGCAGCAACTCCTCCCTGGAAAGCCGTACCATCTCTGAAAAAGGCTTGTTCAGGGGCAGCGTGACAAGTTCATTCCCCTTTGCATCAAATACCAGGCTGTCCCCCCTGTAGGCAATGCCCATGCCATCCTTCCCGACCCGGTTTAAACCCATAACATAAGACTGGTTCTCAATGGCCCTTGCCTTCAGAAGGGTACGCCATACGTCTTTTCTCGGTTCCGGCCAGTTGGCGATGTAAACCAGGACATCGTAATCCTGCCTGTTCCTGCTCCACACCGGGAAACGCAGGTCGTAGCAGATCAGCGGCCGGAACCGGAATCCTTTCGCCTCTACGATAAGCCGGCCGTTTCCCCTTGAATAATGTTCGTTTTCCCCGCTCATTCTGTACAAGTGGCGCTTGTCGTATAAATGATAGCGGCCTCCCGGTTCCATCCATATCAGCCTGTTGTAATACCGTCCCCCTTCGGTGACGATGATACTGCCGGCAACGGGACAATTCAGCCGCCCTGCATGCCCGGCCATCCATGCCATCGTCTTTCCCTCCATCGGCTCTGCAAACTCCCTGCTGCGCATGGTGAACCCCGTGGTAAATAATTCCGGCAACAATATGAGGTCGGCGGTACTGCCGAGATTCTCCAGCATTCCGGACAGGGCATCCAGGTTGGTATCAACATCCTCCCATACGATGTCCGACTGTATTAATCCAATATCGATCACACTTTAATATGAAAAAAGGGGCCCCGAAGGGCCCCGAATTCGCTTTAACAATCAACCGGGAAGGGATCATTCCTCCAAACCCGCCTGATAATCCGTCAGGACCTGCGAGATCAGAGGCACGTAAAAGGTCCAGTAAAATTTCGATGAACTGTGTTCCTTATTGCTGTCGAATATATTTTCAAAAGTACGGATCCCGCGTAATTTTGCATTCCACATGGGCACCGGGTAATCGGAATAATTGCCCGCCAGGTACAGGAAGGGGCTGTTGCCGGCGGATTGTATGACGGCCGGAAAGCGTGAAGGCAGATCGTACTCATCCAGCAGGGCTTTACCCTCGATCGTGATGTGTATCTTGTATTCAGCCACGGTGTTGTTTGAACCGGGATCCATGATGTCAAACCACTCCGGATAATAGACGGTCTCCGGCAGATCGTATCTTTCAAGCCCGAATTCGGTTGTCTGGATCTCGGGAACCGGCACATCAAGATGCTTACCTGCCTCCAGTACAACTACCTGCTGGCCAAGCTCGTTGACCAGGATGATGCCCTCACCCGTGAACGGCCATTCACCGTTGTGCCTTTTTTTGTAAATGCCGACAACCCAATCGGGAAGGTCCTTGCTTTTCGCAGGATCAAGGTTCTTTACGGAAGTGCCTGCCCATGTGGACCACTTAATCCCCAGCATATCCTCGGTTTTTTTCCTTACAAGGCCGATGGTAGGCGGTGCCATGAAGTTATATTCTGCAATAATCATCTTGTTATGGTCCATCATTGCCTTCAGAAATACATAATCGGAATTCGTGAGCCCGCCTTCGATCAGGGTGCCTTTACCCTGGCTTGATTCCCTTCGGTACCACTCGTTAAAGAACACCCCATAGGTATCCGAATAATAAGCAATGTCATAATCTGAAGCCAGTTGCTCCACCTGGTCGAGTTTGATTCTTCGGACCTCGTATTTTCTCGATTTCAAAGGTTTAACGGGGTGAAAACCAAAATAATCCTTTTGTATGCGGTAGGCTTTTCCGTCGGGCTTAACGAATTTCTCGTTCAGCAATACCCAGAATATTGCACGGTGCTCTTTTTTCTCCAATCCCAGAACCGTTTTGTTCATTACCAGTATGTTCAGAGGCTTACTGGGCATGAACGACCAGAAAATCCAGCTCGAAACAGGGATCAGTATCAAGACAATGAGGATGATAACAATGGTCTTTACAGTTTTCATAGGTTCTGAAATTTAGTTCATTATTATCCAATGCACCTGGAGTGCCCCTATTCCTTTTTTCTTATGCGAACTCTATAAAAATAAAAAATTAAATTAATAATTGAAATTTAATCCACACTTCGTTATGATCCGGGACCCGGTACGGGGATCCGGCATGCAAGTCTTAAAAATGGGATGATTTTTGCGCGCTCATCTCGGAGCATACGTACTTATTTATTATTTTCGCGAGATGAATTTTCCTGATCTCCCCATTTAAGAGTATAGAGTTATGAAGAAATCAGCACCTTTAACACTGCTTTCCATTTTACTGGGAATAATGACCGCTTCGGCCCAGATGGAAGACATTTACGAAAATCCCAAGTACGGGACAGACAGTGCGTCCAGGCTGGAATGTGCCAACAACCTTTCCACGATGAGCGAATTCATGAAGATCGATCTTCTGGACTATGCCCTCAACTCCTGGCAGAAAGTCTTCGGCGAATGTCCCGAATCGAGCAGGAACATTTACATTTACGGGGTCAGGATTTACCGCGACAAGGTTGAAAAAGCAAAAACCCCTGAAGCGGCTACCCATGCGCTCGACACTTTGATGCTCATTTATGACAGGCGGATGCAATATTTCGGGCAGGAAGGACTGGTGCTGGGCAGAAAGGGGCTCGACCTTTTCCGGTACGACCGGGAAAGGATCAAGGATTCCTATGACCTGTTGAATAAATCCGTGGAGATCTGCAAAATAAATTCCGAACCGGCCGTGCTTGTAACACTCATGCAGCTTTCCAATGCCCTGTACAAGGCCGGACAGATGGAAGCACGGGAACTGATCGACAACTACCTTGCCTCAACGGATATCCTGGATGCAAGGATCCGGGCGGGCAAGAGCAGGGGGCATGAGAAGATGGCCCTTGAAAACATCGAGGCTATTTTCGCCCAGAGCGGGGCTGCCGATTGCGAAACCCTCGTCGGGATCTTTGCCCCGAAATTCGAGAAGATGCCGGAAGACCTGGTATTCCTGAAAAAATTAACCACCCTTCTGTCGGGCCAGAGCTGTGAAGACAGCGATCTTTTTGCCCGTTCCTCCGAAAACCTTTATACACTGGATCCCTCCGCACAGGCCGCCTACAACCTGGCCAAGCTTTTCTTCAAGAGAGGGGAATTCGATAAATCCGTTTCTTACTACGAGGAAGCGATCGGGCTGGAAAGCGATCCCGTAACCAAGTCAAGGTACCAGTATGAACTGGGACTTATCCTGTTCTCAAAATACGAGGATTTCAGCGCGGCCCGGACCCTGGCCAGGAGTGCTATCGAGAACAATCCGGACTGGGGAGCCCCCTATATCCTGATCGGCAACCTGTATGCATCAAGCAGCAACCGCTGCGGGGAAAATGAATTCGAAAAGAGCACCATATTCTGGGTTGCTGTGGACAAATTCATAGAGGCAAAGTCGATTGATCCCTCCGTTGCAGAGGAGGCTACTGAACTCATCAATAAATACACCCAGTATTTCCCCAACATCGAGGACGCCTTCTTCTACGGGTTTGAAAACGGCCAATCCTACACCGTCGGATGCTGGATCAATGAAAGTACCACTGTTAGGACCAGGCAAAGGCCCTGATTATTTTTCAACAAAGGATCAACAATAGGTATCTTTCTCTTCGTTTATTGGCAGACTTAACATAAATTTAACACCGATTGTTAGTCCATATCAGGCGATAAATTACTTTTGCTGTTTAAATTCATCTCCCCTGCCTAAATGGAAGCATTTTATCTGCTGATTGTAGGAATCCTTATTCTTCTTGCGGTCTCGGATCTGATTATTGGTGTCAGTAATGATGCCGTGAATTTTCTCAATTCCGCCATCGGTTCAAAGGCTGCTTCCTTTAAAATCATCATGATTATAGCCGCAATCGGCATTCTTTTCGGTGCGACTTTTTCCAGCGGCATGATGGAGGTGGCCAGGAAAGGGATCTTTCATCCCGAATACTTTTACCTGAATGAGATCATGATCATTTTCCTGGCGGTCATGCTGACGGACATCATACTGCTCGATCTGTTCAATACCTTTGCCCTTCCCACCTCGACAACGGTTTCTATCGTCTTCGAACTTCTTGGTTCAGCCGTCGCCGTTTCACTCATGAAGCTCTCGAAAGCCGGTGAAGGAGCATCCAGCATGAGTACCTACATCAACAGCAGTTCTGCACTGGTGATCATTACAGGTATATTGCTTTCCGTCGCGATCGCATTTACCATTGGTATGGTCGTCCAGTACATCGTGAGGGTTGTTTTTTCCTTCAACTTCGAAAAGAATATAAAATATTTCGGAGCGCTTTGGGGAGGTATCGCAATCTCCGCAATAACCTATTTCATCCTGATCAAGGGGGCCAAGGGAGCTTCCTTTATGTCGGAAGAGACCATCGACTGGATCAAGGCAAACACCTGGCTTATACTGGGTTTGAGTTTCGCAGGATGGACACTGCTGCTGCAACTTCTATTATGGATTTTCCGATTTAACATCCTGAAAACAATTGTACTGGTCGGCACCTTTGCTCTGGCCATGGCCTTCGCGGGCAACGACCTGGTGAATTTCATCGGTGTACCCCTGGCCGGACTGGAATCCTTCCGGGCTTTTTTAGGTAGCGGAATTGCTGACTCGTCGGGTTACCTGATGACCGCACTTTCACATCCGGTCAAAACCCCCACCTCCTTCCTTTTGATCGCCGGTATCATCATGGTCGTAGCCCTGTGGACATCCAAAAAGGCCAGATCGGTTACGGCAACGACCTTGGATCTCGGCCGGCAGGATGAGGGGTATGAACGCTTTGAGTCTTCAGGCGTGGCCAGGGGCATTGTCCGTGTAAGCATCGGGATCGCCGGCCTGTTTGAAAAGATTATTCCCAACAAACTACAGAGATACCTGAAAAGCCGGTTCGATCAGAACAAATACCAGGAGAATAAAAGAGAGAAAGGAGTTTCTTTTGACCTGGTCCGCGCTTCCGTCACCCTGGTGGTGGCCAGCGCCCTGATATCCCTCGGTACATCCCTAAAACTACCCCTTTCGACCACATACGTTACCTTCATGGTTGCAATGGGCACCTCCCTTGCGGACGGAGCCTGGGGAAGGGATAGTGCGGTTTACAGGGTATCGGGTGTGGTCACGGTAATCGGGGGCTGGTTCTTTACAGCCTTCTGTGCGTTCTCTGCCTCCTTCCTGGTTGCTTACCTGATCAAATGGGGCGGGATCATCGCAATCCTGGCCCTCGTGGTGCTGGCCTGCTTCATCCTCTTCAGATCCTTTCGCCTTCACAGGAAACGGAACGAAGAGATGAAGAAGCAAATCGAGATGGCACAGTTTGAAGGAGAGATCAATGGAATAAACATACTGAAGAATTGTACAGAAAGCATCTATACATCGCTATCCACCATTTCGGAACTATTCTCTGGCACCATCAAAGGACTGGTAGAGCTGAAGCGAAAGTCCATCAAGAAAAACATCAAGGATATCAAGCAACTGAATAAAGAGACAAAACTTCTCAAGAACAACGTCTACCAAACCATAATCAAGCTCCACGAAGACGAATTTGAATCCGGCCATTTCTACGTACAGGTACTTGATTACCTGAGGGAGACGGCACACTGCCTAACGTTCATAGCAGGCCCTGTTTTTACCTATATCGACAACAACCATCCTCCCCTGATCAAGGAGCAGCAGCGCGACCTGACCGGTCTCTCGGAAGAGATCGAAGCCTTCTTTTCCAAGGTGATCGGGTCCATCAAGAACTCCGACTTCAGCGGCTTGAATGATCTGCTTAAATACCAGAATAAGCTCCTGGAAGAGATCGTGAAACTGAAAAAGCGGCAGTTGAAGAGAATAAAGAACCATGAGACGGGGACCCGTAACAGCGAACTGGTTCTGAACACCCTTACCGAATCAAAGAACCTCCTGCTTTACACGGTCAACCTGCTTAAGGCCCAGCGAGATTTTGTCATCCACAACACCAGCGTGCAAAGTCTGGTCGAGTGATGTGTATTCAACGGGCTGCATTATAAATTACCCGAAACACCCCTGCAATAATCTGTCCATCGACGGACTGCGATCGTACCATAATCATGTCCTGTGGAATCCTGTGCTGATTTATGGTAAATATTCCTTAAAATTGAAAAAGATGTACCGCCATGAAATGCACCCCTAAACTTGCGATTCATTATTCCCTTTTGCTTCTGCTCCTGCCTCTCCAGATAGGGGCGCAGGAGAATGCCGGCACGCCTGTCTATCCCTCAGGAGCACCGGTCGTCAAGATATTTGCAAACGTTCATACCGGACTTACCGATGCGGATCAATCCAGGGCTTTCGAGATCCGGCGGGCTTATATAGGTTATAAATACGAATTCGATCCGCATTTCGCAACAGAACTGAAACTGGATATCGGGAGCCCGGATGATGTTTCCGAATTTTCCAGGATCCGAAGGTATGCCTATTTCAAGGCCGTGGCCCTGTACTGGAGAAAGAACCAGTGGACCCTGAAAGCCGGCATCATCGATACGGAGCATTTTAAAGACCAGGAGAAATACTGGAAACACCGATACATTTATGAATCCGTGCAGGACGAGCACGGTTTCGGCCCGAGTGCCGACCTGGGAACCACCGTCATCTACCGGCCCCTGGACCAGCTGCAACTGGATGCAAGCCTGCTGAACGGCGAGGGTTACCGCAACCTGCAGAGGGACAATTCTTTCAAGGGGAGTTTCGGGATCTCATATTTCCCCCTGCCCAGGATCCTGCTCCGCTTCTATGGAGACCTCATCCGCCAGGAGGTCTGGCAATCCACCCTGTCCGCATTCGCTGGCTACAGCCATGCAAAAATAACGGCAGGTGCGGAATACAACCGGAAAGGCAACCGTGACTTCGAGGAAGGGCATAACCAGATGGCCCTGTCCTTCTATCTGTCCTATGACATTACAGAAAAGCTGGAAATATTTGCCAGGTACGACCGGCTTTCGTCAAACATTCCGCCGGAGGAAAGCAAACCCTGGAATCTCCACGATGACGGATCGGCCCTCATCGGAGGCATCCAGTACCAGCCGATCAGGCATATCCGGATTGCGCTGAACTACCAGGACTGGTTCCCTTATGCAGCCAACATGGCAAATACGTCCTATTTGTTTCTCAATCTTGAAGTGGTTCTGTAAACATCATGAGCATGACCATCACCAAACCGTTTACAGACATTGCTGTTACCGCTACGATTCTGGTTTCAGTCTTTTGCGTCCTGGTTATCTCCGGATGCCGCAAAAGCAATTACTATGTGGAAGAGACCGAGAGCATCCGGGATAATGGTGCAGGCACGGGAACCGTAACCTGGACCAAAGGTAAAACCTATCTCCTGGAGGGAATGGTGTTTGTGAACGACGGCCAGACCCTGACCATCGAGCCCGGAACGGTAATCCGGGCAAAGACCGGCCAGGGCTCGGCGGCATCCGCACTCATCGTGGCAAGGGGAGGGCGCATCCTGGCGGAGGGAACTGCGGCCGAACCCATTATATTCACCTGCGAGGGAGACGATCTTGAAGGCTCGGTACCGGTTGAATCGAAAGGCTTATGGGGCGGAGTCATCATCCTGGGTTCGGCAAGTCTGAACAGCCGGTATAACGAAAATCACATCGAAGGCATACCACTGAGTGAACCGAGGGGCACCTACGGGGGCCTCAACGATGCGGACGACTCGGGAATATTCCGCTACGTATCGATCCGGCACGGGGGAACAAAACTGGGAGAAGGAAACGAAATAAACGGTCTTACCCTGGGGGGTGTAGGCAACGGAACGACCATCGATCATGTGGAAGTGATCTCAAATGCCGACGACGGTTTCGAATTCTTCGGTGGAACCGTTGATTGCCGCTACCTGCTGTCAGCTTATTGCGACGATGACGCCTTCGACTACGATGAAGGTTATCAAGGCAGGGGACAGTTCTGGGCCGGGATACAGGAGCCGCTTGGAGGAGACCACCTGGTGGAAGCCACCGGGGGCATTTCGCCGGAAAACGGCCGCCCGCTTTCCGCCCCGCTTCTATTCAACCTGACCCTCGTCGGGGGCGGTACAGGGGACGACAGGATTTGCTTGTCCTACAGCAAGAACGGGGCAGGCACACTGGCCAACTCCATCCTGCTCAACAAGCAGGATGGCGTGGAGATCGAATTCAAAGCGGGACTGGAGGACAGTTACGAACAGTTTCTGGAAGGAGAACTCCGGCTGGAAGGAAATGTATTTTACGATGTTGCAGGCAACGATACCGATTCCATATTCCGGGTATACAGTCCCGACCCGGAAGAGGATCTTAGCGGACAAAACCTGGAAGTGCGCAATTATTTCGGCACTGAAGGGAATAAGGTGGAATCGCCCGGAATGACTTATTCCGGCGGCACGTATCGTCTGGTCGCAAGCGATTACATATTCTCCGGCTGGGTGCCCGTCCCGGACACCTGGTTCGATGAGGTCAGCTACCAGGGAGCATTCGGCACCTACAACTGGGCGTCCGGCTGGACCCTTCTCAGCCGGGCCGGGATCCTGCTGGATTAAGTAATGTGTTCCGGCCGCAGAAGGTCGTTCAGGGTTTTGACCGGATTGAAGGTTTCTATGGGTACTTCGACGAACAGGGTATTCCACCCGGACATGGATCCGTTCCACAGCCCGGGCAGTTCCTGTGCCTTGAGTTTCCTTCCGTCGCTTGATTTCAGGGAGATCAAGCCGGTTTCCGGGTCCGTAAAGCCGGACAGTTCAAAGCGGTCTCCCCGGTAATCCCGTGTGGCACAAACCAGGTCGACGGGATTGAAATGGGTCGCACTGGAAGCGATTTCCGCCTGAGCGGGATCCCGGAGGTTTATCTGTGCCGACTCCACGATCTGCAGGGAAACGGAACCGTCCCGGTTCCGGCACCAGAAGGGTCCTCCTCCCGGTTCTCCCTCGTTCCTGACCATGCCGCATACCCGGATCGGCCGGTTCAGCCTGTTTTTAATCAGATCTGCCTTTTGTTTCTCCGGAAGTGTTCTATCCGCATCGGACAGCCTCACGTTCATCCCATCCTCTAAAAATTGTTCCATTTCAGGGAGCCTGGCAATGTCGCCGGCATCCAGCATCCTGAGATAGGAGAATGCCCTGTCCCGTGCGTCCATAAGTATGCCTGCAATGGCTTTCTTGTAGATGTAGGTAACCGGTTTCATCCGGTCCGGGCATACGTTATCGATGTTCTTTATGAAGATCAGGTCGGCATCCAGTTCATTCAGGTTTGCCAGCAGCGCCCCGTGTCCACCGGGCCTGAACAGGATGCTCCCGTCCGCCTCCCGGAACGGCCGGTTTTCCGTGTCAACGGCAATGGTGTCGGTGAAGGGACGCTGTAGGGTGAAATCCGTTTTGTACCGCACCCCGTATCTTTTTTCCAGTTCAGGCTGGCGCCGGTTCACCAGCTGGCGGAAGGGTTCCAGGTGTTCACCGGAAACCGTAAAATGAAGTTGAACCAAATTCCCCCTTCCTGCGCTGTATTCGGCGCCTTCGATCATGTGCTCCTCGACGGGAGTCCTGCATTCATCCGGATACTTGTGGAATTTAAGCAGTCCCTTTGGCAATTGCCCGTAGTTGAGTCCCTCCTCCCATAATATGGCCTGCAGGATTCCCCGGTAATCCCTTTCGGAAACCATGTCCGGTAATGCCTTACCCCTGCGCCTGAGCAACTCCTCCAGGTCCCCCGTTAGGGCAAGCTTATCGAGTCCCCCGATGACTTCCATGACCTCCGGACCCGCCCCTGCCCGGTCCTCCCCTGTACGGTTCAGGTACTCAAACAGGCTCTTGAACATCCTGGATGCAGCCCCGGAAGCAGGGATGAACTTAATGATACTGAGTGCGGATTGAAGGGCCGTGTATTGCCGGGCATACTCCCCCGCCTTATCCTCCGGAAGGCGTATGATTCCGTCTCCCGCCGTAGCGGGTGCCACCAGGGATACGGGTGGAAAACCCCTGCGGAAGTTCTCAAGCTGGATCTCGATGGTTTCCCGGCTTATCCCCTTTTCACGGAACCGGTCCAGGTCTTCAGGGGTAAAGGAATGCTCGCTCATCGGATGATCATAGGATTGGCATGCAATATAAGGATATACCTTTTAATCCATGCTCTTCAGGGCCCATTCTTTTCCCCTGCGCAGTGCTTCGAGGTTCAGTGCGACGATCTCCTCCCCCTTTCTTCCGAATATCCTCCTGATGCCCTCCTCAAAACTTTCATACGGTATGTCGATGATAGGGGTTGCCGCACCGAGGACCACCATGTTGGACACTTTGCCGGAGCCTACCTGCCTGGCAATGGCATCCGCATCCAGGGATATATGGTTCGGAATTTGGGCAATGGCCGCCTCCAGATCTTCCAGGGCCGGATAATCGGGTATGTTGATGTAGGGATGGATGTTCGTGATCAGCCAGCCCCCCTGAGAAAGCCAGGGCAGGTAGCGCAGCGATTCCATGGGTTCGACCGAAAGGATGAGGTCTGCCTCCCCTTTCGGGATCAGGTCCGAAGCGATCGGTCCGCTGGATATTCTCATGTTGGACTGAACGGCCCCTCCCCGCTGGCTCATGCCGTGCACCTCGGCCTGCTTGATCTGCAGGTTGTTCTCCAGGGCGGCCATACCGATGGAGGCAGCAATGGAGAGAATCCCCTGTCCCCCGACCCCGGCCAGAATGATGTCCGCTTTCATGGTTTATTTCTCCCTGGCGCTTGTTTTTTGTTCCTTTTTCCTGCGGGTGGCTGTCTGTATGCACTCCCTTTCGGCCAGCACCACCGAAACGCCCCGGTAGGCAACTTCCTCCCGGAGTATTTCAACGTTCTCCCTGTGGTGTTTTTTCAGCGGATTCAGCCTGCGGATGTGTCCGGGTTCGACTCCGATACCCCGGCAGATGGATTCAAGTCTTCCCGTGGCATGCGAAGGCTGTCCCCCGGTCATGGCCGTGGTGGAATTATCGGAAATGATCACGGTGATGGGTGATTGGTCCTGTACGGCATCCAGCAAACCGGTCATCCCCGAATGGGTAAAGGTTGAATCCCCGATGACGCAAACCGAAGGCACGAGTCCCGCATCCGCCGCTCCCTTGGCCATGGTTACCGAAGCGCCCATGTCCACGCAGGTGTCGATGGCATTGTACGGGGGAAGAGCCCCCAGTGTATAACAGCCGATATCGGAGAAAACCCGGCCGTCCCCGTAAGGCTCCATGACCTGGTTCAGCGCATGGTATACATCGGCATGGCTGCATCCCTTGCACAATGCGGGAGGCCGGTCCCGCACGATGCCCGGAACCTCCATGCCCGTCTTCGGAGTGAAGCCAAAGGCCTGTTTGACCAGGTCTGGATTCAGTTCCCCTGCCATGGGAAGGGTCCCGTCCAGTTTCCCGTGGACCTCCTTTCCCCTGTCCAGGATCCCGCGGAGGGATTCCTCAATCAGGGGATACCCTTCCTCGATAACCATCAGGGCATCGCAGCTGTCGTACAATCCGGCGATCAGCCCGGCAGGAAGAGGGTACTGGCAGATTTTCAGCACCGGGTGGGGAACCCTGAAATCCTCAAAGGCCTCCAGCAGGTAATTGTATGCCAGTCCCCCGGCAATCACCCCCACCGAGGCATCCTCTCCTCCGGTAAGCCGGTTGAAGGGGCTTTTATCCGATTCCTTTTCCAGGTCTGCCTGGATATCGAGCAGTCTGCGATAGCTTTTGCGGGCCATGCTTGGCAGCAGGATGAACTGGGTCGGGTTCTCCGAAAGTTTCAGCTCCCCGGGAGGTTTCGGCTCCGACCGGGATACGCCGGACCGGGAGTGCGCCAGCCGGGTGGTTATGCGGATCATGACCGGGACCCGGTACCGTTCGGAGAGTTCGAAAGCAAGGTAGGCCATATCATAGGCTTCCTGCTGGCTGGATGGTTCCAGCACCGGAATCCTGGCAAATTTTGCGAAAAACCTGGAGTCCTGCTCGTTCTGCGAGGAATGCATGGAGGGATCGTCTGCCACGGCTATGACCATACCCCCGTTCACACCGGTAATGGCGGCATTTATAAAGGGATCCGCGGCCACGTTTAGTCCCACATGCTTCATGCAAACCATCGAGCGTTTCCCTGCGTAAGACATCCCGAGCGCGGCTTCCATTGCAGTCTTTTCGTTGGCCGACCAGTCGCTCCTAACAGGACGGTCCAGCTTCTGCCGCTGTACATACTCGGTGATCTCCGTTGACGGCGTGCCCGGGTAAGCGTAAATACCGGACATTCCTGCATCCAGGGCACCCTGGGCAATGGCCTCATCCCCTAAAAGCATCAATTTCTGCATGGGTCGGTATTCTTGATTCCTGTCCCAAATTAGGAAAATTCAGGCGTGCCGGGGATAAGAAAAGTCATGTTTTGGAGAACGCCCGAATGCTGTAGAACATGCGTTGCAGCGACGGCCTCAACTGTAAACCGTCAATACCAGCCTTCGCCTTCCTCCATGGTTCCTGAACTCGCAGAGGTAAATCCCCTGCCAGGTGCCCAGATTCAGCCTGCCCCGGGTGATGGGGATGTTGAGGCTGGTTCCGGTCAGGGAGGATTTCAGATGGGCCGGCATATCGTCGGCTCCTTCCAGGGTATGGACGAAGTAAGACTGGTTTTCAGGAACCAGCCTGGAAAAAAAAGACTCGAAATCCGTCCGCACGGAAGGGTCCGCATTCTCGTTCAGGGTGATGCCGGCCGAGGTATGCTGGATCAGTATGTTCAGAATGCCCTGTTCGGGGAGTTCCTGCAATTCCTGTTCAATGTACCTCGTTATCAGGTGGAATCCCCTGGGAAAGGGCGGCAGGCTGATCTCCTTTTGCTGTATCATGACGGAGGATTACCCGGCAAAGGTATTCAATCCTGAGGAACTCCCTTCTCCGTAAAATACGTTAATAATAAATATCTGCGTTTTTTATATGCTCTATTTTTAGCATTTTTAAGGCTTGAAAAAGACGGTGTTCATACTGATTACAATGCTGGCCATAGCATTGCCCTGCCGCGGACAGAAAGAAGAGAAGCTGATACAGCTCTCCGGGGTGGTAAGGAATGAATACCTTCAGCCCATGCAGTTTGTTCATATCCTGATCCTGAACAAACGGCGCGGAACCATCAGCGATACCCGAGGTATGTTTTCCTTCGTGGTCGAATCCCGCGATACCATACTGTTTTCCGCGGTAGGATATAAGAGGACCGGCCTGATCATTCCCGACACGCTCAGGTCCTATTACTACCCGGTTGACGTCATCATGCAGGAGGATACCATTGAGATCCGTGAGGTGATCATCCTGCCCTGGAAGACCTACCAGGAGTTCAAACAGGCTTTTATCTCCCTTGAGCTGCCCGACGACGACCTGCAGCGGGCCTTCCGCAACCTGGCATTCATCCACAGCCAGATTCATAATCCGGATGCACCGCCGGACCCCGACCTGAATTACCAGTATCACCTGAGGGAGCAGTATAACGCCGCATATACGAAGGGCCAGACGCCTTATTACAGCATTTTCAACCCACTGAACTGGGCGAAGTTCTTCGAATACCTGAAGGAGGGCAAATTCAAGGACCCGAACAAGGACAGATGAAGTCCATGGCGAGGCCTGCACACACACAATTTATCAGGCGAATATCAGTTTAAGTAGTATTATCCGATGAGATTCAGGCTCCTGCATATGCTCCTCCTGTTCCTGCCTTTCCAGGCAATGTCCCAGGAGACCGCCTTGGTTTTCGGCCGCATCAGCACTGTAGACGGTTCCCCCATCTTCCCCGCCAGCATTGCCATTCCCGGAACCCCTCACGGTACGGTAACCGATGAAAACGGGTACTTTGAGCTCGAAGTCCCGGCCGGTGTGGACCTGACCCTGATCGTTTCTTTCCTCGGTTACCGGCAGGCCGAAGTGCCGCTGTACCTCAAGCCGGGGGAACGCAGGGAGATCAACCGCACGCTGGAGGTTATGGCCCAGGACCTGGACGAGGTTACCATACACGAACAGTACGACCGCAATACCACCCTTACCCGGATCGACATCAAAACCCTGGATATGCTTCCAAACGTCACCGGTGGCATCGAAGGCATACTGTACACCCTCCCGGGGGTGTCCTCAAGGGACGAGCTGAGCTCCCAGTATTCGGTAAGGGGCGGGAATTTTGACGAGAACCTCGTCTATGTAAACAACATCGAGATCCACAGGCCTTTCCTGATCCGTTCCAGCCAGC
This sequence comes from uncultured Bacteroides sp., assembly GCA_964575235.1. GTDB lineage: Bacteria > Bacteroidota > Bacteroidia > Bacteroidales > SM23-62 > SM23-62. The sequence goes on from CAZNQG010000017.1 coordinate 30,143, forward strand.
AGGAAGGGATGAGCTTCATCAATCCGGACCTGGTCTCGTCCATCAAGTTCTCGGCGGGCGGGTTCGAAGCCGGGTACGGGGACAAAATGTCTTCGGTCCTGGACATTACGTACCGCAAGCCTTATGAGTTCGCAGGTTCCGCAAGCATGAGCCTGCTCGGCGGATCCCTTCACCTGGAGGGGACTTCGAGGGACAGGCGCTTCACCTACCTTACCGGCTTCCGGTACCGCACGACCCAGTATCTTCTTTCATCGCTCGAAACCAAGGGAGAGTACAATCCGAATTTCCTTGATTTTCAGACCCTGCTGACCTACAGGATCGCCAGGAAATGGGAGCTGAGCTTTCTCGGAAACATCGCCAACAATCGTTTTCATTTCATTCCGGAGACACGGCGGACCGATTTCGGGACCTGGAATGTTCCGCTGAACCTGGTGATCTATTACGAGGGACAGGAACGCGACCGGTTCGATGCCTACACCGGTGCCCTGACCCTTCATTTCAAGCCTGCCGAGGAGGTTTCACTGAAATTGATCGCATCGGCCTTTTCCTCCATCGAACAGGAAAAATACGATATACTCGGAGAGTACTGGATCAACGAGCTGGACAACCGCCTCGGATCGGAATCGTACGGGGACAGCATCCTGAACATCGGGGTCGGGGGCATGCACGACCATGCCCGTAACGACCTTAAGGCATTCGTCTATTCCCTCTCCCACCTTGGCAGCCACAGCCTGGGAAGAAATATCCTGGAATGGGGCGCACGCTGGCAGCACGAACGCATCCATGACCGGATCTCGGAATGGGAAATGATCGACAGTGCGGGTTATTCGGTTCCTTATTCGGGGACCGATATCCGGCTGTTCCGCTCCGTGAAATCCCGCAACCATCTGTTCAGTAACCGGCTGAACGCATTCGTTCAGAACACTTACACCTTCGAGCGGGACAGCCTCCGCTTCTTCCTGAATGCGGGCCTGAGAGGAACCTACTGGGATATGAACGGAGAATTCCTGCTTAGTCCCCGGCTAACCTTTTCGATAAAGCCCAACTGGAAACGCGACGTGGTATTCAGGCTGGCCACAGGGTATTATTACCAGCCCCCGTTCTACAGGGAGCTTCGATACCCGGACGGGACCCTGAATAAATCGGTAGGGGCGCAGAAATCCATCCATGTGGTACTGGGCGGTGATCTTGTATTCCGGGCCTGGGACCGCCCTTTTAAGTTCAGCACCGAGGTCTATTACAAGCACATGAGCAACCTTATCCCCTATAAATACGATAATGTGCGCATCCAGTATGCGGCCGAGAACCTGGCACGCGGCTATGCCGTGGGACTCGATATGAAGATCCACGGGGAGTTTGTGCCGGGCGCCACATCCTGGGCCAGCCTCAGCCTGATGAGAACCCAGGAGGACATCATAGGGGATTTTTACTACGATGAAAACGGACTCCGGGAGGAACCGGGATACTACCCCAGGCCAACCGACCAGCGTGTTATGGTAGGCGTTTACTTCCAGGATTATTTCCCGAGGAATCCGGACTACAAGGTCCACCTGAACGTCCTTTTCGGAACCGGGCTGCCTTTTAGTTCGCCCGATGTCGAACGATACGACCAGGTCTTCAGGATGCCTTCCTACAAGCGCGTGGATATAGGCTTTTCCAAAGTTTTAAAGCGGGAAGGGAGCATGCTCAAGGAAGGCAATCCCTTCCGGCATTTCAGAAGCATCTGGATCTCGGCTGAAATATTCAACCTGCTGGGCGTCAACAATACGGCCTCCTATATCTGGATCAAGACGGTATCCAGCCAGGCGTATGCACCCGAAGCCTTCGCCGTACCCAATTACCTGACGGGACGGCGCTTCAACCTCAAACTGACCTTCCGGTTCTGAGGGGGACACGCATCCCCGGGTCGGGGTGTAAAATAAAGCCAAATCCATGACCAGGATAGGGAAGATTGATTATTTTTGGTAAAATTTTAACCAAGCGGAACAAGATGAACATTCAGGATTACATCGCACGTGAAGACAAGTATGGTGCACACAACTACCATCCCCTGCCCGTGGTGCTTGACCGCGGCGAAGGGGTTTTTGTATGGGATGTGGAAGGAAAGCGGTACTTTGATTTTCTGTCTGCCTATTCAGCCGTCAACCAGGGGCATTGCCATCCGAAAATCGTTGCGGCTATGCAGGAGCAGGCGCCAAAGCTCACCCTTACCTCCAGGGCCTTCTACACCTCGGTTCTCGGCGAATACGAGGAATACGTTACACGGTATTTCGGCTACGACAAGGTTCTGCCCATGAATTCGGGTGCAGAAGGGGATGAAACGGCCCTGAAGCTTTGCAGGAAATGGGCCTATGAAAAAAAGGGCATACCGGAAAACGAGGCGAAGATCATTGTTTGTGAGGGCAATTTCCACGGGCGCACCATCACGGTCATCTCCATGTCAACCGATCCGGACAGCTACAAAGGCTTCGGTCCCTATACACCGGGTTTCATCAAGATCCCCTACGACGATCTGGGTGCACTCGAAAGGGAACTCCAGGATCCCGCCGTTGCGGGGTTCCTGGTCGAACCCATTCAGGGGGAGGCCGGGGTTTACGTCCCGTCCGAAGGATATCTCTCCGGAGCATACGAATTATGCAAAAAGCACAACGTGCTGTTCATTGCCGATGAAGTACAGACCGGCATCGGCCGAACGGGCAGGCTGCTTGCCTGCGACCACGAAAACGTAAGGCCCGATATCCTGATCCTGGGCAAGGCCCTTTCCGGCGGCGCCTACCCCGTCTCAGCGGTCCTGGCGGACAATGACATCATGCTCTGCATCAAGCCCGGTGAGCACGGTTCAACCTACGGAGGCAACCCCCTGGCCTGCAAGGTTGCCGTTGCAGCCCTGGAGGTGATCCGCGAGGAAAAACTGGCGGAAAACGCCGCGGTCCTGGGTGAATTCTTCCGGGAGGAGCTGGGCAGGATACAATCCGGCATGGTCGAGACCATCCGGGGAAAGGGACTGCTGAACGCCATCGTGATCCGCCCCAAAGGCGGCAAAACGGCCTGGGATGTCTGCGTTGCCTTGAAAGAGAACGGGCTTCTCGCCAAACCCACCCATGAGCACATCATTCGCTTTGCCCCTCCCCTGGTGATCAACAGGGAACAACTGGGTGAAGCCGTCGGAATCATCGGCAAGACCCTGGCAGAATTCGAGGCCTAAAGGCAGTTCGCGAAAAACGGGACCACCAGCCTGTTCCCAGGGGCTTCGCCGCTTTATCCGGGTCTCCCGGAGAATCTTTATATCAGGCAGGGTTACGGGCATCCGCATCTAGTGCCTGCTCCGCAGGACTTCTGCAACATCTTCCAGGCCATAACCCTTTTCGACGAGCAGGATCATGAGGTGAAAGAGCAGGTCCGCAGCCTCGTTCAACAGCTTATCGTCATTCGAATCCTTTGCCTCTATGACGAGTTCAACGGCCTCCTCCCCAAGCTTCTGGGCAATTTTGTTGACCCCGGCACGAAAAAGGCTTGCCGTGTAGGAATTTTCGGGCAATTCCTGTTTCCTGGATCGAAGCAGGTCCTGAAGCGAAACCAGGAAATTCAGGGCCGGAAGATTTCCTTCGCCAAAGCAACTTTTCTGTCCCGTATGGCATACGGGTCCCTCGGGATCCACCAGGATCAGCAGGCTGTCCCGGTCGCAATCCTCCCGTATCTCCATTACATTCAGGTAATTGCCGCTTTCCTCCCCCTTGGTCCACAATCGCTTTTTGGTACGCGAATAAAAGCAGACCCTGCCTTCTTTCCTGGTCTTATCGTAGGCTTCCCGGTTCATAAAGCCGAGCATCAGGACCTGGCCCGAGGCGGCATCCTGGATGACGGCCGGGAGGATCCCTCCCATTTTATTAAAATTCAATTCCATATCCGGTTTGTATTGTTGCATGAGCAGGTTTTACATATGAATGGTTAGAATTTACCCGTTTTACGGTCCTTTTTGTACCGTTTGACCATCTTCCCGAATTCCCTGTCCCTTTTACGCCTTTCCGCAAGGCTGGATTCAAAATATTCTTTTTCCTTTTCCATTTTCAGGTAATTCTCATAGGTCTTCCGGTCGATCAGACCCCGATCAACCGCATCCCGCACCGCACAACCGGCCTCCCGGGTATGCGTGCAGTCCCTGTACCGGCAGCGGGAGGATTCTTCAAGAATGGCCGCAAAGGTCTGCAGGATGCCTTCCTCCGACTCGGTGATGCCTACTTCCCTCAGCCCGGGGTTGTCTATGATCATGCCCCCGTCGTCCAGCAGGAACAGCTCGCGCCGGGTGGTAACATGCCTTCCCCTGCCCGTCTTTTGGCTGATTGCACCGGTATGCATAAGATCCCTGCCTGCCATGGCATTCAGAAGGGTGGATTTGCCTGCGCCCGAAGAACCGAGCAGGCAATAGGTTTTTCCCTTCTCGAGCCTGGATCCGAACTCCGCATAACCGGCACGGGTGAGGTTGCTGATGGGGATCACCGGAACCGACGGAATACGGGTTTGCAGGCTTTCTAGCAATCCTGCCAGGACGGATGGGCCGACCAGGTCCGTTTTACTCAGCACAATCACGGGCCGGATTCCCGAAGCATGGCAGATTGCCAGGTACCTTTCCAGCCGGTTTATGCTGAAATCCCGGTCCACTGCCTGCACGAGCAGCGCCGCATCGATGTTGGAGGCCAGAACCTGTTTTTCCCCGAAACTGCCCGGTGCCTTCCTTTCCAGGATGGATTTCCGGGGAAAGACGGCGTGTATGATCGCCCGGTCATCATCGTACTGCCGGAAAGCGACCCAGTCCCCCACCGACGGCAGATCGGACCGGCTTGCAGCAGAGTACCTCAGGTTGCCCAGGATCTCCGCATGCAATTCATCCCGGCCCGTCCGGATGACATACCTTTCCCTGTGCTCGGATACCACCCTTCCCACAGCGAATCCTTCCAGGTCGTGTTCCCTGCGGTACTCTTCAAGTTCTTCGTTATATCCCAGTTCCTGTAGTTCCATAATGCGTGTTCCTGCTTATCGTACGATGATGCCATGCTGCCTGAGGTGCCGCTTCAGATCGGGTATGCCGATTTCCCGGAAGTGGAATATCGAGGCAGCCAGCGCCGCATCCGCTGCTCCCCGGGTGAACACATCCACGAAATGGCTCATCCTGCCCGCCCCGCCCGAGGCGATCACCGGGATGCCCCGCTGCGTTGATATGCGGGCTGTGGCCTCGTTGGCGTACCCGTTCCTGGTCCCGTCATGGTTCATGGAGGTAAACAGTATTTCCCCGGCCCCTCGTTCCTCGGCTTCCCTGGCCCATTCGAACAGCCTTCTCCCGGTCCGCATCCTGCCCCCGTTCACGTATACATACCAGTCGTCCTCCTCGAGTTTCGCATCGATGGCCACCACCACGAACTGGCTTCCGTAGGAGTCCGCGATCCGGCCGATCAGTTCCGGGTCCCTTACGGCCGCAGAATTGATGGTTACCTTGTCGGCTCCGGCGGACAGAAGCGGTTCCACATCCCGGATCTCACGAATTCCGCCTCCGACCGTGAACGGGATGTTCACATGCCTGGCGATGCGCCGGACCAGGTCTGCAAAAAGGTTCCGGCCCTCGTGCGTGGCCGTTATATCCAGGTAAACGAGCTCGTCGGCTCCGGCCCCGGCATATTCGGCGCCCATTTCAACGGGATCGCCAACCTCTTTGATGTTCAGGAAATTTATGCCTTTGACGGTCTGTCCGTCCCGTATATCCAGGCAGGGTATGATCCGTTTTGCCAGCATTCCATTCAATGGTATTTCAGAAAATCCCGTATGTCATCGTCCGTGATCCTGTTTTCATAGTAAGCCTTGCCGAAGATCACCCCGCTGACCCCCGCGGCTTCCAGGTCCAGTATGTCCCCCATCCCCGAGACACCGCCGCTGGCAATGATCTCAAGTGCCGGGAAGGCCTGGACGAGGTCCCTGTAAAGTTCCTGTGCAGGTCCCTGCAGCATGCCATCCGCCGTGATATCGGTACAGATCACCGTCCGGATGCCCGCTTCGGAAAAACGGCGCAGGAACCCGAACAGGTCCTGGCAGGTATCCTCCTGCCATCCCTGGATGGAGATCATTCCCTGCCTGACATCCGCACCGAGGATAATCCGCTGGGGACCGTATTCATCCAGCCATTTAATGACGCATTGCGGATCCCGAATCGCGATGCTCCCGGCCGTAACCATTTCGGCTCCCGCAGCAAAGACCCGTTGCAGGTCCTCCTCCGTTTTGACCCCCCCGCCGAAATCAATTACCAGGGAAGTCCGCTCCCTGATCTTTTCCAGGATGTCCAGGTTGACTACGCGGCCTTCCCGGGCACCGTCCAGGTCCACCAGGTGCAGCCTGCGAATACCCATCTCCTCGAACCGGGAAGCCGTTTCTTCGGGTCGGCCGGAATAGACCTTCTTACTCGCATAATCTCCCTGCTGCAGGCGAACGCATGCACCGTCAATGATATCGATGGCCGGTATGAGGTCCATTACAGGTCCAGAAAGCTTTTCAATATGGTTTCCCCTACGGTTCCGCTCTTCTCGGGATGGAACTGGGTGGCGAAAAAATTATCCTTCTCCAGGGCTGCACTGAAGGGAACGATGTAATCGCTCCGGGCGCTCGTATGCTCTCCCTGCGGCGCATAATAACTGTGTACGAAATACGCACAGGCATTCTCCAGGTCAGGAGGGATCAACCTTCCGCGTATATTCTGCAGGCTGTTCCAGCCCATATGGGGTACTTTCTGCAGGGGCTCGAACTTCCGGACCGGAAGGTCGAATATCCCGATGCAATCCACGGGGCCTTCCTCAGAGGCAGCGCACATCAGATGCAATCCCAGGCAGATTCCAAGCACCGGCTGGGTCAGGCTCGCGATCAGTGCATCCAGTCCCCTTTCCCGGAGGTATTTCATCGTTGTGCTCGCCTCGCCCACACCGGGAAAGATCACCTTGTCCGCGGACCGGATCCGGTCGTGGTCATCGGTGATCATGGCCTCGATGCCCAGGCGCCGGAGCGCGAAATCCACCGAGCGGATGTTCCCGGCATTGTATTTTACGATGGCAACGTTCATCTTTCCTGCATTTCCTATAGTTTCCCTTTGGTGGAAGGCACCGCATCCGACCAGGGGTCCCTGCGGACTGCCTGTCTGAGCGCCTTTGCGAAGGCCTTGAAAATGGCCTCCGCCTTGTGATGTTCGTTCCGGCCCGAGGCTTCAATGTTGAGGTTGCAGCGCGCCGTATCCGAAAAGGATTTGAAAAAATGCTCTATCATTTCCGTGGGCATATCCCCGATCTTTTCCCTTGAAAAGTCTGCATCCCAGACCAGCCAGCTCCTGCCGCCCAGGTCCACCGCCACCCTTGCCAGGGAATCGTCCATCGGAAGGACAAAACCATAGCGTTCAATGCCTTTCCTTTCACCCAGGGCCTTCAGGAAAGCATCGCCAAGGGCCAGCCCGGTGTCTTCGATCGTATGGTGCTCATCCACCTCCAGGTCGCCTTCCACCTCGATCTCCAGGTCCATTCCCCCGTGCCTGGCGATCTGTTCCAGCATATGGTCGAAAAACCCTATCCCGGTGGATATCTTCGATAAGCCCGACCCGTCCAGGCTCAGGTCAACGCTGATGCGCGTCTCGGATGTTTTTCTTTCCACGCGGGACCGGCGATGGTTCCTGAGCAGGAAAGCAAATACATCCTCCCAGCCTCCGGCAATGAAATGGCAGTGTTCGCTGAGCCCGGCCTTCTCAAGGTCGCCTTGAAGACCGGGTTCTCCGATCAGGATCCCGCCGGCACCCAGGTTCCGGGCCAGTTCTATGTCCGTGATGCGGTCGCCGATCACCCATGAATTTTCCAGGTCGTAATTGCCCTGCATATATTTTTTCAGCATGCCCGTGCCGGGTTTCCGGGTGGGCAGCTTATCCTCGGGCAAGGAGGTGTCAATATGGATTGCGTCAAACTCTATCCCCTCGTTTCCGAAGGCTTTAAGGACCTTTTCCTGCACCTGCCTGAAGGCAGGCTCGGGGTATTGATCCCCTCCCATCCCGTCCTGGTTTGACACCATAACCAGTTCATATTCGAGGTTTTGCCGGATCAGGTACAGGCTGCGGAAAACCGCCGGGAGGAATTCCAGCTTATCAAGGGAATCCACCTGGAAATCAATGGGCGGTTCCACGATGAGTGTTCCGTCGCGGTCTATGAACAGCGCTTTTTGCATATCAGTAAGATTTCATTAATTCAACCAGTCGCCGGTTTTCTTTTTCCGTTCCGACGCTTATGCGAAGACAACCGCCGCAGTGGGTCATGCGGGAACGATCCCTGACCACGACCCCCCCGCTGAGAAGGTGCCGGTAAAGTCCCCCGGCATTCTCCACCTTTACCAGCAGGAAATTCGCGTCTGAAGGATGGACCTTTATAACATGTTGCAGGGTCGCCAGTTCATCCGAGAGCCTCTTCCGCTCCGATACGATCTTTTCCACCCATTCCTGCTTCCGACTCTCCTCATCGAGTATTTCCAGTGCTTTTTCCTGGGACAGAAAGCTTACGTTGTACGGATATTTCACCCGGTTCATCAGGCCGATCACCTGCGGATCTGCCAGGGCCATCCCGAGGCGTATCCCCGCCGCCGCCCAGGCCTTGGAAAGGGTTCGCAGCAGTACGAGCCCGGGATACTGCTTCAGCAGGGGCAGCAGTCCCCCGCCACCCGCGAAATCTATGTACGCTTCATCGACCACCACAACGCCGCTGAATCCATCCAGTATCCTGCGGATCTCGGAGGTCTGGAGCAGGTTGGCGGAGGGATTATTCGGAGAGCACAGGAAAACCATCTTCGTGGCCGGTTTAACGGCATCCAGGATGCGTTCCGAATTCAGTCTGAAATCTTCCTCAAGGCTTACAGCGTCGGTCCCCACATCGTTTACATCGGCACAGACCTTATACATCCCGTAGCTGGGGTCCATGATGACGATCCGGTCGTTTCCCGGATTGCAGAAAATACGGATCAGAAGGTCAATGGCCTCATCGCTGCCGTTGCCGGCGAAAACACGGTCCGGGTCCAGTCCCAGCATATCTCCAAGCCTGGAACGGAGTTCCCTCTGCCTGGGATCCGGGTACCGGTTGAAGGGGTTATTGTAGGGATTCTCGTTTGCATCCATCAGGATGGCATCCGTACCGGTGAACTCGTCCCGTGCCGAGGAATAGGGAATAAGCTCCAGAATATTCTTTCGTACAAACTCCTTTAAATCTGACATTTATGCAAGTTTATCTTTAATTTTACTTAAACGTACTTCCACGGCCCTTCGATGCCCTTCCAGTTTCTCTTCCGAGGCCATGCACATTACGGACGGACCCAGGTTCCGGAGTCCTTCCGCAGATATTTCCTGGAAGCTGATCCGTTTTACGAAGTCTGATACACCGAGGCCGCTGTAAGCCCTGGCATGGCCCCCGGTCGGAAGCGTATGGTTCGTGCCGGAGGCATAGTCGCCGGCGCTCTCGGGGCTCAGGGATCCCATGAAAACCGAACCCGCATTCCGGATGCGTATGCCCACTTCCCCGTAATCCCGGCACATGATGACGAGGTGTTCCGGGGCATAGGCGTTGATGAAATCCAGGATATCCCCCTGTTTTTTCAGCACCACGATCCTGCTGTTTTCGAGTGATTGCTCCGCTGTTTCCTTTCTGGGCAGGTCGGCCAGTTGCCTGGCCAGCTCCTGCTGCACGGGTTCGATCAGGCCTTCATCGGGACATACCAGCAGCACCTGGCTGTCGGGACCGTGTTCGGCCTGGGAGATCAGGTCCGCGGCAATGAATACCGGATCTGCTGTGCCGTCAGCGATTACGGCCAGTTCGGACGGACCGGCGGGCAGGTCGATGGCCACTCTGTCCAGGCTGACCACTTGTTTGGCCATCGTAACGTAACGGTTTCCCGGCCCAAAGATCTTATCAACCCTGGGCATGCTGCCGGTGCCGTATGCCATGGCCGCAACGGCCTGTGCCCCACCCACCCGGAAGATCCTGTCAATGCCCAACAGATCCGCGCAGTACAGTATGGAAGGATGGATGCTGCCATCCGGCCCGGGCGGTGTGCAAAGCAGGATCTCGTCGCAGCCGGCGAGCCTGGCCGGTACACCCAGCATAAGGACGCTTGAGAAAAGGGGTGCGGAGCCCCCCGGAATGTACAATCCCACACGCCCGATGGGTATGGTCCGGGTCCAGCACCGTACTCCCGGTGTGGTAACCAGGAGGCAGTCCTCGGTTTTATGCGCGGAGTGGAATTTCTCCAGGTTGGCCCTGGCCGTCGCAACGGCATTCTTGAGCTCCCGGGGTACTGCCCGTGCGGCCGCTTTGATTTCGCCTTGCGAAACCTGCAGTTCACGGATCTCAATCCCGTCGAGTTCCCGGGTCAGCCTGAAAAGGGCCTCGTCACCCCCGTTCCTGACCTGGGCGATCAGGTCCAGGACCCTTGCCCTTGCATCGGAGTCTTCCGTTTGTGGCCTGGCGAGGATTCCTTCCCATTTTTCCCTGGGTGGGTTGATGTATGTTTTCATGCCGGTAAAAATTTTCAAACGATCATTTTCTCAATGGGGATCACCAGGATGCCCTGTGCCCCGAGTTCACGAAGCCGGTCAATGACCTCCCAGAACTCGTTCTCATTCAGGACGGAAAGTACCGAGCTCCACCC